>CAZIVV010000066.1:0-87372 GCA_964542775.1 uncultured Desulfomonile sp.
GTCACATTCACTAATTTAAAGGCTGTAACCGTTTTTCTCCCGTCCTGGAGGATGTTGGCAGGGTTTTACTTGTTTTGGCCAGTCTGAAATCATAGAGTTTTTTGCAGGCTTATCCAGAAGTCCGGACTAATTCCGGAGAAATGTCCAAAACGCAAAGCTGTGTTCCCGGGTATGGAGCGACGGCCTATCTGGATTTCCGTCACACGGTTGGTGGGAACACTGAACTGACGAGCAAGCTTCGCAGCGCTTATGCCGAGTTCTTCCAGATCTTCAGCGAGATGTTCCCCTGGATGTATGACACTTCTCAACATTATGCGCCTGAGAGATGCGCCGCGACATGGCGAACCTGCCGCTTTCCTCACCAATCTCGAACGAGCGACCTTCATCAAGACTGACCACCGCATAGAAACATCAGCTTTTCGAGGACCCTGAGTCTTCCCCAAGGGCTGCGCGTATCGATCATCTCACTTAGCAAAAGCCAGTTGACAAAAACATTTTAGGAATCGTTCAACAGCGGAAACATAATTACTGAAGGTAATGGTCAACGACCATGTTGGAATCATTATCATCCTGATTTTCTGGCTCTTCCCCATATTGGGTCATCTCCAAAACGTTCTGTCCACCACTCTTCAGGGGAGAGGCTCTTATTGACCATCTCTTTTGTAAACGAGTATTCATAATTCCCACAGTAATCCATGATCGTTTCATACGCCGCAATGATCTTCCGAGTCATATCAGCGCATTTACCCTGATCTTCCGAGTTTTTGTCGGGATGCCATTTGGTCAGCAGATTTCGGTAAGATGTCTTGATCTGGGCCAAAGTTGCCGTTTCGGGTAACCCCAGAATGTCTCTCGCCTCGGAAATTTTCTCAAATTTGTTCATGCGTGCCTGCATAGAAACCCCTCCCTGAAGCTCGGGCCTTCACCGGCCCACATTTCACTTATATCATGGGGGCTAATGATAAAATAGTCCGTCTGTTGCACACGAGAGTGATGACCGGGTCACTAACGGGTGAGCGCTACCTCCACAAGGGAAAACCAGCCACGCGAATCTGTGTACCAGCGGTTGATACGCATGCCCGCCTGTTCAAACATTTGTTCTGCGGTGTCTTTAGCGAATTTTCGGCAAATCTCGGTGCGAATTGTTTCGCCCCTTCTGATGAAAAAGGATGATTCAGACTGTGGTATCCGAACCACATGGTCTTTCAGAGCCCGAAGATGCATTTCAATCCGATCACAGCGTTCATTGAAATAGGCAATATGTTCAAATAGATCGGGTTTGAAATCGGATCCGGTTTCCCGATTGATTACTCTGAGGATGTTCTTGTTGAACTGCCTTGTTATGCCTCTAGAATCATTGTATGCCGCCTCAAGTATCTCGGCAGGTTTCACCATGTCCAGCCCGACAAGGAAATGATCGCCAGGATTCATGCTCCTGGAAACATTTCCCAATAAAACGGATGCCTGAGACTCATCCAGATTTCCGATGGTGCTTCCGAAAAACATTATGAGCTTTTTCCCATGACTATTCAAACACTTGAAGTCTTTAGTGAAGTCTGCAATCACTGGTTGAACGAAGATGCCCGGAAAGAGGCGCAGTAACTCCCGGGATGATTTGATCAACGCCTCGTGACAAACGTCGACGGGCATGTAACATATTTCCTGTAACGGGTTAGAACCAAGGGCTTCCAGAAGTATCCGAACCTTCCTGTTGGAGCCTGACCCAAGTTCTATCAGATTCCCATTGCGAAAACCTTGAACAATTTCATCTACATGTTTTGAGAGCGATCCGAGCTCGGTCCTGGTCTGGTAATATTCCGGAAGCTCACAAATCATTTCGAAGAGTTCGGAGCCTTTTTCGTCGTAGAAATATTTGCTGGCGATAACTTTCTGATCTGCCATTAGGCCATCGATGATATCCGCAACTGTGGAATCAACCAATCTATTTACAAATTGACTTCGAGCTAAAGACACTTTCATAAAAAACAGCCTCCCAAAAAATGTTTCGGCCGCATGCCTGACAGTAATTATCTACAAGGGACAAAACGAACCCCTGTCGCAGTATCATTAAGTATTTTTGCCAATAATTCCGCAGTGAGGTTGATTTCCTGTTGCGTGTTGTTCCAACCCAGTGAAAACCTGAGCGAGCAATGGGCCATCCCGGTTGTAAGTCCCATGGCCAGCAGAGAGTGTGAAGGCTCCGGCTCCCCGGCTCGGCAGGCCGAACCAGACGAGATGGCCACACCAAGTTGATCCATGGCCATTACTACAGACTCGCCCCGTATACCGGGCAGTGTCATATTCAGAGTATTCGCAAGTCGCGCAATCTTCGGACCATTGAGAACGGCTCCAGGAACAATAATTCTGATCAGGTACTCAAGGCGATCTCGCAACATACGAATCCTTTCCATGACCGGTAGTCTCTGGATAGCAAGCTCTGCCGCTTTTCCCAAACCCCCAATTCCGGATACGTTTTCAGTTCCCGCTCTCAGACCCTGTTCCTGTTTGCCACCGTGAACCAGGGGATCGAGCCTCACCCCTTTACGAACATACAGCGCCCCAATCCCTTTCGGACCATGGAGCTTGTGCGCAGACAGGGTAAGTAGATCAATGTCCAGTTGTTCGACATCAATCGGCTCCTTGCCCACCGCCTGCACTGCGTCGGTGTGAAATAAGGCGCCGTGTTCCCTTGATATCCTTGCCAATTCCGCAATCGGTTGCAGAGCGCCTGTTTCGTTATTGGCCGCCATGATACTGACCAGTATAGTTTCAGGGCTAAAGGCAGAGGCTAAATCCGATGGTGAGACCAATCCCTCCTCGTTCACAGATAGCCTGGTGACCTGAAATCCCTGGCTCTCAAGCCAGTCACAGGGCATCAGCACTGCGGGATGCTCAATGGATGACGTTATTATGTGGTTGCCACGCATGCGATTAGCGTAAGCTACACCCTTAATGGCCAGATTGTTCGCCTCGGAACCACCACCGGTGAACACTATCCTGCGGGCCGTGCAGTTAAGCAACTGCGCCACATTACGTCTTGCCGATTCAACAATGAAACGGGCCTCGTTCCCTGCGGAGTGTATACTGGAAGGATTTCCAAAGCGCTTCTCGTTAATCCTGGCCACTGTCTCCAGGACTTCAGGATCCATGGGTGTGGTGGCGTTATGGTCGAGATAGATCCGGCGCCTGTCCGTGGCGCTTTCTGGAGCAGTGTGTGTGGATTGCTGGGAATGAAGTTCATTGTATCGCACGTGCTGGAGCGACCCGGCTGCGCCTTCAACCTTTCTAACCTCGCACAGTAAGGCTTTGTATACAGGGAATCCGGAGACAGGATCATAATGTTGCAAGTCGGTCAGGTCATTGACGTTACAGTTTCGCCACTCCTGAGGACCAACCGGGCCTCCTCCGCCCATTGCAGCGTCCACCACGCCTTCCATTATGTTGTCGGTAACATAGGCCCGGAATCTGGCAGCGCCCCGTGGACTGGCAACATCAACAAGGTCACCAGTTCTGATGTCTCGCCGGGCAGCGTCGGACGAATTCAGAGTAACAGCAGGTTCTGGCTGTTTTCTGAGCAATTCAGGTATGTTGTGGAATTGCGAACGAAAATCGGACGTGACCCTTGAGCCTGAAGTGAATATCAAAGGATAATCTTTCGCAAGATCGGGTCGAGCAACTGGTCCTTCCCTGGGCTCTGTATAAACAGGCAGCGCCTCATAACCATGCTCCTCAAGAATGGTGGAGGCTATCTCGAACTTCCCGGTTGGTGTGTCAAAACCGGGTTTGCCATCCGCTCTAAGCCGACCCTTCTCCCATTTTCGGTATTCCATCATGACAGTTGGAACCCGGGCCAATCCACCCGAGCCACGAACCTCTTCTAATGACAGACCTGCCGGCTTGAGCGCATGCCTGAGGAGCGCTTCCTCATTCTGGGGGTACAGGTTTCCGTAGCCAAGGCGTTTGGCCAGTTCAGCAAGGATGAAGAATCCGTGCCTGGCCTCTCCCACAGGATCAATGACTCTGTCACGTATTCGGAACAAGGGTCCATAAGTCATGTAGGACTCAATCTCATAATACGTCGTGGCAGGTAGGACAAGGTCGGCGTAAGCTGCGTCGGCTGTAAAGAAACGATCAATACACACAAGGAAATCCAGAGCGGACAGTGTCTTTCGCCATATATCGGGCTGGGGCCATGCTGTTATTATTGAACCGCCCTCTATGATCAGCGACCTTATCTTATAGGGTTTTCCATTGAGTACCGAATCAGGAAGGCAAATCGCATGAGATTCCCCACGATAGTGGCTGTAGACCGGGAAACGATCCCGTCCCAATGCTTTTCTCACATCTGGATTTGGAATGTGTCCTTCCCTGTTCATCGGGAACTGGTTTTCCCTCATGCTGAAACAGCGTCCACCCGGTACATCGAGCTGGCCTGCAAGAGCCCAGAGGGTCAATGTGGCGCGAATCGCCTGGACACCGCTATCGCTGTATTCGAGGCCGCTATACATTACAGGTGAGGCGCCTCTAGCGGAGGCTATCCGGTGGGCCAGCCGACGGATCGTGTCAGCTCGAACACCTGTGACAGACTCCACAACTTCCGGACGAAAATGCTGGCAATACCTTGCGAAATCCTCAAACCCATGAGTCCATTCCCGGATAAAGCGCTCTTCCTGGAGTTCTTCTTCTATGAGAACCGAGCAAAGCGCCAGGGCAAGCGCTCCATCGGTTCCAGGTCTTATCGGGATCCATTCCGCTTCAGCAGCGACAGCAGTTCCGTTTCTACGGGGATCTATGACAACAACCTCAGCCCCACGACTCCTGGCCCTCATTATCCGGTTGAAATCCATCGGTGGACAGTCCGTGGCAGGATTGGCGCCCCATACGACGATCAATTCAGCATTCTCGATGTCCGAGAACATGTTGATCATCATGCCCCCTGCGGTGACGTGTGGAGCGATCATTGCGAATGAGACGTAGCACAAGGCGCCTACACCCAAGGTATTAGGGCTACCAAATGGGAACAGAACGCTTGAGGCCGACGATACCGCTGCGCCTTTGGGCTGAAAAACGTCGCACTCAGAAAGCTCAAAACTCCCTCTACCAGTGTAAATAGCCGTGGTTTCAGGTCCGTAGAGTTCTTTGATGGATTGTAGACGGGAAACCATGACATCGAAGGCCTGATCCCAGGATATGCGATTGAACTCATAGCTACCCTTGGGACCTGAACGAAGCAGCGGATGGAGCAGGCGATCTGGAGAGTAGACAATTTGAGGGGAGTTAGCGCCTATCTCGCATATCATGCCGAGTTCCGATTCCGGATCCGGTCGGGTTTCGCAAAGTTTTCCGTTTGAATCGAAATGGGCTTCAATCCAGCAGCCGGCCGGACAAATGCCGCAAATTACCCGACGCTTCTTCCCCGCTGTTCTTTTGTCGATAGATCCGCTCAAAGTTCTTCCAGCCAGCACAATTTAGAGATCTGTGAGTAATAACCAATAATTCTGTAGCGTCCTAGTCAGGGACAAGCAATAAACGTGATAAATCACCGGGTATCCTGGTCAGCTTTTGACTTACTGCGTCTGATGTCCCAATCGTCAGGAGCATACAGAACTGCGTAATGCGAAACACCAATAGGAGACCTCCACTGTTCGATGAAAGCTTCAACCTCTTCTTTAGGCTCAATAGCCCCGAAATGTCCTTCCAGAAGCAGATCAACGCCCAGATCCATTAGCCTGGTCAACGAGTCGAGGTACTTTTCTTCATTGGAGAGTAGATCCTTGTGCAAGGGCCCGTGGATATCCGATCCGAACAGCGCCAGTTCTCCGTTCAGTTCCGTCAAATAAGCCACTGATCCGGGTGAGTGCCCCGGACAGTGAATCGCTCTTATTGCGGTGTCTCCGATGTTGAAGGAATATTCTGATCCAGACCACTTTATGTCTATTACAAAAGGCTCCGCCTGGCCGCCGTACCAAGGAGCGCCGGTTACACGATCATCTCCTGATTCAAGGTAAGCTGCGTCGAGTTCATGGGCTGCTATGACGCATCCATATTCAGCCCGAATAGCTGACGCCCCACCTGAGTGATCGAAATGACAATGCGTGAGGAGGAGGTATTCCAGTTTGGCGTCAGGTCCAAGGCACTCATCAATGTTTCTCTTAAGACCAGCATGATCGCGCCCGCTTCCCGCATCAACCAGAACCGCCTTGCCCCCAGACACTAAAAGAAACACGGCAGCGTCAGATTTATCAGTGATGCCAATTCCGCCAACCTGCCAGAGATTTTCCCTAATCTTTAGTGACAATGGACCTCCTGGACGTCCAGCAGTCCACACAGCCAGGGTTGGAATGATCTGCCAGACAAAGAGACATCTCTGATCGAGTAAGTACGGCCTGGAAAGGAATGAGGCCCGATGAATACCAGATTGCCCGTAATCAGGTTCCTGGAACAGATCATTAACACCTGCATGGTTGGGGGCGTGGGGTTATACAGGAATCAATGAACTCCCAAACTTCCCGTTTCGGTTCTATGATCCCGAAATGTCCTTCGAGCAGAATATCGGCGTCAAGCTTTATGAGTCTGGCCAATGAATCCATGTAGAGTTCTTCGTCGGAGAGTAAATCCGAGTGGAGCGGACCGTGAACATCCTGCCCAAACAGGATCAGCTCACCATCAATCCGTGTAGTGTAGACGACCGATCCGGGAGAATGGCCGGGACAATGAAGCGCTTTTATCTCGCCATCTCCTATTTTTATAACCGTTTCAGCCCCTGTCAATTTTATGTCAATGACCAGTGGCCTCATTTGATCTCCATACCACGATGCGGCTGTGACAACGTCATCTCCGGATTCAAGGTATGCAGCGTCCAATTGGTGAGCCACCACCTTGCAGCCGAAAGCCTGCCTGATGGCCTGAGCTCCACCTGTGTGATCGAAGTGACAGTGGGTCAATAGCAGATATTCCAGTACAACATCCGTTTGGAGGCATCTCTCGATGTTTTTCTTCAACTGCTCATGATCCCGACCGGTTCCGGCGTCAACAAGCGCAGCCCTGGATCCGAATGATATCAGGTAGACAGCTGCGTCAGAGGGATCGGTTATCCCTCTGCCGCCAACTTGCCACAGATTGTTCCTGACTTTGATGTTCAATGACTTTACCTCGGAGGATACACCGAACTCTGACGACTCAGTCTACTCTAATATATCAGCCTCTCTTGGAAATGGAAATCCTTGAAACGGTGTCAAGCACCTTGTTTAATCCATACTTGTCTATCATGGCCTGAATTCCCAGATGAACATCTTCAGACCTGATTTCTTCTTCAACTTCTTCTTCGCGCTCTTCGTATATCAGGACGTTGTTAAGGCATTTCTCAACACATTTTGGCACAGCAAGAGGGGGATCGCTTTCGCACATGTCACATTTGAGTGGTAGGCCGGAATCCGGTTCCTTGAAGGTGTCTCTGGAGGGACAAGCGGCCCTGCAGAAATCACATTCGGGATATTCCTTGCCGTCAATGACATAAGTATTCCTGCCCATACATTCCGCTGAAGCATGCTCTCCTGCGAATACCGGCAGCCAGATGTTTTTCATTCGGTAACTCATAACCTGGATGCGTGACCTGGCTGGATTGACGGAGCTATACTTTGGTTCAGCATGATAAGCTGAGCATATTATTTCGCAGGCCCTGCAGCCATTGCACTTGTCAGCGTCTATCCTGATCGTCTTTATTGTTTTCTTAGTTTTGGCCAACTTTCAAGATCCCCCTTTTCTCGAGTTCATCGGCTACATAGCCGAGACCCAGCTCCATCAGCCTCTCTCTTGTCGGAACACCATCCATGTTCCATCCCTTGAATGCGTAATAGGTTGAGAGAAGTTGTTCCTCCAGTTCCGGGAACCTTCTCTTCCAGTGATCTTCGGGCGGTTTTTCATCTGCGCGTCTCATGCCCCTCATGTTGTTGAAAGCGCGATGCAGGTTTCGGCTCCTGTTAACTATCTTCTTCAGACCGGCCTCGTCGATGTCCATGCCCAAGGCCGATGAAATGAGCTTGGGATAGTTGTGTATGTGATAAGGCGGCTTGAGACAGAAAGAGCCCATGCCTGCGCACAACCCCAAAGCGTCATCAATGTTGTGGAGCATTTCCATCCAGTCAACGATTTCGGAACACATGTCAGGAGTGGGGTAGTAGGGTATGGAGTTGTCCCCTCTAGGCTCCCAATTCAGTACGAAATCCTTGAACCTGTCATCAGGAACCTGTGGCCAATCCTTCACGAAGGCTTCTCTCTGTTCTCTTGTGGGGAAGGCCGCCTGTGGGAAGTTTCCTTCAATCTGGGTGATGCTGATTTTCTCATTGGTTGAGTACATAAGGTAGTAGATCGGATCCAGCATCCCGAGCTTGAGCGGTAGCTGCTCATGTTTCTTAATGGTGTTGTGGTCGAATTTCTCAGCTCCTTTACCTATCTTACGTGCCGCGTAATAAACGCCGTCCGCCAGGATGTCACCAATGCCCTCTCGCCTGGCGACACGATCCAAAAGCCAGTTAAAGCGTCCTTCCCTGTCTTTGGGACACCCTTCGAAATCCTTGTCGGTCAGGATTCCTTCCTCGTAGAGTTCGACAGCAAAAGCGAGAATCTGAGGCGTAGAGAAAGAATCGACACCATATTCGGTTGCCCGTTGCAGAATTTTGAAATTAAAGCCAAGGTCATCCACGTAAGCGGCCATTGAGTAAGTAAGCTTCCCAAAGCATTTCATCATGTACCTTGGACCGTCGTTCGCTGCGGCGACGAGCGCCCCGCACTGCTGCGGACAGTTGAAACAGCTTATCAGTCTCTGAACAGCCTCCAGCTGGGTATTGGTCCAATTCTCCTCGTTGGGCTTGCTCCAGAAATCTCTGCGGCGTGTCCTGGCGTTACCCCACATGAAGTTTTCGGTATGCCACTTTTCATCGGTGTGCTTCATTTCCTGTGGCGAGCCGATTCCCGACAGGATCGTCATGACATCAGGTATGGGATTAGTGTTGCGGAAGTTCACGTACTCAGTCACTTCCGCCATGTGTTTCATGAACTCGTCGCCTCTGGCAAGGTTCAAGTCCTTTGTCCCCCGGACAGCGATGGCCTTGACATTTTTGTCGCCGAGGATCGCGCCTCCACCCAGCCTGCTCGCACTGGATCGGCTCTGCTCGATCGAGGCAGTGAAAACACGATTTTCTCCCGCCAGACCGATCGCAGCAACTTGGGCGCGTGGCTGCCTAAGCTCCTCTCTTATCAGATCTTGCGTCTCCAGAGCGCCCTTGCCCTTGAGGTGAGTGGCGTCGCGGATTTCCACCTTGTCGTTGTGTACCCAGATGTAGACAAGTTTGGGAGATTTATTCCGCAGAACAATCTTGTCGTAGCCGGCGTACTTCATCTCGGCCCCGAAAAAGCCGCCCATCATGGGGTAAGCGAGCAGGTCTGACTGAGGTGAAATGAATGTGAACAATGTCCTGTTAGCGCTGAATGCCGGAGTTCCATTCAGAAGACCGGAACTGACAATCAAGAGATTTTCCTTGTCAAACGCTTTAGTTTCGGGAGGGACCCTGTCATAATGCATCTTTACACTGGTTCCCAGGCCTCCCAGATGAAGCTCCGTCAATCTCGGATCAGAGGCCACTTTCTCTACACTCCCACGGGCCAGATCGATTTCCAGATTGTACCCTGTCTCTGCATACCTCATTCGCTATCCCCTGTTTTTGTCACTGTGCAAGCACTGAGCGTCCTTGGATGGAAAGAAATTTTACCAATTGATTTGAACAAGCCAAAAACGACCTCGTTTTTTAAACTACTCTGGCTTTCCTGTGTATGTCAAAGAAGACATAACCCGTTTTTCCGAATATAGCTTATATAAATATCCTGTCAAGAATTTTTATTACTACCCAAGTTCCCGTTTTAGATCCGCCTTTTGGACTCTTAAATCTTTAAATGGCGCTGAATGCCCATTACCTATGAGTAATCGATGATGATTGCGGGGCGCATTCGGACGGAATGAGCCATTGGAGGGAATGTGTTAAAACAACTCGGTGGTGAACCCAAAAACTTGATCAGGGCGCCAGACGTCATGGCAAAAGGGTATAGATCCGGCTTCCATTTGAAGACTCAGAGTTATCGCTGACCATTTGTAGAACCGTGTGAAGCTTGAAACAGGCCTGTGAAAATCAAGCGGAATCGCTCAGGGTATCCCGACTTTGGGTGTAATGAGCATTCGTAAAAACAATTTGTGTGAATGCATATCACTATAAAGAGAGCCATATTTTGTCTTATCACCAGAATACGGAGTGAATTCCAATTAATCCAGTGACCTTCCCTGGAGCGCCTGAAGGCCCCTGCGATGTGGGGCCCTCTGATAAAAACCTGAACTCCAGGCTCTCACCTCTATGATTCCCGGAATTGAGAGTCCGTTTAAGTCACATTTTCAGGGATTCTTCTCTGTGCCATCTCCATTGAGTTTTTCCATTTTTACTGCGCAAACCTTGTAATCCGGAGTCTTGGATACAGGATCAAGCGATGTTCCCAAGAGCACATTTGGGTTGGATTTCATGAAGTGAAAATCCATGAAAACAGCTCCTTCCGGAACAATGTCTCCAGGCTGAACCGGTGTGGTCAATTCACCTCGCCTTGACGATAGTTTTACTATGTCACCGTCCTTCAATCCCATTTTCTCAGCGTCCCTGATGTTGATCTGTGCTCTGGGTGTAGGAAATTCGTTGTGCAGAGAAGGGCATCTCCCGGTCATTGTCCGGGTATGGTAATGAGCAAATCGCCGACCTGTGGTGAGTAAAACCGGGTAGTCGGGGCAGGGCAGTTCCTCTGAAGGTCTGAAGTCAATAATATGGAACAGACCTTTGCCCCGGGTGAATCTCCCATTATGAAGGAATGTGGTTCCCTGATGGTCTTCAGATGGGCATGGCCACTGAATGCCACCTGACTCAAGCCTTTCATAGTTGATACCGGCAAAGGCCGGGGATAGACTTCTCATTTCGTCATAGATCTCTGAGGGAGAAGAGTAGTTCATGTTTAGACCCAGTCTGCTTCCCACCTCAGAAATTACCTTCCAGTCGGGCATGGTTCCTTCCGGAGGTTCAACAGCTTTTCTAACACGCTGAACTTTTCGCTCGGTATTGGCGAAGGTTCCATCCTTCTCAGCCCAGCATGCTCCTGGCAGGACGACATGAGCCATCTCGGCAGTCTCTGTCATGAATATGTCCTGAACCACGAGAAATTCGGCCGAGCCTAATGCATGCCGTATGTGATTAGTGTCAGGGTCGCTCATGACGGAATTCTCGCCAAGGATGTACATTGCCTTCATACTTCCATCAATAAGCCGCTCCATCATCTCAGGTATCATGTAACCGACTTTGTTGGATAGCCTGGCATTCCATGCTTCTTCGAACTTGGCGCGCACTCCGTCATCAGTAACAACCTGGTAGCCGGGATATACGTTGGGAAGCCCTCCCATGTCGCAGGCGCCCTGGACGTTGTTCTGGCCTCTCAACGGGTTTACACCGGTCGAAGGTCTACCTATCTGGCCTGTGAGCATAGCCAGGTTGGCAAGAGACTTTACGTTATCGACTCCGTGAGAATGCTCGGTTATGCCTAATGTATAGAGGATGGTGGATTTTTCTGATTTCGCGTATATTTCGGCGACTCTCACGATATCATCGACCGGGATTCCGGAAATTCTGGCTGATGCCTCTATTGATAAACTATCGAGGTGTTGTTTCAGTCCATCGAAACCTTCGGTTCGTTCATCGATAAAGCCCTGATTGTGCCAGTTGTTGTCAATTATGGCTTTCATCAAGCCGTTGATAAAGGCGACATCAGTACCGAAATTTATTCTTAAATGTATGTCCGCCTGCAGGGTAAGCTGAATCTTGCGAGGATCAATCACAATCAGTTTGGCGCCCTTGAGTTTGCCGCGAAAAACCCTGTGCGCAATCAAGGGATGAGCCTCGGTAGTGTTAGACCCGATCAGGAAGATGCAATCGGCGTCCTCAATCTCAGGTATAGAGTTCGTCATGGCTCCACTTCCAAAAGAGGCGGCAAGTCCTGCCACCGTGGGAGCGTGTCAGAGACGGGCGCAATGGTCTATGTGGTTCACCCCAAAACCAGCGCGGCAAAGCTTTTGCATCAAATAACTTTCTTCATTCGTACAACGGGCTGATGTCAGAAAAGAGAGACTGTCGCCTCCATGTTTGTCCCTGATTTCCGCAAGACGGCTCGCCGTAAAATCCAGAGCCTCGTCCCAGGAAACCTCGTGAAAAGTACCGCGCTTCCTGATCAACGGCCTGGTGAGACGATCCGGGCTATGCACGAATTCGTGAGCATTCCAGCCCTTAATACATAATTTTCCGTAATTCATGGGACCGCTTTTTGAGGGGTAGGCGCCTACGAGCTTTCCATCAGCGACTTCGAGAAGCATTTCACAGCCACAACCACAATAAGGGCAGGTTGTTCGCACGAATCTGTAATCCATATGACCCCCAGAGAATTTGAGCAATAGAATTGGTTAATATGGCTGTTTCCAGCGTAAGGTTTACTTATGTCGTTTATGACATAACCATGAACGAATGTCAATAACTCTGGGCCAGTGAGTCATTTCAAATCGGATTAGGGATTCTGAAAACTTTTTGTTGCGATAGCGGGCCGGTATTCAGACCCTGTCGTGGAGGTGTAGGCCAGCATAGATAAACAATCCCATCCGGAAAACATTCCAGATGGGATTGTGACAACAAAATCAAGCGTGGGAACTATTTCCCGGCCGCAAACTCATAATATTTTTTGGGGTCATCCTTGACCACGTAAATCACTCTGACTTCGTCGGCATTTAGGGCCTTGGCGTTGGGGAAGTCCTTTTTCAACTCATCAACCCTCTTTTTGGTGAGTTGCAGTATCTTGTCGCGTTCCCCAAAAACCATTGCTCCGGTGGGACATGATTTTACACATGCGGGGATCTGGTTTGAGGTTATGCGATCAAAACACATTGTGCATTTGAACATGACTTTTGATTTTGGGTCCTGGCGCGGGATGTTGTAAGGGCATCCATCCAGGGTAGCCTTGAAATCGAGGTTTTTGGTTTTTGGTGTGAAAATGACCGCACCGGTGGCTTCATTCTGAAGGATCTCTCCTTTTTCCGCCTCTGCCATGCATCCGGGAGAGAGGCAGTGCCGGCACTGATCAGAGAAGAAATTCCAGTAGACTTTACCGGACGGGTCCACGCCATCGGCAAATCGAACCACCTTCCAGGTATCAGCGCTCAGGTCCTGAGGGTTCTGATAGCTTCCCCACTGTTTGGTTTCAGTGGCTGGTAGCTCGTTCCATTGTTTACAGGCTATTTGACATCCTCTGCAAGCAGTGCATTTGGAGGTGTCAACTAATATTGAAAATCCTTGTGACATTTCTTACACCTCCATTAAGCTTTTTTTACATTGACCATGAAGCCCTTGTATTCAGGGCACATGGTGTTACCATCTCCGACACCGGGTGTCAGGATGTTGGTGGTCGAATCCTTACCTGTCTTTGGAATTAGCCATCCGAAAGCAAACGGCATTGCGACCTGATGCACGGTCTTTCCTCCGATCTTGAAGGGTCTCATTCTAGGCGTGACCATGGCGGCGCATTCGACTTCGCCACGAATTGAGGCCACCACAACTCTTTCACCGTTTTTGATACCCTTTTCCTGAGCAAGCGCAGGGCTCATTTCAACAAAGAGTTCGGGCTGAGCCTCGAGTAGCCACGGCTGCCAACGAGTCATTGAGCCTGAACACCAGTGTTCCGTGATGGTGTTGGTGCTGCAGACGATAGGGAAATTGGGGTCATTGGAAGCGAATTTGTCCAGATCGCTCTTGAATATCTTGATGACCGGGTTGTTCATCTGGGCGGACATGATGTTTTTGGCCAGGGGACTTTCAACAGGTTCATAATGTTCAGGGAAAGGTCCTTCAGCCAAACCTGGTCCATAAAGGAAAGCTACTCCGTCCGGTTTCATTATGAAAGGCAGCTTGCCCTTGTCCTTGTCACTCATAGGTGGCCACGGTCCATCGGGAACGTCGCCCACCCATTTGCCGTCTTTCCACTCCACAACGGCTCTTTTGGGGTTCCACGGCTTACCCGTAGGATCACAGGATGCCCTGTTGTATAGCACCCTTCTATTGACAGGCCAGCACCATGCCCAGTTCGGGAAAAGCCCCAGACCTGTTGGATCCTCTTTGCCACGTCTGGCCATAAGGTTTCCCGCTTTGGTGTAGCTGCCGCAATATAGCCAGTTACCACATGATGTGCTGCCATCAACCTGTAAGTAGGCGAATGATGGGACAAGATCTCCCTTCTTGAACTCAAGATCCTTACCTGACGGATCTTTGAGAGTTTTATCGACCAGGAAGTAGCCGTTGGTCTCTTTTGCCATCTTGTGGGAATCAAACTTTTTCTTGTCGTCCAGCAATTCCCATCTCAAATTGAGAATGGCCTCCGGGCATTTTCCAGGATCTTTCTTGTAGAGTTCCTTCAGTTTGAGCATGATCCTTGAGACCATTTCGCCGTCAGATATCGTATCGCCTGGTCCATTAGCGGCTTTGTATCTCCACTGGGAGAGTCGGCCACTGTTGGAGAGGCTTCCTTCCTTTTCGACCGAGCATGCTGCAGGTAGCAGGAAGACCTCAGTCTTGATCTTCTTTGGATCCATTCCTGGGCCGTGCCAGAATGATGCTGTTTCGTTGTTGAAAATGTTGGTATGAACCAGCCAGTCAAGCTTGGACATCCCAGCCACTACCTTCTTGGTGTTAGGAGAGCTTCCAGCTGGATTCTGACTGAATACGAACATTCCCTTGATGCGTCCAGCGTACATTTCATCGAAGATATCTAGCCAGGAATACGTCTTGTTGTCATCGGCCTTTGGTAACCATGCGTAACCAAAATCATTTTCTTTGGTAGCTTTGTCCCCGTAAAGGAATTTCAGTAGGCTTACGGTGTATTTCGGATAATTCTGCCACCAGTTTGCAGACTGAGGCTCAGCAGTTTTTGGGGTGTTGGCCTTCAAATATGCGTCCAGGTTCTGTTGGGATGCTCTGGAGACTTTCAGATAACCGGGCAACAGGTGGAATAGCAGGCAGCCATCAGTGGATCCCTGGACATTGGGTTGTCCCCTTAGTGCGTTGATGCCTCCACCGGCGATCCCGATGTTGCCGAGGAGTAGCTGAACAATAGCGCTGGCCCTAATGTTCTGGGTCCCAACCGTGTGGTGTGTCCAGCCCAGAGCGTAGAGAACTGTTCCGGCCTTATCCCTGACACCTGTTGAGGAATACATCTCATAGACTTTGAGAAGGTCTTCAACCGGGGTTCCCGTTATTTCAGATACTTTCTCAGGAGTGTATCTCGAGTAATGCTCCTTTAGTAACTGCAGGACACATCTGGGATTCTGAAAAGTTGGGTCCTTCTCAGGAACACCCTTTTCGTCACGTTTGAAGGCCCAGCTCTTTGCATCATACTTCCGGGTTTCAGGGTTGTAACTCGAGAACAAGCCGTCCTTGAAATCGAATTTTTCCCCTACAATGTATGAAGCGTTGGTGTAATTTTCTACATATTCCTTGAAGTATTTATTCTTGTCGATGATGTAATAGATCATGCCCCCGAGGAAGGCTATGTCGGTTCCAGATCTCAAGGATGTGTAGAAATCCGCTACTGATGAAGTTCTGGTGAAACGGGGATCGACCGAGATGATTTTAGCGCCGGCTTCCTTAGCCTTCATAACCCATTTCATGCTGATAGGATGGTTTTCAGCGGCGTTGCTGCCCATGATCAGAAGGCAGTCACTGTTCTTCATGTCGATATAATGATTCGTCATTGCCCCGCGTCCAAACGACTCTCCCAGAGCCGCTACTGTGGGGCTGTGTCATATTCGGGCCTGATGGTCTATGTATACAAGCCCAAGGGATCTAACCAGCAAATTTAAGGCCGCTATCTCCTCATTGTCGATGTTAGAACTTCCAAGGTGAACAATGTTTTCTACACGATTCACTACTTGGCCCTTGTCGTTTTTCTCTATGAAGCCAGCGTCACGGGTGGCTTTTACCTTTTTGGCTATTTCGGAAATGGCCCAATCCCACGACTTCTCCTGCCACTTGTCGCTGTAAGGCGCCCGGTAGAGAACCTTCTTCAGGCGGCTAGGGTTTGCGGCTGTTGTCTGATAAAGGGCTGAGCCTTTTGCACACAACGCTCCTTCATTGATAGGGTGATCCGCGTCCCCCTCGATGTTGATTATTTTTCCAGTCTTTGAATCAGTGCTTACAATCAGGCCACATCCGACTGAACAGTAGGAGCACACGGATGTGGTGGCTTTTGCAGTCTTCATTTTGTCAATTTTGAGTTCTGCAGCATAGGCCTTTGCAGGACCCATGTCGACGCCAAGGTTCGATAGGGCCACTCCAGCCCCAATCAAACCCGAAATAACGAAAAAGTCTCGTCGTGTTACGCTCATGCGCAATACCTCCTTACATTTACTGAGTTTGGCAGAAGGTTGATTTTAGGAAGAGAACCTGTGGGCAAGCAGTCAGAAAACACAAAACGACCTCGAGTTGTAAAACCTGGTCACATAATTTGTCTGGTGATGTCAGATAGGCCATGAGACAAAACTTAAAATGCTTAACCCATGACTTAGGTCATAAATGACGCATGTGACAATATTGACATAACGAAATGCCCAAGTCAAGCCACTAATTCATCCAAAAAACTCCGAAGATAAGAAGAACCAAAGTCACTGCGGGGAATCGCTTAAATGACTGAATCGAGCAAGCCGAGGAGTCCGTCACAAAAATGCTCAAGGAATTTGACGCTACTCCATGAAGTCATCATCCTGGAATTATGGGGTATCACGATGACCCTCAACCAACTTGGCCACTGGAGGGAACAAACAAAAAGATGAGAGTCATCCTATGACAGGCACATGGTTTTGGATACAAATTCTTTTTCATGTTCCTTAGTCTATACCATATAGACAATCATACATGATCAGATCGTCTTGGAGGACGCCCTACTGACGCTCACTTTGGCGGATAGCCAGCGCAATTGAATCACACAGCGTTCTGTAAGATCCGGGTTGTTCTAAATAGCTGTAACCAGGGTCTTGTTCGTCATAATGCCAAGAATGTTTGAGGTTGAACATCTGGGTCGGTGGGAGTTCAGGGCCTCGAATTACATTATTTTTTGTTAGCTATTTTTTAAAAGCAGGAAAGAGCAAAACTTGATAAACTTCACGATCACGAACTGACCCAAGATAGGGTATACTATCGACTCAACTTTTTGTCAGGCTAGCCAGGTCTTCTCTCGCCTGTCACTCAGTTAGACCGTGGCTCTTCCTACAAACCTGGATTGGTATTGAGTCCGTCTTGGTATATTGGCATTCACTCCGACTGTTGAGGAAGTTGAAGATGATGAAATCCTCTTTGGGACCATGGCAATGATTTCTGAAAATAACAGGATCAGACAGCAAATTTTAATCCCTGTAACAATTTCCTTCGTTCTTATGGTTTTGACTTTTGCGCTGGGAATGTATTGGTTTCAGGCCAAGGTGGCTGCTTCTCAGGGGTTAGAGCGCATTCGATCGGTAGATTCACTTTTTATGGAATCGATCAGCGGTGATGGCACGCTGCTCTCCAGTATGATTGATTTCCTGGAAAAGGACAGAAAGCTTATCTCCTTGTGGCTCGAAAAGGACCGTACCAGGCTTATGGATTATGCCGGACCGATATTCGAGAACTTGCGATCCAAATACCGGGTGACTCATTTCTACCTCATCAACAATGATGGGTCATGCGTATTGAGAGTTCACAAACCGGAGAGTTTTGGTGATCAAATCAATCGGGTTACCTTCAAACAGGCTAGAGACTCTCAACGAACTTCGAGTGGTATCGAACTGGGGCCATACGGAACTTTTGCCTTGAGGGTCGTCAGGCCCTGGATTGTCGATGGGAAACTGATTGGATACATTGAGCTGGGTGAAGAAATAGAACACCTGACAGCTCATGTTGCAAAGGCTCTCAACGTAGAATTGATCGTAGCAATTTCCAAGAAATTTGTTGAACGTGAAAAATGGGAAAAGGGTCTGTCTATTGTTGGAAACAGCAGCGACTGGGATGACATTCCGGAACATGTGATAGTTGACAGCGCGAACGCTAAGGTATCTCCCGCATTTGTTGGCAAATTGCTAGGCATGACCAAGGGCACACAATCTGCAGAACTGCAGGCTGATCTCGATGGAATTAGCTATCGGGTTGCGACTCTACCTGTCATGGACGCAGAAAACATCGACGTTGGCCGAATCATTGTTCTGAAAGATGTATCCGATATTACTGGAGCTTTGACGAGGTTAAACGCTTTGGTGATCGGGCTTGGTTTAGCGCTGTGCGCCTGTCTTTCAGCATTCTTTTACGTGTTTATCGGTAGGATTGAGGAAAAGCTGGAAAACAGGAGACAGGCGCTTGAACTCGAGATTGAGGAACGGAGGCGATATCAGGAATCTCTGCAGAACAATCTGGAGTTTCTGTCCACGCTCATCGATACCATTCCGAATCCCATTTATTACATGAATCGTGATGGAATTTATACTGGTTGCAACAAAGCATTCTGTGAACAAATGACCGGTCTTCCCAAAGACGCCATAATTGGTCACAAGATAAAGGAAATAGTGGACATGCTACCCTACGATCCAGGAAAGATTCATCATGAAAAAGACATAGAACTTCTTGAGCAGGGAGGTTTGCATACATACGAGGCTGAACTGGTGAAACCGGATGGCACGACAGGATATTTCATGATCTACAAGGCTGTTTACAGAGATTCAGCAGGACAAAATGCAGGAATTGTTGGCGTGATGCTGGATATGACAGAGCGCCGGGTTGCTGAGCAGGCTGTTAACAAGGCCCGCGAAGAGACCGAGGAAAGCAACCGGAGACTGACAGAAAGTTTTGATCTGGCTACCAAATTGGCCGCAGAAGCTCAGATGGCCAACATGGCCAAGAGTGAATTCCTGGCGAACATGAGTCATGAGATTCGCACTCCGATGAATGGTGTCATAGGAATGACAGAACTCGCATTGACTACCGAATTAACAGCCGAGCAGAGAGAATACCTGGAATCAGTGAGAACCTCGGCTGATTCTTTGCTCACTATAATCAATGATATCCTGGATTTTTCAAAGATGGAAGCGGGGAAGCTTGAACTTTGCGCAACTGAATTTGGTCTCAGGGAATTTCTTGCAGATACAGTAACGACAATGGCGTTGCAGTCTGGCAGGAAGGATTTAGAATTTGCTTTCTATGTTCCCCCTGAAATCCCCGACAATCTGGTAGCTGACACAGGTAGACTGAAGCAGATACTTATAAATTTATTGGGTAACTCGATCAAGTTTACGCAACATGGAGAAATTACGGTTGAAGTGGCATTGGAATCTCTATCAGACAGTGAGGTCGATTTGACATTCACTGTTCACGATTCTGGCATAGGAATTCCGGAGCACAAGCTCAGCAAAGTGTTCAATGCCTTTGAACAGGTTGATTCCTCAACGACCAGAGAATATGGAGGCACCGGATTGGGCCTAGCGATTGTGTTCAGACTCGTGCAGATGATGCATGGGCGAGTTTGGGTAGACAGTCAGGTGAACATAGGCGCCAATTTTCATTTTACTATCCGGTTAGGAGTGTCTCCGGGAAAACCCCCTGAATGTGGATCCGAAAAAAATACATCTGCGATGGATGGTTTGAACGTTCTTGTGGTTGATGACAATGATACGAATCGACGCATACTCGAGCTGACTCTTCTGCAGTGGGGAATGAACCCGGTGTGCGTGGCTAGCGGTCAAGAGGGTTTAGCGGAACTGGACCAGCAATTCAAGGAAGGGGGCGGTTTTTCGTTACTCCTGGTTGATTACATGATGCCGCAGATGGACGGAATTGAATTCGTGAGCCGTGTAAGAAAAGATCAGCGGTTCAAGCCCCTGGTCATCATTCTTTTGACTTCCGCTGGCGATCGCATACCGATGGCCCAGTGGGACGGCCTCGGCATCTCATATTGTTTGACAAAGCCTATTAAGTCATTGGAGTTACGTAAAACCATCCAGTGGTCTTTGGGCGAAACCTGTAATCACGAGGTTGTAAAGGAGCCATTGACGCCATCCTTAATAAAAACAGGTTCTGTAGAATTGAACATTCTTTTGGCAGAAGACAACATAGTCAATCAGAAACTGGCGGCGGCAATGCTGCGGAAGATGGGGCACATCGTAACGGTAGCATCCGACGGCCTGGACGCGCTGTCACTGTTGAGGAGAGAAAAATTTGATCTGATACTCATGGATGTTCAAATGCCGAACATGGACGGGTTTGAAACGACCAGAATAATTCGGGAGCAGGAGAAAACAACCGGGTCGCATATTCCGATTGTTGCTATGACAGCGCATGCCATGAAAGGTGATAGAGAAAAATGTCTGGAAGCTGGCATGGATGGATACATGGCCAAGCCTATCAAGCTTAAAGAATTTCAGGAGATTTTGGAGACTATCGGAAGCAGGAGCTAGCAACAAAATTTCCAGAGTCCTGCTTCTTTTTGGGCAAGACATTTAAACAAGGCTCTGACCATTTAAACTGGATGTTAATGAGGCGTAGTCCGAATGATCTGGAGTGTAGCATCAGATCAGGCTGGAATCATCACTTTTACATTATTCAGGGAGGCGCTGGTACAGGGGAAAATAAGCTTTTATTGTTTCAGCAGAAACTGGGTATCATGAACCAGCGTCCATGATATTTCTTAGGGAAACAGACGCGCAAAAATGCCTTGGGCGACGCATTAATGTGCTAATCAAACCTTTCCTGGACAATATCAGAGCTTCCACGATCAAGACGGTTCCAGAACGGGAACACACGCCCTAATCCGGCATTCGTTAGAATTGTAGAGTCAGCGATGCGCAGATGTTTTTAATCACAAATATTTCAGTAACATCAGATGTATCACAACTACAGGCGCCACGCCATTGAATAAACGCAGCCTTGTCAGGAAACTGGATTCCAGGAAGTCTTAGCAGGGAAGGATTCTTATGAGGAGTTTGTGCGAATTGTCCTGGTATCCGTTTAGACTAACATGAACATATATGATTAGTCCTGACATGGTGTGTTATTTTATCCAATTCTCGATACACAATCTATTGAATTGGGACAAACCTAAACACGCGCGTGAGTCAATGTTTCTTCCGGATGGTCGACTATAACCTGGGATCACGTTTGCCGGTTTTTTATAATTTATTTGGCAGGCTAAAATAAAAAGTGGAGCCGAGGCCGATTTCGGAGTTCACCCACATTTTACCTCCGTATCGTTCCACTATTTTACGGCAGGTAGCCAGTCCTATACCAGTTCCACTAGGGCCGGTGAGTTCTTTTATTCTCTCGAACATCCCGAAGATTCGGTCGAGGTAGGGCGGGGATATGCCAATTCCATTGTCGCTGACATAGAATTCGTAATCCGATTCTTTGACCAGGCAGCCGACATGAATCTTGACCGGATCTGTCCTTCTGTATTTTATTGAATTACCAATCAGATTCTGGAAGATGGTAACCAGATGGGTCGAATCCATTCTTACTGTCGGCAGACTGTCAGAGGTAATTTCGGCTGAACATTTTTTTATGGAGAACCCCAGGTTTGACAGCGCTTCTGACAGGCAGGTGTTGGCGTCAGTCGGTTCAGGTGGACTGTCTGAAGTAGTAATCCTGGAATAGGAGAGAAGTCCCTGAAGCATCGCGTCCATGCGAAGCGCCAGATGCAGCGCTTTTGAAACGCATTTGCATCCATTTTCGTCCAGAAGTCCCTTGGAAAGCCTCTCCACAATCTTGAGGTATGCCGCAACCGCCACCAGAGGTTCCCTGAGGTCATGAGCCGCAACGTATGCAAACTGCTCGAGATCCCTGTTACTTCGTTCGAGATCCGCCGTCTTTTGTCTAAGATCTTCTTCCATCAGCTTTCGATCTGTAATTTCCCTGTTGCTGACTCTCCTTCCCGAATAGACCCCGTGTTTGTTGCGAACCGGTTGACAGCTATGGCCAATCCAGCGGGTCTCACCCCATCTGGTGACAATTCGGTAGTCGAATTCGTGTGGTTCAGAAATTTCATGGAATTTGAAATGCTCCTGAACCAGTTGCTTGTCATCGGGATGGACTATTTGCATTATCAGACCCGGATCTTTTATGAAAGCTTTCGGAGGATAGCCAGTGATTCGCTCACATGACGGTGATATGTATGCCAACACACCATCTTCTTTAATCCAGTATTCCCAGTCGTGAGTGTAATCAGCCACGGTCCTGAACTTTTCCTCTTCACTTTGTTTGAAAGCCTCCTCCATGCTTTTGCGTCGGGAAATGTCGGTATGCATACCTACGGCTCTCAGAGGTTTACCATCGACAGTCCATTTGATGATCCTGCCTCTGTCCAGAATCCATTTATAGCTGCCATCCTTGCACAACAGGCGGTGTTCGTTCTCATAAGATTGGGTTTCTCCCATCAGGTGCTTTTCGATATCTTCTCGGCACTGATCCCGGTCGTCAGGGTGTAGCCTTGACTCCCATTCCTCAAGGTTATTTCCAATTTCCGATGGTCCATAGCCCAGCATCGCCTTCCACTGTTTGGAGAAGAAAACTTCATTGGTCTCAATGTTCCAGTCCCATATACCATCCAGAGAATTCTCAAGCGCAAATTGCCAACGCTCTTCACTTTCCCAGAGATCAGACTCCGTTGACATTCGACTGGAAATGTCCTCCCAAACGGTTACCAACTCTCCAACTGGAAGCCTGTAAACGTATACCTCGAACCAGCGCTCAGCTTTTTCACATTTGTAGGGAACTGAATGGAAAGTCTCGGGATCTCCTGACAACTGAACCCGTCGAATGCATTCCATAAATCGGGATTGATCAGCCTCGGCGGAGAATCCTCCTAAAGACTGGCTCATGAGGTCGTTTTCAGATCCGAGCGCCAAATTTCTGGCTGTCTGGTTCATGTCCGTGACTACAAAGTCATCTCCATCAGGCACAGATCCATAGAGGACAATTCCGTACTTCATCAATTCGAAAATATCCCTGTAAGGCTGGCCCCAGGCGTCTGAACGTTCAGGCAATTTTTTCTTTGACAAATTGATCACTGTTTTCTGTTTATGGAAAAACAATTGTGATTATGCCAGACCTTTATTGGTAGTATTGGCCTGACCATGGTGAATTAGCCTGCTCCCTGGCAGCGCTCAATAAGCCTCCAACAGCCATGATCCCGTTCTTGCCGCCCTCCTTGATAAAGTCTTCAAAATATTTAGTATAGACATGATCTCCGCCCACTGTGGCTGTCAGAAGGGCAAAAGCTCTCTGGCTCCACCGACGGACGGCTACAGGATCGGAACCCGAGTCAGCTAAGTGGTATCCAGCCTCAATGAGTCGGGCAAAAGATTCATTATGTGTGCGCCACGCTCCAGCCGATTCCATTCTACCTCCTCTCAGTTCATTTCAGCAATCATTCTGGTGATCCAAGGGAAAGCAGTCTGTTCACATCCCGGTTGGTAGGCCGGGTTCATAAACCAGACCAGCGTAGGAGCGATATTCTGAAATGCGTCCTTTCACCGGAGAATGAACAATCCAGCTTCAAGAAAGTCCCCAGTAAAGTTAAAGCTAATATTAATATATGTAAGACAATTCCTGTTGGCGCATGTTCCCTGGCGCCAGCCATGTCACATCATTTTTTTGTTGCTGGTTATATTTTGATCCATTGCTGAAGATGAGCCGTGAAGTTAACATTCTGATCTGCCGGGCGAAGAATTGGATCTTACTTTCAAAAGCCAACAAAAGCCGATCTTTTTCTCGACAGGAATTCTGGGGGGCAACTACTCAAAACTTGAGGTCAGATTGAGTATCGGCTCAGGCCCTTTTTCTGTTTCAAAAACCCGGAACTCAGCATACAGTGAACAGGTTATAAAACCTGTGTAAATAGCGTGGACCTGCGACTCAGTTTAGAGGCCCTAAAAAAAGCTTTGGGTGTAAATAAATTTAGATTTGCTCAACAGGGTAGACCACTCTTCATGTCGAGCTTGCAGTACGTATCAAGTAGTCCAGGAAGGACACAACAGAATCTCCGGGCCGGAAATCGAATATTCTTGAGATTAGGCCAACCTTCATGATTAGCGAACACCGTAATCTTTCCCGGTGATCAACGATGCGCAAATTAACCCGGCAGCGCAGGCGCAATCCATTGCAACTCCGTACCCTCGAACAGTGTCACCGGCAAAATATAGCCCATCGACGGCGGGAGCTTTTACGGGACTTTTTAACGTTCCCGCCTGATTGATATCCTTTGCCACCCCTTCCAGGCGCCAGCTCACTGGAAACAGCGACCAGTCAACACTATCCCGAAATCCTGGATACCTGCCTTCCAGGTAATCCATTATACGTTCACAACACCATTCCATAAGCTCAGGGTTTTTGGCCTCATCTTCGGTTACAGGAGCATAAGCTGTCATAAGGCTCTTGCCTTCTGGAGCACAAAAAGGATCGGACTGAGACTGGATGTTCCAGCACATATATACGTCATGGGAAAGACGGTTACCTCTGGGAATGACCTTCGTATCCTTGACTCCCATGTCCCACTGCTCTCTGGGCAGGACAATTTCTCTAAGCCCGAAATACGGAGCAATAGATCCAAACCCTCTCAATCGCTCAGTTCTTTCAACCCATTCCCTGGGGAATACATCGCGCCTGATGTATTTGAATGTGTCTTGGGTGGGAATGTTGCTAACCAGTATAGGAGCTGTTATTTTTGACGTCTCGTGTTTTTTTTCAAGAATCAGCCCGCGAACCTTACCTGATTCAACTAGGATTTCCCTAGCCCGCGTTTCCAGAAGTAACTCACCCCCAAAATCCTGAAAACGAAGCACAACTGAATCCATCCAACGCTGAATGCCTCCCTTAACAAATCCCGAAGCCCATCCAGCTATTCCTTTTGAAAAACGTGGGTTGAGGATTTCTCCCATATAACGCCATATATCCCCTATCGATATCTCTTCCGGATCGTTGATTGTTGTTATTAGCGTGGATACTGCGTGAATCATTTCGTAAAGAACACGATTTTCGGATATTCCTTTTTCTCTGCACCAGGCTGCCACTGATACACGCTCATAGGAATCATAATCCTTAGAGGTCATTGAAAGTGGGGCAAGGTAAAACTCAAGGAATGGCAGGCCTGTTTCTTTAACAATTGCCCTAATTCGAGGATCGGTTTTTCCCGCATGAAAATCTGAATACCATTGGTCATCAATATAAGTGGAATTCAGGTTTCCAACATATTCCACGCCCGCTTGTTCGCCTGACCCGATGATTTGATCCAGATCGTAGAAATATCCGCGACCGTTAAGAGCTACTCCATGATAACCTACGTCAAGTTGATACCCTTTGAGAAGCTTTTGTTTTTCTAATTCCCTAAATTCGGGACTACATTTGGCCAGCCACGTATACTGACGGCCCAAGGCGGTTCGATACCATTGTTCTCCATTTTTTAAGATTTCATCTCCCTTGAAGGTCATAGCTCTTCCGCCAACTCGATCGGCCTGCTCTACCAACAACGTTTTCTTTCCAGCGTGGGCTAACAATGAAGCCACGGTCAGGCCTCCCACTCCAGCGCCTATTACTATAGCGTCGTAACTGTCATATTTGCTAAACATGATGTCCCTTTTATTCTGTTACAAAATAGGCCCGCAGGCCGTGTTGCCATTCTTCAGAGATGTCGAAAGTTCATCAGTCCAGATACATCGCTTCATGAAGAGTTTCCCCTGATACTTTCTCTTCCACTCCGTCCACCAGGAAAAAGCCCTCGTACTTAGCTAAAAACCTGTAATAATGATAGAAAGACTTACCCCGAGGTAACTCCAGGGCCTCGACGATTCTTTCCGTCTTCAGTTGACAATCAACTTTGACCCCTGGCCCTTCGCAACTCAGTCTCAAACGTATTGGCAAATCGAATCCATACTTTCTGTCCAGCTTATATTCCTCGACGGTTAAAATCAGGTTGTCCGTGCTGACGACTATGTTTGATCCCTTGGCCAACATTAATGGGGATACAATCGGTAAGTCTTTATTACGTGGAATGACCCATCCGTAAATCAAGGTGTAACCAGGATCGTAAAGTCTACCCCAGAACCAGCCGCCAAAGACACTTTCCATGGCGCAATTACCGTAATTATGGTCATGGTAAGCCAGGCCGGTCACTTCCATGGTTTCCCCGTCCAGTTTGAGTGTTCCTCTGGCATGACCGCGAGGAACCGGGACTATCCAACCTGTCTCTTGATCTATATCAGGGTCCGACCACAATACTCCGGTTCCGGCTTTCCATGGAGGGACAATGTTCTGAACCTTGATATCCAGTCCAATGTCTTTCATGTCCATGAGAAGCCGATAACCATTTCCTGTATCTTCAACGCTCAATTGGCCCATTTGTACACGGCACCTATCACTGGCGGCAGAGTTTATTTGGCCGGGTTTTAGGGCCCACAACCTGACTTTGGGAGCGCCAGTGGGAGGGTAGACAAAGAGCTGCATGGTCGGAATATGTGGAACCATCATCATGTTGTGGTAGTGGAGTGTCGCTACTGCCTTGTAACCATTGTCGAAGCTGAAATCAAAATACCACCACTCCCATTGATCGTTGGAATCTTCAATGTGAACACCGTCATCAGATGGTTTATAGGTTTGCGCTATTCTGTCCCAGCCTCTTTGACCATTGAAAAGGGTTAAAAAATTCCGGTCCCGGTTTAACATATTCTTGAAGCCTCCCTGATTATTGGCGTTGGGGCTATCTGTCCCCTGTAAAATGCCCAACAAAGGCTGTTCTAATCCCAAACTGGATGAGTTCATCCCTACTAAAGGTTTGAGCCGGATGTATGTCTTTTCCTGAAATTTAGAGCTTTAACCTGTTTTAGACGAATGCTGTTTATCAATGAACTGGTAGAATCAATTTGTGTTTCAAAAATGGTCCTGCAAGCTCCGATGTCGTTCAATTCATGGGCGTCGCTGCAGCCTATTCCAGCAAAATTCCCTCTAGACATCGCTAGCAGGGCCAGAGAACGACATTCATCATCATAGGCAGGATGTTCGATTTCCAATCCATCGATTTCCAGTTCAACAGTGCTGTGGCCACTACCAAAGAAACCAACACCATTTTTATTTTTTTTATAGGGATGAGCGGCGACGACTACACCACCCTCGGAGTGGACTAGTTTTATCACTTTCTGTATAGACTTGTTTGATCCCAGACTTTCATGATAACCAAACACGAGAAATTCCCCCTGAAACTTTCCTGATTGTGAATAGCAGGTAACTTCTTGTCCCGGGATAATGACCAAGTCCTTGATTCCGGAGTATTTTAGAAGATTTTGAATCTCTTCGTCTGGCCATTGAATGCCGTGCTCTGTAAGAGCTATTGCTCCCAGGCCCAAGAGCTTCGCCTGTTGCAATGCCTCGACCGGTTCTATGTTGCTACAACCAGAAAATCTGTTGGTATGAATATGAAGGTCCGTTTGCATAGTTGGGTCTAGAGTTTCATTTCCTTGCTTATAATCTCGTTCATAATTTCATAGGTTCCTCCGCCGATGGAAAGGAGCCTGGAATCCCGATACAGCCTCTCAACCAGATATTCTGTGCAATAACCGTAGCCTCCGTGGATTTGAACTGCATCATAAACTACCCTGTCACAAGTCGAGGTAGCGAAGTTCTTGGCCATGCAAACTTCCTTGAAGGCTCGTTTTCCATTTGAGATCATTGCAGCTACGCTGTAGTTGAATCTCTTTGAGGCTTCTATCATAGTGGCCATCTCGGCGAGTTTATGTCGTGTAACCTGAAAACCTGTTAGCGGCCGACCAAAAGCCGAACGCTCCCGAGCATATTTGACCGATTCTTCCAGAGCCATTTCGGCGACTGTATGGGCTTCGACAGCAAGATACATCCTCTCTCGTTCAAAATTGCTCATGATTCCCCGGAATCCTGCATTCTCCTCTCCCAGGAGATTTTCAGCAGGGACCTCGCAATCGATAAAGGAAAGTTCAGCGGTATCAGAGGCATGCCAACCCATCTTTTTTATGTTTCTGGATACTGTGAATCCCGGGGATCCTTTTTCTATGATGAGAAGACTTATGCCTTTTGGTCCGGGCTCACCGGTACGAACCGCAGTTGTTACAAAATCGGCCCGAGTTCCACTGGTTATAAATGTCTTGGATCCATTGACTATGTATTTGTCACCTTTCCTGACAGCTCGGGTCTGAAGATTCGCGACATCAGATCCACCTGATGGCTCTGTGATTCCAAGGACAGCGATTTTCTCACCACTCAACACAGAAGGAACGTATTTTGTCTTTTGAGCGTCGTTTCCCAACAAAAGAATAGGCGGTAGGGCAATGCTGCACGACCCCAAACTCGAAGCTAGACCGACGGAGCCACTTCTGATTATTTCTTCCACATAGACTAACTCATGAAAGAAATCGCACGGAACTCCACCGAACTCTTCTGGTGATCCCATTCCGAGAAAACCTGCAGCGCCTGCTTTTCCATAAAGTTCACGTGGGAAAGACTGCTGGGCTTCCCATTCGTCAACGTGTGGTTTAATCTCCCGTGAAACAAACTTCTTGACAGCGTCTCGAAGCATGGCATGGGATTCTGTAAAGTAAGTTTCGAACATTTTCTTTCCTGACAGGTGTCTGACGACCCATTTGACCTGTTGTTGGGGACTTGTATTGAGGACCACAGAGCGATTTCCGCAAATGATCCTGTTTGCATTTCTTTTATATTTATTAGTGGAACCGATTTCTACATGCATGCCTCGGGTATTTCGAAAGCGCTAGGATCCTTTAATTGGAACATCCGCGACCTGGCAAACACGTTTGGTAAGAAGTTTCTTACATAATACCGGGCTGTTAAGATCTTGCTTTTGTAAAAGGAATAATTTGGGTCTGTTATTTTGACGCCTCCAATTTTTCCCATGGCTATAAGCCACTGTTCCATAAACAAATGAGAAATAGCCAATTCAGCGCAGCAATCCAGAAACCTTGTCGACAGGAGGCAGATCAAGGTTTTTTCATCCGATGAAAAAAACTGTTGGAAGCCTAAGGCCATTCTATTGACCTCATCAGCAGCTTCTTTCAACAGTCCCAGATCTTGATCCAGGTGTGTGTTTGATTTGTTAAGGCTGACGAAGGTTCCTATTTCATGGAGCCACTCATAAAAAGCTGAGCCACCGTTAGCGATTATTTTCCTTGCGACCAGATCAATTGACTGGATGTAATTGGTTCCGTCCCATATTGACAGTATCTTGCAGTCACGAGTGTATTGCTCTACAGGATAGTCTCGAGAATAACCGTATCCGCCCATGATTTGGATGCCTTCACGCCCCATCTCAAAGATTCTGTCAGAGCAATAGGCTTTAACTAATGGTGTGAAGAGCTCAACTCGTTGACTTGCCTTGTTTCTTTCATCTGCATCTGGACTCCATCTGGCTATGTCTTCAAGAAAATAGGTCTTGTATACAAAAGCCCGCATGCCCTCTGTAAGGGCCTTGAGATTCATCAACATCCGTCTTACGTCAGGGTGCTGTATTATTCTGTCCCGATCCTGACTGGCCTTTCCGAAAAGAGCGCCCTGAACCCTCCCTTTGGCGTATTCCAGAACGTTGGCATAAATGTTGGCTCCAAAAGCGACCGATTCAAGGCCCACTGCAAGCCTTGCCACATTGACCATTTGGAACATGTACGCCAGGCCTTTGCCTGGTTGCCCCAAGAGATGTCCGAGGCATTTCTGGTTTTCCCCATAGTTAATTACGCAGGTAGCAGAACCGTTCAACCCCATCTTGTGTTCTATCCCGGCGCAGTTGACTCCATTCGGGTCTCCAAGGGTCCCGTCTTGGTTGACCCATATTTTTGGAACAACGAATAAAGACACGCCCTTTGCGCCTGATGGAGCCCCTTCAATTCGGGCCAACACGAGGTGTATTATATTTTCAGACAGGTCGTGATCACCTGATGTGATGAATATTTTGGATCCACTGATACTGTAAAAGTTACCTTCTTGATGTGCCTTTGTGGAAACCATGTGAGCGTCTGATCCGCAATTGGGTTCAGTCAGGCACATACATGCGCCCCATTGGCCGCTGTAAAGTTTTTCCACGAAAAGCTTTTTTTGCTCATACGAGCCAAAAGCTTCTATCATTGCCCCGTTTCCTGCGCCCATCCCGGAGTAACACGCAAAAGAAAAGTTAGCGCTCATAAAGAATTCGGTGGCAGCTTCCGCTACAATCAGGGGCAATCCCTGCCCACCAAATTCCGGGTTCTGGCTTAGAGCAAACCAGCCTCCTTCCTTGAATATTTTCCAGCATTTCTTAAAAACTGCAGGAGCATACACTTTTCCATCTTCATAGCGGCAACCACTTCTGTCAGATTCCTGAAACGTAGGTCCAATGATGTTGCACGCAATTTTTTGGGCCTCTGTGAGGATCATGTCAAAGTCTTCTATCTGAAAATCACTAAAGTTTTTAAAAGCCAATAGCTTATCAATGCCAAGATGTTCTTTAAGCACAAATTGTGTGTCCGAATCATTTCGCTTGTAAAAATTGGTCGCCATCTCAGACTCCCTGCATTTGAGCTAACTCACTGATTCTATTTTCTGATCCCTAAATAAATTAATCAGAATTAGAAGGTCGACTTTGAACCTCAGGTCTTATGGTCATAGCTTTCATTTCTGAGAGTCTATACTGGCTCGAAATGATCGATATCCATGATGTTACCATTCCTGATCTGAGCGAAAACCGGCTTAACTCTCATTCCAGTGGCAATCTGATCACTATGAATTCCCTCTATAAAGTGAGTCATGCCAGTATCAGCCCCGTCCAACTTGATTACCCCATAGATGAAAGGAGCCGGCTTTGGATGGATTTGTTCGGTATATGTCACGATAGTGAATGTTTCCAAGGTTCCTAAGGGCCCGATCTCAAGCATATTATCGAGGGTTAACTCTGAAAAGCATTGCCCACAAGAGCTTCGGGGAGGCCAGAAGACCTTGCTGCATTTGTCACACCTAACCCCAAGTATCTTTAGCTCATCCCGAAGTTTTACATAGAAACGGCTCCCCATAACACCAGCGTAATAACGACTATGCGCTACAATACGCTGATCCGATTCAAAGACTCCATATTCCCTTTCCAAGTCCATTTGTTGGCTCCTCATCAAACTATGTGGTTAGTGGATCGAAGTAGAGGATGTCACTCAAATCGCCTATTCTTTGCTCGCGTGGTTTGAGCGCCACTTTCATACGCATCCCAACACGTATTTTTTCAACATCAGGCTCTACATTCAGGAAGTGATCAATCACCGAGTCTGAGCCATCCAGCCTGACTGATCCATAAGCGAACGGGGGGTCGTGAGGTTTGCCTGTAGTCGGGTCAGTTAAAGGTAAATACATAATTGTGAACCCTACAAGTGTTCCATGATTGCCAAGTTCGACCCATTCGGAGTTCTTGACATGGCATACGGCGCACACAATACGTGGAGGTACTTGAACTCTGTCGCAGACAGGACATTTAATACCAAAGAATTTTCCATGATCGCGAAGTTCTATCAGGAACTTGGCCATATAGCGACCTGCAGCGAATCTGTAAGGCACATCTACGATAATAGGTATGCTTATCAGTTCCTGATCGTATTTTGCTCGAGTCATACCGGAACCTCTAGTTCTAGTTGTCTGTACCGTTGGACAAAGCTGTTAGAACGGTCCAGTTCGTTCCACCATAGGCCGTAGCCAAGGCTCGTCGCACATCTTTGGGAACTTGATGGCCGCCTGCGTCTCCCCTAATTTGCAAAGCGGCTTCCCAGACTCGAAGCATGGCTGAAGCCCCAATACAGTTGGTAGATAAGACCCCACCAGATGGATTAACCGGTATGGGGCCATCTATGGCGGTTTTGTTGTTTTCGATCAGTTTAAACCCATCCCCAGGCCCGCATAATCCGAGATCCTCATACCAGACCATCTCAGCCCATGTCGCAGGTTCGTAGATTTCGAATACATCGAAGTATTTTGTTGGATCATCGACACCCAGTTTCTTGTAGATTCGTGATGCGCTAACCCTTGAAAAAATAGGCTTTTTTGTGGTGACATCGCGCCAATCCAGTTCAAACTGTTCGTTGTGAGCGGTATCCATAGCCCGAACCCAAACCGGTTTTTGGCATCTGTCCCGGGCGGTTTTTTCATCAGCCAGTACCATGGCGCAGGCGCCGTTTGAGGCGGGGCACATATCAAGCATACGTATCGGATAGGAGAGCATCCTCGAATTAAGCGCATCCTGAACGGTAATATCGAGTTTCAAATGCGCATACTGGTTTTTTCTCGCGTTTTGCCGTGCCTTAACAGCGACCATTGCGGAGTGTTCCTCTTTTGCGCCCCACGTAGCCATATAGGAGGAACCCATCATGGCAAAATAGCCAACAGCCGCGCCAGCCATTGAGCGCCCAAACAGAGGATGGGCTACGCCACTCAGGATAGCGCCCGTATCCCCTTCTTCCTGTTTCTCAAATCCGATGCACAATACTTTGTCGAACAGCCCGCTAGCTACGTGGTGGACTCCAGCGTTAACAACTGTGGCCCCAACTGTTCCTCCAGTAGTGATTTTTAACCCAGGCTTTCCATAGGCTCCAGATCCATCGACTAACCAACAGTCGGTCATGTGGCAACCTTCGAAGAATTCCATGTTGCCGAGTAAAATCGTATCTATCTCGTCGATGGTCATTCTTGCGTCAGCTAGAGCAGCTCTGACAGCCTCGTTTACCAACTCGACCTGATTCACATCATGCCTGCGGGCGGCATGATATGTTTGTCCTCCGCCTATTATTGCGACGTTCCTTTTCATTAGGTCAGCCTACTCCCTTCCAAGAACGATCACACACTGATGTTGGCCACAAAAACCGCTATGACCCTGGGCGACAGCAATCTTTACATCGTCCAGCTGGTGCTCCATAGCATCTCCACGGATCTGCAGAGCAGCCTCCGCCACTCTATTTAACCCCGAGACATTTGTCGGAACTCCGCTGATAAGGCCACCAGATGGGTTTACCGGCAATTCTCCATTGAACGCAGTAAATCCAGTCCCAGTTAATTCTGCGGCTTCTCCAGGACCACATATTCCCAATCCTTCGAGCCACAATAATTCCTGGTAAGAGAACTCATCTCCTAATTCGATGACATCGATTTCCTTCCGTGGCTCTTTAATGTCCGCCATTCTATAGGCTTGATCAGCCGCCTTCTTTAGGGCCCAACATTCCGACAGATCCCGGTCCCCAAGATAGTGAGCGTCATAGCATGTGCCAATACCTTTTACCCAAACCGGATTATCGGTAATTGTTAAAGCTTTTGTTTCTGAAGCCAGGATCATTGCTACGGCTCCGTCACTATCAGGGGCGATGTCCATCTTTCTCAACGGGGATGAAACAACGGGTGAGCTGAGAACCTCATCGACAGTGAAAAACCCCTTGTTATGAGCGCAAGGGTTTCTCATAGCGTTGGCAAGGTTTTTGACCACTACGTTAGCGCATTGTTTCTCATGAATGTTGTGGCGTGAAAGGTACCGCTTAGCCTGCAGACCGGCGGCAGACGTGAAATCCAGCCCCAGCAATCTGGAATAGATGGGATCAAAAGCGTCATTGTTGATAATATTGCGGTTTGTCTGCGACATCTTGGTATGGGCCAAGATGAGTGTGCATTCAAATTCCCCAGACAAGATTCCTATCGTTGAATAATAAACCGCTGTTGATCCATCCATGGCCATTTTTTCTTCATTACGTAAATGTCCACCGATCACATCAGTAATGCCGATGTTCGATATGGTTTGGCCATCCCAGATGTCATGAGAACAACTGACGGCATTGTCTATATCTTTATCGATAGAAAGCCCAGTAGATTCCAAGAGCTGTTCTATAGCCTCATAGGCCAGCTCGGCATAATTTACTTCCGCTCGCTTGGGAGAAAATCTCGTCTGGGCCACTCCAACAATGGCAACTCGATCTGACATTTCAGCCACCTAAAACCTCTCGAAAATTGTCGCTATACCTTGTCCGCCACCGATGCAAAGAGTAGCCATTCCATATTTGCCCTGGTTTCTTGCTAATTGTCGAAGCACTGCTAGAGTTAGCCTACCTCCTGACATCCCGTTGGGGTGCCCAAAGGCAATGGCTCCACCATTCGGGTTCCACCTTTCAGAATGAACTGCATGGCCTTCCTTTTTAAGGATTTTCATAACAGCCAGGGTCTGAGAGGCAAAGGCCTCATTGCATTCAACAACATCCATATCGTCCAAGGACAACCCTGTTTTTTGCAGCGCTTTTTCCATGGCCTTGACGGGAGCAATACCCATGTATTTTGGCTCGACGGCGCTCAGAGCGCACCCAACGAATCGCCCCAGGGGCTTTAAATTAAGTTCTTTGCTTTTTTCGGAATTCATCATCAATATTGCTACAGCTCCGTCATTCATGCCTGAAGAGTTACCCGCTGTAACGGTTCCATCTTTCAGAAAGGCTGGTCTTAGTGTGGCCAATTTTTCAGGGGAGGTGTGTCGTGGATGCTCATCCCTGTTGAAAATGATTGGGACTGTTTTTGCTTGAGAGACCTGAACAGGAACAATCTCATCATCGAAATATCCTGACTCCATGGCCATAAGGGCTTTGTGCTGGCTTTCAAATGCAAACTGATCCTGCTCCTTGCGCGTAATATCAAAATCTCTCGCCAAGATTTCAGCAATTTCACCCATAGAGACATTTGTTTCTGTATCAGGTCCTACTTCACGGGTGATCCAGTCGGGCGGCAAGAGGGAAAACGGTCTATTTTGTCTCTGCATTAGGTAAGGCTGGGTACTCCAGCTTTCGCAACCACCAGCGATATAAACATCACCAAACCCTGCCAAAATGTTAGCGGCGCTAGTGTTGACGCTCTGAAGCGATGAGCCACATTGCCGTTCAACAGTTTGTCCGGGAAGTTGAACTGGAAAACCAGCTTTTAGAACCGCCCAACGGGCTATATTGACGGCGGCGTTATTACTGCAGGCATGACCTATGATCACATCCTCGACCAACGCCGGATCAATTTTCACCTTCTCCACAAGCGCTTTCAGGGCAATGGCCGCCAACTCTTCCGGGCGAAAACCTGAAAGAGATCCTCCCATTCTCCCTATGGGTGTCCTGACTCCATCAACTATTACAGCTTCTTTCACAACACTGCCTCTTCATTTTGGCTATCAAGCCACTGTCGTTGCTTACAATCCAGTTGTTATCGACCCTTGAAAGATGGCTTCCTTTTTTCCAGGAACGCTTTCATGCCTTCCACACGATCTTCAGATCCGAAACACAAAGAAAAGCATTTGGCCTCAATAGCCATGCCAGTCTGTAGGTCTGATTGCATTCCGCGATTTATCGCCTCCTTGGCCATGTGTAAGGCTATAGGGCTCTTGGAAGCTATTTTTTGTGACATCTTAAAAACCGCCGAATCAAGTTCGTCCTTTGGAACCACTTTGTTGACCAGACCCATACCGTAGGCCTCTTTGGCATCTATGTGATCACCGGTAAGTATAAGTTCCTTGGCTTTTCCCATTCCTATCAGCCGAGGCAGTCTCTGGGTCCCACCATAGCCAGGTATAATACCTAGCCGTATTTCCGGAAGCCCAAATATTGCGTTATCTGAAGCTATCCTGATGTCACAGCTTAAAGCGAGTTCAGTCCCACCTCCAAGAGCTATTCCGTTTATCCTCGCAATTACCGGTTTAGGGAAAAGCTCTATTCGATTGCACACTTGCTGACCAAGAGGCACTTCAGTCAATGTCTCTACATAGCCGGCGCCCTCCGCCATGATCGAAATGTCACCTCCTGACACAAAAGCTTTTTCACCTGCGCCGGTTAGTGTCACTACCCGAATGCTCGAATCATGCTGAATTTCATCAAGGGCATAGTCTATTTCCATCATTGTCTGAAATCGGATCGCGTTGAGAACGCCAGGCCTGTCAACGATTATTGTCGCAACCTGCCCTTCTATTGTTAACTTTATGTCTTGATAAGTCATTGAGTGACTCCTGGGAACATGCTCCACCATGGAAATTCGTTTTTGAGATTTCAGAACAGTTTAAATGGTTTCTTGGTCCCGTCCGGGAAGTAATCGTAAAAACCTTTGCCGTTCTTCTTGCCCAGTCGTCCCGCTTCAAGCATTTTTCGATAAAGAATGTTAATGGCGTCACGCTCTCTGTGGGTATAATCAAAGACAGCGTCTCCAGCCATGTTAATTACGTCGAAGCCTCCAAAATCGGCCAGCTCGCACGGTCCCATCGGATGTCCCGTTCCAAGGCGCATGGCAGTGTCGATCTCATCTGCAGTGGCCGTTCCTTCAAGGACCATCTGAGCTGCTTCCATATAAAAACCAAGCAGAAGCCGATTCACAATGAACCCCGGGATATCTTTTACTCTAATTGGTGTCTTGCCCAATTTCATGCAAAAGGCCATTGTTATTCCAACCGTTCGCTCTGAAACGCCAATGGGGACAACTACCTCTACGAGTTTCATGACGGCGGCTGGATTGAAGAAATGTGTGCCGATGCAATTTTGAGGTCTTCTGGTTGCGCCAGCTATGGCGGTAACTGACAAAACGGATGTGTTAGTAGCCAATATGGAGTCTGCAGGGCATATAGTGTCCAGTTCAGCAAAAAGCCTTTTTTTGAGATCAATATTTTCAGGAACCGCTTCAATGACAAATTGAGCGTTCTTTCCTGCCTCATTCAGATCATTAGTGACGCTGACCCTGCCCAACGCCTCGGAGCCGGCCTCCTGCGAAATTTTGCCCTTTCCTACCAGTCGCTTTTCTACGTTCTCTCTTATCGCTGAAAGCGCCTTTTCAAGCATGGCAGTTTCAATATCGTAAATAGAAACATTCACTCCGGACAGGGCGGCCGCCTGCGCAATCCCATGCCCCATGGTTCCAGCGCCCAATACAGCCATTCTTTGAATATCCATTTCTGAGGCCTCCTCTTATCCCAACTCTTGGTTAACTGATTATTTTACTGGTTCTTGTTGGGCTGGAGACAGTGTTCACTGAGCTGTATCAGCCCGAATCTTATAGAATCTAGCCTTATGTTGTCTCGCTATGTATCATTCCATGAACGATATTCAGAACAGTAGCGAACGAATAGGGGTGGTGTCAAGGAAAAAGAACGAACTGTCCATCATTCATATTTAATCTCTAAGGCTTTTATTAATTGACTATAAGAGGGTTTATGCAAAGTGAGTAAATGTCTGCGCAAAAAATATTGAGACAGAAAATACTTGACAACAAAAGCTGAATAATGCTCATTAATAAAAACTGACTGAGAGATATTTAGATATCGTCTTTGCAACAAACTCTTTCAACTATTGGCTTTGCCCATTATGGGAAAGACCGGCTAAAACATCATGATTGTTTCAGCGGCTAGCTCCCTCAAGCTTCCAGGGAAAGGATGGCAAACAATGAAGAACAATGTTGGTTATCTCTTAACGAAACGGGCTTTTTTGAGCCCCGACAAAGAAGCTTTCATAGACGGAAGCCTCAAGATCAGGCAGAGCTATTCTCAGTTCAACCTTGCCGCTAACCGTATAGCGAATTTTCTGACGGACATTGGTACCAAGAAAGGTGACAGAGTCGCCGTTTTGATGCTGAACTGTCCAGAGTACATGGAGCTATTTTTTGCGTTAGCCAAGATAGGGGCTATTTGCGTGCCATTAAATATAAGGTTGGCCCCTGATGAGCTTGTTTACATGCTTGATGATAGTGGCTCAAGTGTTTTGGTCTACGGGAATGAATTTCAAAAGCTGGTGGCAGGAATCCGCGCAAAGGGCGTTCAAGTTTCGGCCGTCAGCAAGTGGATACATGCTGGAAGCCAGGGACAGACGGATGAATTTGCCCTGAATTTTGAAGACCTTAAATCTAAGGCGACTTATGCTGAGCCAGAATTGGCCGGTTTTGACGATGATCCATTATTCATAATGTATACATCTGGGACTACAGGGGCTCCCAAGGGCGCAGTTCAGACACACAATACGGTCCTCTGGGCAGCGATAACAATGGCATCCACTGCCGAACTCCGTCACGATGATCGCTTCTTCGTGCCACTACCACTTTTCCATGTCGGCGCTCTCATGCCTGCCATAATGTCAATCTATTTTGGGAACACAATTGTAAGCATAAGGATGTTCGATCCATTGCAGTCTTGGAGGATCATTGAGTCTGAACGGGTAACTAACACATTGATGGTTCCAACCGTATTGGGTGTAATGCTTCAGGTTCTTGCCAAAGCCCCATGCGATTTTTCAAGTTTGCGTTGGGTCCTCATTGCGGGAGCTCCTGTTCCTGTCTCGTTACTCGAAGCCAGTCAAGCCGTAGGTCTTCATGTTGAGCAGTTATATGGACTCACAGAAGCTTGTGGCCCTGGGTGTATGCTTATGGGAAAAGATGTTGTCAGAAAAGTTGGTTCAGCGGGCAAACCATTTCTATTCAATGAAGTTAGGATAGTAGACCAAAATGACATTAACACTGCTCCAGGCGATCCGGGTGAGTTGATAATTCGAGGTCCCCATGTAATGTCACAGTACTGGAATCTTCCGGCAGAAACAGCTCAGACTTTGCGAGGAGGCTGGCTACACACCGGGGATATCGCAATAGTTGATGAAGACCAATTCATCTATATAGTTGACCGACTCAAGGACATGATCATCTCGGGAGGAGAAAACATATATCCCGCCGAAATCGAAAAGGTCATAGCCGAAATTCCTCAGGTTACGCAAGTTGCGGTCATTGGTAAATCTGACCCTAAATGGGGAGAAGTCCCCATTGCTTTGGTGGTCCCAACCGATTGTGGGATTTCTGAGAAGGATGTCCAGGACTTCTGTGAAGGCAAGTTAGCGCGCTTCAAGATACCAAAATCAGTGACTTTTGTCGACAACCTACCAATTACTCCGACAGGCAAGGTACAAAAGCGTCTATTGAGGAAGCAATTGGCTGACTGAGGCAGTGGATGTTTATTCGAGGAGTCACGCAATGAACGCAAACGACGTGGTGATAGTTAGCGCAGTAAGAACACCTTTTGGTAAATTCGATGGAGTTTTAAGAAGCACGGACAGCATCGACCTGGCTGTAATGGCTTTGAAAGAGGTTCTGAGAAGAATTAATCTTGATCCTGCTGAAGTTAATGAAACCTATTATGGAACATGCATACCTGCTGAGTACGCGATTTATACGAATGTTCCAGCGCGACAGATTACTCTGTTAGCGGGGTTTCCGGAAGATTCCATATCGCTAACTGTTGATCGAGCGTGTTGTTCCTCGATGACTGCTTTAAGGTTGGGCTACAGGGCGATCAAATCTGGCGATGCGGAAGTGGTCATCGCTTGTGGGGCGGAGAATATGGGTAACACGCCCTTGATCGCCAGCGCAGCTAAGGCTCGCTGGGGAAACCGTTTGGGGCACATTGAATTACAGGATGTGCTCTTTGAGTTAGGCTACGGTCGGAAAGGTTTTGCTCCTGTTGCGACAGACGCTGGCGAAGTAGCTGTTGAATATGGGATTACAAGAGAGATGCAGGATGAGTGGGCGGCTTTGAGTCATCAAAAGTGGCTCAAGGCCTACGCTGAGGGGAAGTTCAACATCGGCGGGGAAATCATGTCCGTAGAAATTCCGGGGAAAAAAGCTGAATCAGTTGTTCTGGAAAAAGATGAGTCTCCTCGTGAAAATCTTAGCATTGAAAAGATGGCCAAGTTAAAGACCGTTTATGGTAGTCCTACGGTGACTCCGGGGAATGCCCCGGGTTTAAACTCAGGCGCTTCAGCCATGGTAATAATGAGTCGAAAGAAAGCTGAGGCATTGGGACTAAAGATCTTGGGGGTAATTGAAGCGTGTGAATGCGCAGCTGGAAAACCAAAATACATGGCCTGCGTTCCTGCACAGGCAATTACAGGATTGCTATCTAAAGTCGGAAAATCTGTGGACGACGTAAACCTGATTGAAATCAATGAAGCTTTCGCTGCCGTTACCTTGGTTTCTCTAAAAATGCTGGCGGATAAAGACTCCAGGAAATTTGAGGAGCTAAAAGCGAAAACCAATGTCAACGGAGGGGCTATCGCCATAGGCCATCCGGTTGGCGCCAGCGGGGCTCGTATTACCATGACGCTAATGTACGAGCTGATTCGAAGAGGCGGTGGCGTAGGTGTAGCTGCCATTTGCGGAGGTCTATCGCAAGGTGAAGCTCTGGTATTGAGAGTCGGATGATGAATCGACAGAGCAATGCCATGCAGACCATGCGGACACCTGGTGACCTCAGGCAAGTGGAGGAGGCAAAGGCCCTCAAGCTATATTTAGGGAGAAATGTAAATGAGAACGCTTGATGAAGCCGAATATTTGACTCAAAAGGGTCAAATCGCCATGCCATACACGTGGTGGGTGGGCGATGTTGGAAGTCGCTTTTTTATGGCTTTACGGGATGAAGCCAAAATCCTCGGTAATTGCTGCGATCGTTGCGGAAAGGTTTATGTTCCACCTCGAAAGAATTGCGGGCATTGCTTTTCCGAGATAAGCAAATGGGTAGATTTGAGCGACCAAGGGGTTGTCACGGCCTTCACTACGGTGCATTTCGGTTTTGCGCTTCAGCCTTGTGAGGCTCCGTTTGCCTATGCTTTGGTCAGGCTTGATGGGGCAGATGTAGGTTTTATGCACATCATCAAGGATGATCTCGATAAACTTGCCAACAATGTTCGCGTCAGGGCTAAATTCAAGGAGAAGGAGCTTCGTGTCGGCCATATTCTGGATATTGATTCGTTTCAGGTCATTTGATAGCGGCTGGAGGTTGGGATGGATAGTATAGCGATAGTAGGGGTGGCTCAAACCAGGTATCAAGGCCGTATCAGGGACAAGACATATTATGATCTGGTTTACGAGGTGACAAAAGAAGCCCTTGATGACGCCGGGTTTACTCTTGGAGACATAGACAATGTGGTTACGGTATCGAATGATTTTCTTGACGGCAGAACAATATCCTCGATGGCTGTTGGAGAAGCCGCAGGCGCTCACGATAAAAATGTTGCGACAGTAGAAGGTGATGGGGCATTTGGAGCCTTTTACGGAGCAATGCGAGTGCTGGGAGGTTTTAGGACTACGCTTGTAGTGGCCCACTCCAAGGCCAGTGAGGGCAGCCTCAAGCATATCACCAATGGCATGTTCGATCCGATCTATCATAGGTTACTAGGTGTTGAAGCTATTACGGCATCGGCTATCCAGGCCAACTCTTACATGAATCGTTTTGGAATTTCAGAAGAGGCTCTGGCTCTGGTGTCCGTGAAAAATCATGGAAACGCTATCAACAATCCATACGCCCACATGCCGATGAGTCTATCGGTCCAAGATGTGATGCGCTCCAGAAAGATCGCCGACCCATTAAAGCTTTTGGACTGTAGCCCCGTGAGTGATGGGGCGGCAGCTATCATAATAGCGAATGAGGAATACTCGCTCAAGGCAAAAACGAAGCCGGTCTGGGTCAGGGGGATTGCCCATTGCGCTGAAGAATATTTCCTCGGGGACAGAGATCTGGCCGTTCCAAAAGCTCTACGGGATGCATCAGGCAGAGCCTATAAAATGGCGGGTATCACTAACCCTCTTGAATCAATAGATTTGGTGGAACTATATGACGCCTTTAGCTACATGGAGCCACTGTGGTTGGAGGGGATGGGGTTTTGTGATCAGGGACAAGGTCCAAAAATGCTTGCTGAAGGAATGACCTTGATGTCAGGAAAGTTGCCCGTTAATGCGTCTGGAGGGGTTTTATCATCACATGCCTTACTGGTAGCGGGGTTGGCGCGAATAATAGAATCTACATTACAACTTCGCGGTGAGGCTGGAGCCAGGCAGGTTTCTGGGGCTAAGACAGCGGTAGCCCACGGGATTAACGGACCTTGTGGCCAAAGCCACTGTGTGTGGGTCCTCAGTTCGAATCAACAAGAGACATGAAATGCCAAGAAGTGTAGCAATAGTCGGTGTTGGACAGACTGATCACAAGAGCCATCGCCCAGATGTCAATGGAAGGGAAATGATATATGAGGCGGTAACGAGGGCGCTTGAGGACTGTGAGCTTTCCATCAGTCAGATCGATGCGATTGTCATCGGTAACATGGATCATTTTGAATCCATCAACTATGTAGATACATGGAGTGTTGAAGGCTCCGGCGCATTCATGAAGCCGATAATGAAAGTCACTACAGGCGGAACCACAGGCGCTTCTGTAGCTATAGCGGCTTATTATCATGTCGCGTCAGGGTTATTTGACAGGGTGTTGGCCATAGGGTGGGAAAAGAATTCCGAGAGTGATACCACCGGAGCAATTATCACATGCAGTGATCCGATTTGGGATAGATTTTCATACTCTGGGGCAATTCCCAGTCTTGCTACCGAAGCAAGCGCTTATATGAAGCAGTATGGAGCCACTCAGGAGGATGCAGCAAGGGTAGCGGTGAGAGATAGAGGCAATGCGGTTAACAATCCGCATGCCCATCTGCGCAAACCGGTCAGCCTGGAAGAAGTGATGACATCTCCGATGCTCGCCTACCCGGTGAAGTTGCTAGACATATGTCCGCGAACGGATGGAGCCGCTGCAGTAATATTCGCTGCAGATGGTGTAACTCAGAAGATCTGCTCTAAGCCTGCCTGGGTAAGGGCGTGTTCTGTCAGGCACACGCACACCTGGTTTGGGGACGTAGACTACAATCAAGGTTTAGTGTCCTTGCAGAAGGCTTCAGCAGAAGCCTATCAGATAGCGGGAATAAATAGTCCGGCAGACGACCTGGATGTGGCCGAATTATATCTTCCCTATTCGTACGCCGGTCTCAAGTGGATTGAGGATTTAGGGTTCTGCGCTCGGGGTGGGGGTGCGCGATTTGTTCAAGATGGTCATACGAACATGGGCGGCAAAATACCAGTTAATCCATCCGGTGGAGTCATGAGCACAAACTGCATTGGGGCTACAGCTCTTCTAAGAGTAGGGGAGGCCGCCATCCAGATCATGGGCAAAGGGGGCAACAGGCAAGTTCCAGACGCCAAGACTGCCTTGGCAACTGGTTTTGGCGGATGCTTCTGGTCAGATGTGCTGATACTCGGATCCAAAAAACCATAAGCCTTTCAGGGAGAGATTACAGTGCCAACTGAACGAGATTATAGCCAGTTGATGACAATGTCTTTTTCTACGCCTATGCCCTACGAATGGTCAATTGGTAAATTTGGTAGCCTTTTCTTTAATGAAATCATGAACCATCAGCGCTTCTTGGGAATTCGTTGTCCTGATTGCGAAAAAGTGTACATGCCTCCAAGACGGCTCTGTGGTCCGTGTTTCAAGGAACTCGACGAATTGGTCACATTACCAAACAGGGGGATTATAGAGGCCTTTTCAACTGTAAACTACCCTTTTACAGATCCTGATACAGGTAAGCAACGCCCAATTCCATATACCTACGGATACATCAGAATTGAGGGCTCCGACACGATTTTTTCTCACATCATAAACGAGGTTGACATCAGCCGGATTGAAGTTGGAATGAAAGTCATGGCGGTTTTCAGGGAGAAGAAAAACATGCAGGGCAACATAAGGGATATTAAGTACTTTGAGATCGTTGCTCCAAAGTGAACGCTTGAGGCGTCTTTGATCTCTGAGCCCTTAAACAGGATCCTTACAAACATGCAAATAGATCCAGCCTGTCGCAGTTTCAAGTGGAAAAGCATCGTTGGCGCTTGTGTGAAACCTGGATCTCCATCACTCAATAGTTATTCTGGTCTTGGGGATTGCCTGCTATTAAATTTTCAGACAGGCTTTTTTGCCGTTTCTGATAGTTCAGACAGGAACCCTTGTGTTTCAAGAAGGCTCCTAATCCAATTTGACCAGATGCTTGTGAGGACGGCCTTTAACAGTAGTCAAAGGCTTTTAAGTATTGGACGCCTTAACAGCATGAAGGACGAATTTGCCGTTGAATCCGAAAACATATTGGAATCGGCCATAGGCTCATCAAGCTGCACTATAACAGGGATCTATTTAGTGGACACAGACGTTGGACCAGCGGGTGTCATATTTCATACCGGAGACAGTGGTCTTTATAAATTTGATTTCTTGTCTTCCAGATTCCACGAACTTACAGAAAGAAATTTCTGGATGGTGGGGAGATCCAGAAAACTTTTTCAAATCAGTGTCATTGAATTCGGCTCTCCAACATCATTGATTATGGCGACAGACGGACTTCCGATTTTCCTGGCTGTGCGAAAATCTAAGATGTGTTCGGAGCTGACTACGATTATCAAGAACGAAGATATTTCGGACATCCCAGAAAAATTTGTCGATAAATTGCGGCCAGTTAATGGATTTGAGGACGACGCGGCAGCGATAGCTATATCGATGCAGAAGATTTGTCGTGTCAACAAGAGGATAATCATGGGTGGAACCAATAGCCACAATATAAGAGAATAGCATTGGTGGCTTGCATGTTCCAACGGTATCAAGAGTAAAACTCACTCGCGAAAATAAAATCTCAACAAAATAGTGAGCAAGGAGGTTCTAATTGGATAAAATTATAATCACAGCCGCTATAACCGGAGCAGCTACAGTTCCAAGCCAGAGTCCTTACATTCCGATAACTCCTGAACAGATATCAGAAGAGGCGGTAAAGGCGTTTGATGCTGGCGCTGCAGTAGCTCATATTCACGCCAGGAATCCTTATGACGGAAGGCCGTCCTCAAGCCTGGATTATTACAGGAAAATAGTTACAGACATTAAAAAAAGATGCAATGTTGTGATTTGCATTACTACAGGGGCAGGGGCCGGAATGAGTGTTGATGAGAGAACGGCGCCAATTCGTATGTTCAAGCCTGAACTTGGTTCCCTCAACCTGGGATCAATGAATTTTTCGATGCATCCACTTTTAAAAAAGATAAAGGAATGGAAGTTTGACTGGGAACAGCAATATCTTGAAAACAGTAGGGATTTCATCTTTCCCAACAGTTTTGCTTCTCTGGAAAAAATAACCGCCATAATGCGAGAGAATGAGACCAAGCCTGAGCTGGAAGTTTATGACACCAGTCATCTTTATAATGCAAAGTACTTGATTGATCAAGGATTGATGGAATATCCACTCCACATGCAGTTTGTGTTAGGGGTAATGGGTGGCGCCCAGGCAACCGCTTATGACCTGGTTCATCTTAAAACAACAGCAGACCGGCTTTTTGGCGCTAATTACACATGGTCAGTAGTTGGGACGGGTTGGCCTGATGAGTTCCGTATGGGAGCAGTAGCATTGACACTTGGCGGGCATGTTCGAGTTGGCCTCGAAGACAATCTGCTTGTTGAAAGAAGAGAACTTGCGGTAAGTAACGCTCAACTAGTAGCCAAGATGAGGCGTATTTGTGAAGAGTTGGGCAAGAATGCGGCCACTCCGAACGAAGCGCGCGAAATGTTAGGTTTGAAAGGACTGGACCAAGTAGCTTACTAGAAACCAATGTGCTAAATCTATTCACCGGGATATTTTTCAATTTAATAACAAATGACTAAATATTTTACAGGAGACAACATGGATTTTGAGCTTGGTAAATCGTACGAAGAGCTTGAAATTGGAGACACAGCACGGGTGTCGAAGACCATCACCGAGACCGATGTTTATCTTTTTGCCGGAATATCTGGAGATTTCAATCCAATGCATGTTGACGAAGAATATTCTAAAACAACATCTTTCAAAAGTCGTGTAGCGCACGGCCCTTTAACACAGGCATTGGCAGCCCCCCTGGTAGGTATGAAGCTTCCGGGTCTGGGCACAATAGCAGTGGAATTCTCAACCAAATTTAAGGCTCCAGTTTATTTTGGCGACACAATTACGGTAACCGGAGAAATCGGAGAAAAGATCGAGAAAAGGAAATGGGTAAGAGTAGATCTTACATGGAGCAACCAGAAAGGTATAGTAGTTGCGGAGGGCGCAGCGGTTGTCTCCCCACCTCGGAAATAGTTTTAGACTACTGTATACTACTGGTGGGTTCTAGTGTTGCAATAAACTTCAAAGTGTTAAAAAATCATAACTATGGATGCTAGGGAGAAAACTTTTCGTGAATGAAACCAAGGCAAGAATACTTAGAGTTGCAGAAGAACTGCTATCGGAACTGGGGGTGGCAAAGACGACCATCGCTCAAATAGCTAAAAAGGCTGAAGTTTCCGACTCACTTGCCTACCAGTATTTTAAAGACAAAGAAGACCTTGTTTTTGCCGTCGCTTATCAGAGGCTGGAGGATACATGGAACGAATTGCAGGAGCATTTTCAGGGCATTTATGAAGCTCGTTCGCAACTTGGAAAATTGATATGGTTCGGCTTAAATTACAATGATATACATAGGGATTATGTTAGAAACCTGATGTTTGAATATCGTTCAAACAAAGATTTCTATTCAACGCCGGCCTACCAGGTCATTAGAGACCATTCGAGGCTAACACTTCAAATATTGAACAGGGGGATAGAAGAAGGAATCTTTCGTGATGACATTGATATGAAACTGGTGCGGGAAATCATATATGGAACTTTTGATTTCGAAGCAATTGACTGTGTTATCCGGGGAGAAATAGAGAAAAGTAGCAGTGACTGGCAGGATATCATGAACTTGATCCTTGCTATGGTCGAGAAGAGGCCCGATTTTCCTGTAGCGGATAAAAAGGACCGGATTTTGTCATGCGCCGAAAAAGTATTCGCCCAGCACGGATTTAACAAGGCAAAGATATCGGATGTGGCGGGTATGGCAGGTGTTGCGGAAGGATCGATATACGATTTTTTTGAAAACAAGGAGGATTTGCTATTATCGATTACTGAAGCGCGTTTGAAGGAGCACATGGATTTTTTGCCAGAGACATTCAACATCAATTCCCCCGTTAGAAAACTCCGGAGGCTTATTCGGTATCATTTTGGGCTGTACCTGCAAAACCGAAATTTTCTGAAAATCTTTGTGATGGACAACCTTCTTAGCAATCGTTTTTATACTTCTAGCGCATTTCACATATTCAGCGAGTATTTAAAAGTACTAGAGGCAATCATTGAAGAAGGAAAAGCCGAGGGTGTTTTTAGACAGGATGTTAATCCCCGTGTTTTCAAGAACATGTTTCTCGGTGCTTTTACTCACATGTCTATTCGTTGGATCATTTTTGATCACAAGAGATTTGACAAAATGTTAGACATAGACTGTCTGATCGAACTGTTGTGCGATTCCATAACCTCTCCAGATGAAAGATCTTATTTAAAGGAGTGATCCGTATCTGGCTATTACCTGTACGTGGGGGGGCCAGACACCAGCCTACTGCGTCATGATTGAGCAGAGGACAGCCTCTCCTTCACCTACGGGCGATTCCAGGCCATTTCAGCAAAACTCTTCTCCAACCGATACAACAACGGACTATGTCCTGAAAGTATATCTAATATAAAATGCCAAAGCCATGTTCCCGGGAATACATCATCCTGATTGCCACAAAGTCCGTCTACTTCCTCCACGACCTCCATTTTCCTGAAAAAAGCCTCCGAGATTGGCAAGAAGCTGAAATCAGAACCGCTCTGGTTGCCCGACCGCACATCCATTGGAGGCTGCCGATCTAAAATGGTTCCTATTGTCGAAATGAAACTGACTCATCGCCTTATTTTAAGATTCTGTAAAAAAAATTGTCCCAATTTCGTCAAAAGGGTTGCGAAAGCTCAGTTTTATCAACCCATGTCTGTAGCACTGCTCTGGGGTCAGAAATTTTACAGGTGTCTGGATGTCTTCTACTACGGATCTGAACTGGGTAATATGGCTCAGTTTGAAACCAGCGCTTCATTTTTCGCCTAATGTCCGGCACGGTCGTATTTGGTGTATATAAACAGGCAATGCAGGCGGGATGTTGAAAAATTGACCATCAAACAAAGGCGTTGTCTATTACAATCATTTGATAGACAACGCCTCTGTTTCATTAAAGATGGTTACTGAAACAGTCGGACAACCCGTTTAATCAGACCGCCTCTGATTTTGCCTTCCTCACAATAGCCCTCTTTTCGAGAGGTAGGGGAGGTGGGGCCGGTTGACCGGTGATCTTCGTCACAGCTCCAAATTTGGGAGGACAGACCTCGTAGCATGTCCCGCATTTGATGCACTTTTCCTGATCAATCACGTGGACCTGAAGCTTGCCACCCTCTATGGCAACCACCGGGCATCTCCTCAGACAGGTTGAGCATGCCTGACATTTGGCCGGATCTATGTAATACGACACCACTTCACTGAACATGGTATCAATCTCATCCTGAGTGAAGAGTCCATCATAATCATCCGGGTTGGTCAGCCGGGAAGCCAGTTTATCCTGGTTGACGAGCTTAATGTAGGGGACCAGCTTCGAGACATCCGCGACCCTGCGCTTAACCTCAGCAATATCCAGTCCTTCGGCTGAGCCCAAGGGCCCGAGCTTCTTGACATTGTTGACAAAACGGTTAACAACGTCCACGAACAGGCCGGCTTCAGCTCCGGACATGAACTCAATATTCAACCTGTCCGGGTTAATCCCTATGTGTTGCATCACCCTCTTGGCCAAAAGCACCATGTTGAGCGCATGGTAATTACCATGCGTGACGTAATTGCATTCGTTCAGATGACATCCGCCGATGAAAACCCCGTCCATTCCGTTAAGGAAAGCCCTGAATATAAAACTCAGGTCAACACGGCCGGAACACATCAGGCGGATCATTCTCATTTCAGTCGTATATTGTAGTCTGGAAACTCCAGCTAAATCGGCTGCGCCATAGGCTCACCAGTGACATACAAACCCTAAGACTTTCGGTTTGAATTTAAGTCCTGAACTCATATGTTTTCACCTCCTTCATAGCATTGAAAACAGGTTAGAGTCGGCTGTTTCTATTCAAAGCCGACGGCGGAGTCAAGTTGCTGATTCGCTTGTTCTTCCGGGAAAGCGGCGTCTATTTCACACAGTATCTCCTTGTCTGTGAAGTGTTTCAGCTGAATAGCCCCTGTTGGGCATTTTGTGCTGCAAAGACCATCACCCTTACAGAGTACAGGATTTACGATCGCCTTCTTTGCCTTCTTAATTTCGCGAAGTTCCAGGACGCCATAGTTGCATGCGGCAACACAAGCGCCGCAGCCCATGCATTTTGCCTCGTCGACCTCTGCCACCGATCCCGAAGCCACAACAGTGTCTCTTGAGAGAAGAGTCAGGACCCGACCCGCAGCCCCGTAAGACTGATTTACAGTTTCCTGTATGAACTTGGGATAATGAGCCAGTCCGCATAAATAGACTCCATCTGTTCCAAACTCAACAGGTCTCAACTTCACATGGGCTTCCTTGAAGAAGCCATCCGGGCTGAGAGTCACCTTGAACAGGGCGGCTATCTCCTTGGTCGATTCTGAAGGCACAATCGCTGCAGCAAGAGCCACTATGTCGGCGTCAAGCTGGATGTTGGCGCCAAGGATGTAGTCTGTTACCGTTACCTTCAGGACTTCCCGCCCGTCTTCTGACTGGCCTGTTTCCACCTGGGGAGGTTCCTGAGGCTCATAGCGGATAAATTTTATGTCCTTTTCCGATGCCTGCCTGTAATGATCCTCATTGAAACCATAGGTTCGCATATCCCTGAAAAGAATATAAATATCCATCTCGGGATTCTTTTCCCTAAGCTTCAGGGCGTTCTTCACAGACTGACTGCAACATAACCTGCTGCAATAATTGCGATCCTCGTTCCTGCAGCCAACACATTGTATCATCACGACACTTTGGGCGTTTACTATGTTTTCATCGTCCGTGGTGATGCGTTGCTCAAGATCCAGGTGTGTTATCACCCGTTCGTCCTGACCGTAAAGATACTCGGTTGGAGTGTAAAGATCAGAGCCTATGGCGATGACCGCCGCCCCGTGTTTTATCTCGTTGAAACCACGTTCGGACTTGACTGAAGTAACAAAATTTCCAACGTAACCGGTGGCGTCTGTAATGGTGACGTCGTGATAGACACGGATCAAAGGATGCTTATAAACTTCTGAAATCAGATCATTCACATACTTCTGAACGTCGAGCCCATCCAGCGTGGAATAAATCCTGCGGGCAATACCGCCGAGTTCGGAAGTCTTTTCAAGAAGATGGACCTCATGTCCCTGTCTTGCGATCGACAGGGCGCAGTTCATTCCCGCAACTCCACCGCCGACAATCAGGGCTGCCTTGTCCACAGGTAGGTCAAACTCCTGCAGGGGTTCGAGCTGATAGGCCCTGGCTACGGACATCCTAATGATATCCTTAGCTTTCTGGGTTGCTTCGTCTTTTTCTTTGGAGTGAACCCAGGAGTTATGTTCCCTGATGTTCGCCATTTCCAGGTAATACTGGTTTATCCCGGCTTCACGAACGGTGTCCCGGAATAACGGCTCAAGGGTTCTCGGGCTGCAGGCGGCCACTATTACCCTGTTGAGACCCTTTTCCCTTGTCATGTCAGTTATTTCTTTGGCCGAGTTGGTGGCGCATGAAAATAGCTGTTCCTGACAGTGAACCACATTGGGTAGCGACTTGCAGTATTCAACGGTTTCCGGAACGTTGACTATTCTTCCGATATTAGCGCCGCAATGACACACAAAGACTCCGATTCGCGGCTCCTCCATACATACATCACGTTCTGGGGGATAAACCCTCTCCTGTGAGAGGTTGCCCCTGCGGTAATCGAGCAGCTCACCAATCTGTGAGCTTGCCCCACTGGCGCTGAAGACCGACTCCGGTATGTCAACAGGTCCCTGAAAGCCGCCACTAACGAAAATTCCCGGCCTGTTTGTGGCCATCGGATTGATTGGATCAATGTTGCAATAATTGTGCGCATTGAGTTCAATCCCGTAAGTATCTGCGATGGCCTTCACGTTCTTCGGAGGATTGAGACCTACAGACAGGACTACCATGTCAAATTCTTCTTCCTTGACTCCCTCATCAGGAGTGGAATAGCGAATCGTGACGTTTTTGGTCACAGGGTCTTCTCTGACTATCGAAGCATAGCTCCTGATGAAGCGAACACCGGAAAGATTCTCTGTCTTCTGGTAGAATCTTTCGAAGTCTTTGCCATAAGCCCTGACGTCATTGTGGAAAATAGCGCACTCAGCATCGGCGTCGTGATCTTTGGTCACAATCACCTGTTTCTGCGTGTAGGTGCAGCAGACAGCGGAACAGTAACTATTTTCACCGGGGGTGACACGTCTGGAGCCTATGCACTGAATCCAGGCAATCTTATGAGGATGCTTCATGTCAGAGGCGCGAAGTATGTCGCCCTGGTAAGGACCTGTGGAACACAGGAGTCGTTCGTAGTCCATGCTGGTGACGATATTGGCAAAATCGCCGTAATGGTATTCCTTTTTGACTTTTGGATCAAAAGGCTCCATACCGTGAGCGAGTATTATGGCGCCAACCTGTATCTCTTTTTTCTCTGGCTCCTGATTCAGGTCGATAGCGTTGTTCTTGCAGACTCTCTCACATATACGGCATTTCTTTTCTTTCAGATAGAGGCAGCTCTCATCGATGTAGGTGATCAGTGGAATGGCCTGCGCAAAGTAAACATGAACAGCCTTGTTCATGGATATTTCCTGGTTGTACTCATCAGGATACTTTGCAGGACAATACTCTACACAAATGGTGCAGCCAGTGCATTTATCTTCAATGATATACCTCGGTTTTTTTGTGAGGGATACCTTGAAGTCTCCAGCTTCCCCTTCTACACTGTTAACTTCGGTGTATGTGAGGACCTCAATATTTGGGTGCCGGCCGACCTCGACCAGCTTGGGAGCGAGTATTCACATACTACAGTCGTTAGTAGGGAAAGTCTTGTCCAGCTGGGCCATGTGGCCGCCTATACTGGGCGATTTCTCGACCAGATAGACCTTGAACCCTGCCGTAGCAAGATCAAGAGATGCCTGTATACCGCTGATTCCCCCACCAACAACCATAACGTCCCCGAAATTACCTTCGGGAAGTCCCCTGAACATTTGCTCTCCAGCTCGTACTAGTTCCACTTTATATCACCTCATCAGGGTTTTGCGTTCGTTAAATCAATTCCTGGATTATTTCAGTGATGTCCTTTATCTCAATCTTTTCAGTTACATCCATAGTAACACGGCTGTCTTCCAGCATGGTGATGCAGTAAGGGCATGCTGTAGCAAGCACCTCGGCGTTGCCCGCCAGAGACTGATCTATACGGAAATCACAGAAGCGTTCCCCCTTCACGGTTTCCATCCAGACCCTTCCACCACCGCCTCCACAGCAGAGGCTATCGGATCGTGAATCAGCCAGTTCGACAAGTTCAAGCCCGGGAGCGCTCTTCAGGACTGCTCGAGGTTCATCATATATGCCATTGTGCCTGCCGAGGTAACACGGATCGTGATAGGCGACCTTCTTCGGGAAGTCTTTCTTGATTTCAAGCCTTCCCTCATTAATGAGTTCAAAAAGATATTGTGAAATGTGTACTATTTCGAAATTTACCCGGAAATCGGGATATTCATTCTTGAAAGTGTGATAGCAGTGAGGCGAACTGACCAGGATTTTCTTTACGCCGGCGTCAATGAATGTTTTGATATTTTCCTTGGCCAGACGCTTGAATAATTCTTCATCGCCAGTCTTACGGATGCTCTCCCCACAGCAATTTTCCCTGGCTCCAAGTAGCCCGAATTCGACACCTGCCTTCTTGAGAATGGTGGCGGTAGCTTTGGCCACCTTTTTAAGCCTTGGATCATAACTAGGGTAGCAGCCCGGGAAATAGAGCAGTTCCATGTCCTCAGTGAATTCCGGGATAGACATTCCATCGGCCCAGGCTGAACGTTTTTCTTTGTCTTCCCCAAATGGATTACCCTGTCCCACGAGGAAGGCGTTCACGGTTTTGATGGCCTTTACAGTTGGGGGATAAACTCCGTATTCGTTTGCAATACGGCGCAAGGCAACCCCTGAGTCGATCTGTCTGACATCTCTGGGGCACTGCTGCGGACATCGTCCACAGGTAGTGCAAAGCCACATCTCTTCACTTTCGATGTCAGTCAGGCCAAAGGTGGCCTCGCGAACGAGTTTGCGCATGCTGAATGATCTAACCCTGTTCCACGGGCAAACAGAATCGCACAGCCCACACTGGAAACATCTCTTGAACGCGTCTCCACCGCTGGCTTTGATGACATCTATGATCTCTTTGTATGGGGTTACAGTTTCCACTGTCCTGATTCCTCTTCTTTCGGTCTCCCAGGTTAGCCCTTTTTGCCAGCAGACATACGGGAGAACGTGTCCATTACCTTCTGAAAGCCATACCTGTCTATCATGGCTTCAAGGCCTATCTCTACGTTTTCTGGCGCAGCTTCTTCCTCTTCTTCTACTTCTTCTTCCCGCTCCTCATAAATCAGGGCTTCAGCGAGGCACCACTGAACACATAGAGGCTTTTCCCCAGGGGTGTTGTCTTCACACATGTCACACTTGAGCGGGAGGCCGGAATCCGGTTCCTTAAAGATGTCCCTGGACGGACAAGCAGCGCGACAGAAATCGCATTCCTCGTATTCCTTGCCCTCAATCACGTATTTGCCACGACCCATGCATTCGGCTTTGGCGTGTTCCCCTGCATATACCGGCAGATATATGTCTGAAAGAGGATCACGAATCAGTCGTATTCGAGACCTTGCAGGATTGTTGCTGCTATACTTGGGGGTAGCGTGAAATGCCGAGCAGACGACTTCACAAGCCCGGCAACCGTTACATTTGTCAACATCAATAGTTATGGTCTTGACGATCTTCTTTTTCTTTTCAGCCATGACGGTTACCACCACTTTAATTTATTGATTAACAGCTTGAGACGAAGTCTTCGGGGCTGATCCTGTATCCCCTTCTGTCAGTATTCCTCTCTTGACCAAGTCGTCGGCTATGTAGTCCAGGCCTAGTTCGTTCAAGGTTTCTCTGGTTGGAACGCCATCGTTGTTCCATCCCTTGAACTTGTAATAGGCGTCCAGGAGTTGTTCTTCGAGTTCCGGGAACCTTTTTTTCCAATGGTTCTCAGGTGGCTTCTCGTCGGCTCTCCTGAGTCCCCTTCTGACATTTATGGCCCTTAGAAGATTACGGTTTCTTCGATAGATTTTTTTCAGTCCCTCCTCATCCATTTCTATACCAAGGGCAGACGACACAAACTTGGGATAATTATGAATGTGGTATGGAGGTTTGAGCGGGAATGAAGACAACCCGGCGCACATGCCAAACGCATCGTCCAGGTAATGCATCATTTCCTGCCAGTCAACGATGTCTACCGACATATCGACCGTGGGATAGTAGGGGTTGGATCGTTCGCCACGGAATTCCCAGTCCATCAGATATTGCTTGAACTTATCGTCAGGAACCTGAATCCAGTCTTTTACAAAGTCCTCACGCTCTTCGATGGTGGCGAAAGGAGACTGAGGGAACTGCCCCTCTATCTGGGTGATGTTTATTTTCTCTCCGGTGCAATACATGAGGAAATAAACCGGGTTGAGCATACCCAGTTTGAGGGGGAGCTGTTCGTGTTTCTTGATGTTGTTGTGAGCGTATTCGTGAGCGCCTTTACCGATGTGCTCCGCAGCCCAGTGGGTGCCGTTGGCCAGTATGTCTCCAATCCCCTCCCTATGAACTATTCTGTCGAGCAACCAGTAGAACATACCCTCGTTGTCTTCGGGACATCCCTCGAAGTCCTTGTCGGTGAGGATGCCGGCCTGCTTGAGTTCAACAGCAAAGGCCATTATCTGTGGAGTAGAAAATCCGTCAACACCATATTCCGTGGCCCTCTGAGCTATCCTGAATCCAAAATCAAGGTCGGAGTAGGCCGCCATTGTATAGGTAAGCTTTGAGAAGCACTTCATCATGTAAGTGGAAATTCCGGGGACTGAAATGGTCGCTCCGCATTTCATGGGACAATTGTAGCAGCTTATCAGGCGCTTACGGACATTCTCCTGTGTTTCGCGCCATTTCTCTTCTATTTCAGCGTTCCAGAAATTTCTCTTTCGCTCCCGCGCATTGCCCCACATGAAGTTCTGGGTATGCCATTCTTCATCGACCAGCTTCATCTCCTGAGGAGAACCCAGTCCCGCCAGAATGGGCATGACATTCGGAACCGGCTTGTCTTCACGTATCTTGATGTACTGAAGCACCTCGTTGCACAGGTTCATGAATTCCATTGGCTTGGAGACATTGACGTCTTTTGTTCCTCGGACTGCGATGGCTTTGAGTCCCTTGTCACCCATGACCGCTCCCAGACCAAGCCTGCTGGCGCTGGACCTGCCATGTTCTATAGAGGCAGTGTAGACTCGGTTTTCGCCGGCGAGGCCGATTGCGGCTACCTGGACATTGGGATCCTTTAACTCCTTCTGGAGCGTTTCCGCTGTCTGTACAGCGCCCATGCCCTTGAGGTGCGACGCGTCGCGGATCTCCACCTTGTCGTTGTGTATCCAGAGGTAAACCAGAGATGGGGATTTTCCGCGGAAGATAATCTTGTCATAGCCCGCGTATTTCAGTTCCGGTCCCCAGAATCCACCCATCATTGAGTAGCCTAGCAGCAGTGTCTGAGGAGAATATGATGTGACTATGGTTCGATTGGCTCCAGTAGCGGGCGTGCCATTTAACAGACCCGTCGAAAAAATCAGCAGGTTTTCCGGGGAGAATGGGTCCGTGTCCGGCGGCACCCTGTCCCACATGATCTTGCAGCTAGTGCCTAAACCCCCGAGATGAAGCTCCGTTAGCCTGGGGTCCGTCGCAACCCTCTCTATGCTCCCTCGGGTCAAATCTATTTCCAGGTTAAATCCTGTTTCCGCGTACCTCATTGCGCTCACCCCTTAGATCCGACTTGCCATTTCGTCGTCCGAGTCTTTAAGTTAAAGTAATATTCCCTGTAGTCCAAATTGTCCGGAGAATGTTTTGATCCACGTTTTTCAGCAGATCGGGTTCGGTTCACCATCAGGGTTTGGAATACAGGACGCCGGCGTAACCATATTGCTTTTCAATCCTCTCGGCCAACTGTGACACCCGGAACATTGCGCTTAAGTCTAACAATAACAACTGTCGGGGCAGTCGAATCTGATGACCGGAGAAGACTATGCTGATTAAGGTTTGGTATCATAGTTAATACGAATATAACTTATATATAAATCATGTCAAGATAAATTGAATAGTGGAAAAAAAATACTCCTGTCCTCTTGGTTCCCGGGCCTGTGAAAGCGGCGTCGGCCTGGCGCCTGTGGGGATGGCCATAAATAAGGGCGCCAGTTATTCTCTGTGTTCCCCGACAGATAAATCATGGGAAGTTTCCACTGGGAAAAAGAGTCTCGGACGAGTCCTGTTTAAAATGGACTGATAAATTTCTTGACTCGATTTGATATGGGTGGTATTCGGTTTTAGTATAATACGAAGCGATCTTAGTCATTGTGTCCTGGAGTCTTTATATGGACTACCCTGGAACGCCTGAAGCCGGAACCAAAAGGGCGTCCTCAACCAAGCGAAGAAGTCCGTCGGCTGATAGAAAACGCAGACTCATAACTGAGTCGGCCGAGCGTATATTCGCTTCGCGCGGTTTTCACGATACCACCATATCTGACATCTCCCAGGACTGTGGGGTTCATGAGGCTTCCATATTCCAGTATTATAAAACCAAAGAGAACCTCATTGTAACGATTCCTGAGAGGCATTTGAAAGACACTCTGGCGGGGATTAACGAGCATCTTCAGGGCATGAAGGGCGCGGAACCCAAGATCCGTAAATTGATATGGCATCAGCTAAGGGATTTATCCCTGAACAAGGACTACACCTCGGTTTTGCTGCGTGAGTTAAGGACGTTGCCCGCATTTTACGAGTCCCCGGCTTATGAAATGATTCGCAAATACAGCGCCTTTGCAATAGAAGCCATCAGGGAGGGTATTCGTGACCGTGAGATAGACCCTGATGTTGAGGTAATCCTGGTTCTTGAAATGGTTTTTGGGGCGATAGACAGTATCGTCTTGAGATGGCTTTTTTTCGGTGATCCTTACGATCCGGTTGAGGCCTCTGACGCCCTGTGTTCTCTTATCAAGGCGGCGATATGGAGGAGTGACCAGGCAATGCCTGCGGAGGTAGGAGCTGAGCCTAGCCGTGGTGAGCTTAGAAGGCGCAGCATTACGGAGGTAGCGTCGGAGGTGTTTGGCAAGAAGGGCTACGGCGGCGCAACCATCTCTGAGATAGCGGGTAAGGCCGGTATAGCCGAAGCTTCAATTTATCAGTATTTCAGGAGCAAGGAAGAACTACTCGTCTCAGTGCTGGGCGCCTGGTTCGTGGAACTGGCTGACGAGCTGGAAAGAGTCTTTTCCGGCGAACTTAATCCTTGTGAGAGACTCGTATATCTGCTGAGACGATGGGCCCTGGATTTTCATATCAGGGAATGGGAAACCCGTGTTTTCATCCTCGAACTCTACAGAAATCCCAAATTCTACGAATCCCGGGAGTATCAGAATACGCTAACTTTCTGGAAACTCATAAGGAAGACAGTGGAGGACGGACAAGCCAGCGGTCACTTCAGGAAGGACTTTGAAACAAGTTACTATCTCCACCTTGTCCAGGGAGCATTTGAACACGAAGCGCTTGCCCGCATGATGCTCTCAAAGAAACAACCCACCATAGCGAGCGCCGAACACATGATAAACCTCCTTATAAGGGCCATCAAGGTCTGATAATTCCGCTGAATCTTACTGACCGGTTGTTGCAGTTAACAGATGTATTTAGTGAAGAGTAGCCCAACGAAGGATTCATGATCGTGGGTTGATGTGAGTAGCGGTTCCCATGAGGTGAGCGATTGAAGAAGACAATAGGTTTGACACTGGGTGGAGGGGGAGTCCGTGGTCTGGCTCATATAGGGGCTCTGGAGGCTCTGGATGAGGCAGGTTGTGTGCCGGTGATCATTTCAGGAACGAGCATGGGGGCTATTATTGGAGCTCTTTATGCTTCAGGAATGACGGGGAAAGCAATCAGGGACTTGGTGGGCAGGCATTCGGTGTCCCGTAACGACGCCTGGCCGGATCTCTTCAGGAAGAAAACTGATCTGCTGAAATGGGTTGACGCCTTTTCGCTGGAGTTAGGCCGCGGTGGTCTGGTAAACACGGACAAGTTCCTGGGCTATCTTCTCTCCGAAATCGGTGAGTCCACATTTGAAGACCTGCCAATACCTCTTGTTGTGGTAGCGACAGATTTCTGGGCGGGTGAGGAGGTGGTCTTTGAAAAGGGGCCTATCCTGCCGGCGATACAGGCGAGCATTGCTGTCCCGGGAGTTTTTGGGGCCGTAATTATAGGAGACAGGGTGCTGGTCGATGGTGGAGTTGTCAACCTTGTCCCATACGACCACATAATAGACAGGTGTGATATTTCCATAGTAGTCAACGTGGCCAAATCAAGGTCACCTGGGAAAATGGAACCACCTAATGTTCTTGAATCAGTCCTGGGTACCTTCGAAATAATGCAAATGGCGGCTCTCACAGAGAAAATGAAGCGGCAAACTCCAGACATATACATCAGGCCCGAAATCAGCGATGTCAGAATGTTCGATTTCACCAAAATCGATGATGTATTTGATCAAAGTCGGCCTGCAATGGATGAGCTTCGCAGAATCCTCGCCGGAATATCCCTTTAAGTGATTGAAGCCTATTTAAAAACGTCTGTGTGAATCACCCGCTAAACGTGGCGATAAAGCACGTGGTTTGAAAAAATGTTCATCCACGTCAAGGATGACTCTAAGCCTCATTCAGTTAGCTGGAAAAGTCATGTCTTGTACTGCGGCAGCGCTACGGGGTGTTGAACGACCTGCTGATTCCGAAAAGTTACAATCTGGTAGTGTTTACTTGGGATTCATACCGTTATGTAACATTCTTCTTGCTTTATTTATTGCCGCATCAGATATCTGGAACACAACATATTGAAATAACGTAATTGGACCTGCGTGATTCCCCTTGGCCCGTTAAATGCAAACGGGATTTTAGATGGGTGTAAGAACTTCCAGTTCTGGTAACCCTCAAAAGTCGATAGAAGTATCGCGGGTGTTCACCATGTTTTTTTCACATAAGGAAAATGGGTCGAAACGTCATGGGACGGTGATTGCCTCTCTTGGAATTAACCCTTGCAAAGTAACGGATGACTACCTGAAGGCCCTGGAGAGGGAGTTTGGATGTAATTTTGAAGCGGGCGAATTACTGGTTTGGGTGGAGGCTGGAGAGGAAAAGGCCGAGAAGATTTTTGAAACCCTCAGGAGACGGAATTCTCCATTTTAACCGTGAAAGTCCTGGTTGTTAAGGGTCCGGGAAGTCCCGAATCTTCAGGAAAGCTAATTCAGGCCGGATTTCTTACTGATTCTTTTTGGGAAGCCCCACAGTTTGGGCGGCCATGATTCTTTGTTCGTTTCGTAACTTCATTGCGTCCGCGAGCCTGGGTTTGTCAATGGATACCCTGTAGACGGTGGGCAATGCCTCTGCTGCGCAATACAGGTAAATGTTCTGGGCGATGAAACCGGCTCCCATTGCGGCCAAAAGCAGTTTGTGCGTTTCGTCGGCGCCGTCCATTCTTGTCAGATCGGCCACAAAGACTATGTTAATTGCGGCGTCCCTGAAGTAGGACTGTTTTCCGGTAAGCGCCCGAATGTCGCCAGGCGCTGCAGGGATGAGGGAGTGGGTCTTCGCGTCATAGAGGTAGACTCCGTGTGCGGAGGTTACGTAAAGGTCGATCTCCTGACGGTTCAGGGCTGATGGCGCTGTCCGTCTGCCTGAATCGGGCCGGTTAATACCCCAGGCGGCCCACAGCAGGTTTGAGAGCGTTTGTGTCGAAAGATCTCCGGGCCCAAATTCCCGGGAAGTCTTCCTGTCTTTGAGGGCCTGCATCAGTGTTACGCCAAGCTCAAGTTCCGGTTCTGGAAGTTTGACAGTAGTCATGTCCTGGCAGAGCGCTGGGGTAGTGAGGCTGAGGCAAACAACTATCGAGAGGATTGTCAAAGGAACGCTTTTTTTCATAGTATTCCCCTAGTTGGACTGGATTTGTGAAAAAGCCCCATGCGGGTCTACGGATGGTGGAATTAATTTAGTTTAGTGGACTGTCGGATTAATTTCAAGAGCGCTGGTTAGTTCATTTATATCAATTGGTTTTGATATGTAACCATCCATTCCCGCGGCCAGGCAGCGCTCACGGTCTCCCGCCATTGCATGAGCCGTCATTGCCACAATTTTCACACGAGGCGAATCTTTTTCCTTTTCTTTCTTCCTGATCCGGTCTGTCGCTTCAAAGCCATCCATCTCGGGCATTTGGATATCCATCAACAATATATCGAAAGAATTGTTCATGAAAGCCTGCACAGCCATTTGCCCATTTTCGACCACTGTGACACTGTGGCCCATCTTTTGCAAAAGTCTGGTGGCCAGCCTTTGGTTTACCGGATTGTCTTCCGCCAGAAGTACGTTCAGACGTCTTTTACTTTCCCTTATAGCGTGGCTTGTCAGCAGGGAAGCGCGGCTTTTTTCCGATTTAGTAGCGCTAAATGAAGAGCATATTGCGTCGAAAAGTTCCGACTGTCGCACAGGTTTCATGAGATAAGCGGCGATGCCAAGTTCAACACATTTGGCGGCGTGACCTCTTTCTCCGGACGATGTCAGCATTATCAGACTGGAATCCTTCAACAGCGGATTGTTTTTGATCTGGGCGGCCAATTGAAATCCGTCCACATCGGGCATCATGTAATCAATCAGGACCAGTCTGTATGGAGCGCCCTTCTGAGATGCGTGGATCATCTCCTTCAGGGCTTGGGATGCATTGTCCACCGATACTGGAGTCATTTCCCAGTTTGCCAGCATCTGAGTCAGCACCCGTCTGTTTGTGGCGTTATCATCTACAACCAGTGTCCTGGCGTTCCTGAAGCTCGAGTAATCCCCACATTCTGGTAATTTTTCCGGATTGCTTTGTATGCCCAGTTGAATGTTGAACCCGAAAGAACTGCCACGTCCCACTTCACTTTGCACCCATATTTTTCCATTCATCATCCTTATCAACTGGGATGAAACAGCGAGGCCGAGGCCGGTGCCACCGTATTCTCTGGTGGTAGAGCCATCGCCCTGTTCAAATGAGTCGAAAATCCTGCTCTGTTTATCCGGGGCAATTCCTATGCCGGTGTCAGTTACGATGAACTGGAGAGTTATTTCGGATTCGCTTTCAGAATCGATCTGAACCCTAACTGATACTTCTCCCTTGTGAGTAAATTTTATGGAATTACCCACCAGGTTAACCAGGATTTGCCTCAGCCGGCCAGGATCTCCTACAACCGTGTCAGGTATTTCAACAGGAATCTCGTATATCAGTTCAAGTCCCTTCTTGTCCGCTATGACCGCCAGCGTTGTCAGGGTGTTTGCCACGCAGTCCCTGAGGCTGAAGTCAATTGGCAAAAGCTCCAGTTTACCGGCCTCTATCCTGGAGAAGTCCAGTATGTCGTTTATAAGCGTTAGCAGGGAATCAGCCGAGATCTTTACAGCCTCGAGATATTCGCGTTGTTCATCGGTAAGATCTGTTCCGAGCGCTAGATCGGTCATCCCGATGACGCCGTTCATGGGCGTGCGTATTTCGTGGCTCATGTTAGCCAGAAACTGGCTTTTGGCGCGACTGGCCTTTTCTGCAGAACTACGGGCTTCTATCAGATCGGTAATGTCAACGAATGACTCCACTCCGCCAACAATGTTTCCTTTCAGGTCCCTGGTGAGGCTGGAATTCTTGAGGACAACACGGTGGTCTCCATTTTTGGTCCTTAATGTGCATTGCTGTCTGAAAACTTTGCCATCCGAATCAGGAAGAAATAGAGGACAGGACTTTCCGCATGGCTCGGCTAGCAGGGAGTCGCATGTCTCACCGACGACTTCATCCTTGTCAAAGCCTGTGAGCCTCAACATTTCATCGTTTACACCTGTTATTACCCGTTCGGAATCTACTGTGAAGATGCCGGTCGCGGCCGTGTCAAGGAACTGTTTCTGAAGCCTGAAAGCTCCAACCAGTCTGTCTTCTGCGTCCTTGCGTTCCTTAAGTTGTCTGCCTATGCTGTTTCGGCCCCAGGCAAGACCGATCATGCCCAATAACCAGACTCCGCCATAAGTGAGGATGTCGTACCTGACCCGGCTATCCAGCATCTGACTGATCGGAGCCCAACGTGTTGAGATGCTTATCCCGCCCATGATATCTCCAACCTTGTAGCCCTGAGTGTTGTGGCATTTCAGGCAACCCGGTTCGGCGACATGTGGGAGCATGAGCCTTAGATAAAGCTCATCACCAATGGGCGAAAGGGATAGGGCCTCCTTCTTGCCCTGCTCGAATTCAAGCAGGGTTTTCTTTTCCCATGGATCAGGAGCGTTTTCAGGTCTGAGTGGTTTCAGGCTGGTGGTGTGACCTCTCTGGCCATATTTCTGTTCTCCCAGCTCCTGAACCTGTCTGGCCATATATGCGCCGTTGATCAGCGTGAGTTGCTTGCCGGAAGGTGTCAGAATATCCCTCTCCGGAATATTGGCCAGGTATGGATTTGGTTGCGAGTTCTCCGAGACAGGAACATAGAGTCCACCATGAGCGGTGGCCCAGTTTCGAAAAACCAGCTCAGTGGTATAACTGTGGAAAAGGCCGGATCGAGCGATCGCCGTAGCTGATGTATACGATTCACGATACTGTAATATGGCCACTAAAAGTATCACAATTGTCCAGAATGCAGCTATGACAATAAATAATCTCTGGACACGCTTCCTCAACTCGCCAACGACCTGAATGCGGGAGTTCATGGCTTTTGTCTCGCTAGATTGTTGTTTGAGATGGATCGGTACAGCGACAGGATAATCTGAAAAATGGCCCTGGACATTAAGGCCATATAATGAACAGCGTTTTTCTTGACAGCCTTATCCGCCTCGGCCGAATGATTATGTCACATAGTGAATTTCGTTTCCAGTCAGAAATTCTATCAGCCTACGGTTAGGGTGATCACACAGGCGATCCTCAACACTGTCCCTGTTTGCCCCGAGAGTCGTCGTCGCGACCTTTGACAGGGGTTGGTCAAGCTTGTCCTGTGGTCAGAAGCCGTGGACAAGGCAAAGTAGATAGTTGATCAATATGATGGCAGTCGCTCAGCCCCCAACCCGCGATACGTCCCTGTCCCTGTTGAACCTGCTTCTGATCCACTTGTCGATTTCCACGACCATAATTACGGAAGCGGAGACAACGAAGATTGGCGCCCAGTCCTGCAATGAGAAAGGCTCAGTTCTGAAGAACCATTGGAGCGTCGGAACATAGATGAGGGCTAACTGGGCCAGGGTCGCCGCAATCAGCGCATATAACAGAAAAGGATTTCCTGTAAGACCGAGACTGAATATGGACTGAAATTCAGATCTGCTGTTCCATGCTTGGAAAAACTGGAAAAACACCATCGTCGTCACCGCGACGGTTCGGGCTTTCTCCAGTGATTCCCCCTGATTCAGGGCATTTGAGAAGTTGTAGACTACTCCTGCCGCTATCAGGGTTCCCACAATTACAGTGCGCTGGATCAGCGTCGATGACATTATTCCTTCCTGTGGATCTCGCGGAGGCCTGTCCACCACGTTTTTCTCACCGGGTTCAAAAGCCAGGGCCACATCCTGCAATGCGTTGGTAACGAGGTTGATCCATAGAAGTTGAGCGGGAACATAAGGAATCGGAAGTCCCATCACTACTGTTCCTATTATGGACAGAATTGCCGCGACTCCTGTGGGGATGAGGAAGAAAGTCACTTTGCGTATGTTGTCAAACACTATGCGACCTTCCTTTACAGCCGCAAATATGCTGGCAAAGTTGTCATCGGCCACGACCATGTCGGATGCTTCTTTGGCGACGTCAGTGCCAGTTTTTCCCATTGCCACTCCGATGTGGGCCGCTTTCAATGCCGGGGCGTCATTGACTCCATCTCCAGTGACAGCAACTATCTCACCCTGCTTTATTAATTGTCGCGTTATGCGAAGCTTGTGTTCCGGGGTTACCCTCGCATACACGGGGACTTGCCTGACCTTGCTGAAAAGTTCAGCGTCTGCCATGCTCTCGAGGTCCTGTCCTGTCAGAACGGGAGAATCGGAGCGGGCGATACCAAGAGTCCTGGCGATGGCTAGCGCTGTGGTGGCATGATCCCCGGTTATCATGACGACGCGAACGCCGGCCTTGTGACAGCTTTCAATAGCCTCGATGGCCTCGGTTCTCGGTGGATCGATCATCCCCTGCAAGCCGGCGACAGTCAGGTCTGATTCAATATCTGCGTGATTCAGTTGTTGCAAATCATCCGGGGCTTCTTTGTATGCCATGGCGAGGACACGTAAACCATCTTTGGCAAAATTTTCAGCCACTTCCATGATGGCCTTCATTCCTTCACCGTCCTCGGCCATGCATGCTGTACACATGCCTACGACCTTCTCCGGGGCGCCTTTCACAAAGATGATCTTTTTGCCTTCGTGCTCATGCAGAGTCGCCATATAGCCATGTTCGGACTCGAATGGTATTATTGAAAGCTCTGGATAGGCTTTGGCCTCCTTACCGGAATCCAGTCCAGCTTTCATACCGGCAACGATCAGCGCTCCCTCAGTTGGATCACCCTGAACCCTGTAGGTGTCATCTGCCAGTACAAGGCTCGATTCATTGCACAGCATGCCGATCCGCAGGACTGTCTGAACGCTTTCCAGTTCCGAGGGATTCACTTGACGCCACTTGGAGAGAATATCTCCAGAGGGGTCATAGCCGGTTCCGGTAAGCTCAAGAACATTTGTGCCATCATAGATGAGCTTCACGGTCATTTCGTTTTTTGTCAGGGTTCCTGTCTTGTCGGAACAGACGACCGTTGTGCTTCCCAATGTTTCCACTGCTGAGAGTTTTCTTATTATGGCGTTTTTGGATGCCATTCTTGATACGCTGATGGCCAGGGCAATGGTGACCACAACCGGCAAGCCTTCCGGTATTGCCGCTACAGCCACGGCCACAGCCGTCATGAACATGTCTTTGAGACTTTCCCCCATCCACAGACCCAAAGCGAGCAGGAGCAGCGATGAGCCTAGCGCCAGGATCCCTATTATATTGGCAAATCGGTCAAATCTAACCTGCAATGGGGCTCGGGTCACACCGATTTCCTGAACCCTTTGAGCGATTGACCCGAGAACCGTGCTGGAAGCAGTCTCAACCACGACTCCCATGGCTCGACCTTTAACAACTACAGTTCCCATGAATGAGATGTTTTTGCGGTCTCCAGGGCCGAGTTTGTCTTCGTCAATGGATACGGACGTTTTTTCAACCGGGAGGGACTCGCCAGTGAGGATCGATTCATCTGCCCTGAATTCAATAGTTCTGGTCAACCTGATGTCCGCAGGAACCCGATTACCCGATTCCAGCAGGACCAGGTCACCGGGGACCAGGGTTTCGCTGTCAATCTCCGTTTCCTGGCCGTCGCGAATAACCCTGGCGTGATCCACCATTATTTTTTTCAGCGCCCGAACGCTCTGTTCAGCCTTGAATTCCTGAAAATAACCTATGATTGCATTGAGCACAATTATGACAAAAATTATTGTTGTGTCCTTGAATTCCTGTAGAAGGGCAGTTACAACTCCTGCCGCAATCAACATGTATATGAGGGGGCTTGCAAACTGATGTAGAAAAATCTTGAGCCTTGATATTTCCTGTTCGTCCGGGAGACTGTTTGGCCCATAAACATTGAGCCGTCTCTGGGCTTCTTTACTGGTCAGTCCTTCCTCGGATGTTCCCAGCTTGTCAAAGACTTCATTTGTATCGAGTCTGTGCCAATCCATTTTATCTCCTTTCTTCATAATTTGGGGGTCTGTTGAATCACGGCCCGAGGTATCAATTGTTGGCATCCTCGCACGCAACTCTAAATGGATCTCAAGACATTTGGTTCATGCCAATGGACGGGAACGCAATGGCTGAGCGAGGCGTTTTTCCAGGCCTCGAACGAAGAGCCATAGTCAGACGTAACAGATTTTACGGGCGGTGGAATCACCGAGCTGGAGATAAGAAATTCAATTTGTGTCAAGAACATTTCTGATCGCACTCAGAAGATTTTTCATATTGTAAGGTTTTTCTACAAATCCTTTTGCTCCGTCAACCTTAACGCCTGAGGCTGGACCGTTTTCGGAGAAGCCGCTGCAGATAATAACTTTTGCATCTGGATCGATACACAGTATTTCCTCCAGGCATCGTCTGCCATCCATTTTGGGCATGATGAGATCCAGTGTAACGACGGATATGCGATGTCCGTCACTCTGGTAAATCTCCAGGGCCTCTTCACCATTTCGCGCCGTAATGACCTGATAGCCAAAGTCACCCAGAAGGATGGCGGCCAGATCCCTGATGTCGTCATCATCATCGACCAGCAGGATTGTTTCGGTCCCACCTCGAATTTCCGAATCTAGTCCTGCATTCTGAAAGTTTTCCTGTTCCTTGATTGAGGGGAAGTAAACCTTGAATGTGGTCCCTAAGCCTGGTTCGCTGTAGCACACTATGTGTCCATCATGCTGCTTCACAATGCCGTAGACGGTTGCCAGTCCCAGTCCAGTGCCTTTTCCCTTTTGTTTTGTAGTAAAAAACGGCTCAAATATGTGCGACAGAGTTTCGCTGTTCATTCCCTGACCGCTGTCTGAAAAGGTCAGAAGAACATAATCTCCAGGAATAACATCAATATGGGAGCTGCAATATTCTTCCTCCAGTTTGATGTTTGAAGTCTCAATGGTTAACGTTCCGCCATTAAGCATGGCGTCCCTGGCGTTGACGCCAAGATTCATGAGGATCTGGTTGACCTGAGAAGGAGCTGCCCGAATGTAATCCAGGTCATTGGCAAGATGTAATTCAATTTTTATTGTCTTGGGGATAGTGCGAGAAAGCAGTTGCCGAACCTCGGATATTTCCTTGTTCAAGTCTACAACAAACATACTCTGTCTCCACTTTTTGACTGAAAGTCAACAGGCCCCTGACCAGGTCAGCCCCACGTTGGCCGGCGTGTCGTATTGTCTGAAGGTCCGAATAATCCTTTTCTCCTTCCTTTTTACGTTGCAGCATCAGTTCCGAGTACCCCAGCACAGCCTGAAGCAGGTTATTGAAGTCATGCGCAATGCCCCCAGCCAGCGTGCCGATCGCCTCCATCTTCTGGGCCTGTATAAGTTGCTTCTGTAATTCAACAGGCTCGGTCACATCATGAGCTACATCGACAAAGTTTACTATCTCACCTGCGGAATTGCGAACAGGGGAAATTGCTACATCTTCGTAGAATATCTGCCCATTTTTCTTCTGGGCTACCAGTCTTCCTTTCCAGGACCTGCCTTTTTTTATGGCTTCAAACGGTTCTTCGTAGTGGGAAATGTCGTACCTGTCACTTTTCAGGAACCTGGTGTCCTTGCCTATGACTTCCTCCCTGGAATAGCCGGATATGCGTTCAAAAGCATGATTGACATACTGAATTACACCGTTACGATCCCGTATCATTACAGCTTCAATGGATTGCTCCACCGCTGTCGCCAAAAGCCTTCTGCCTTCCTCGCTTCTCTTACGTTCAGTAATGTCGGCGTTCAACGAGAATATTGCCTCAACGCTGCCATCGGGCCCTATTAGAGGCGCAGTAGACACACTTATTTCTACGACAGATCCATCTTTCCTGTGGCGTGTCAACTCCACGCCGGAAAAGCTTTCGCCGTTCAGGACTCGTTCCCGCAACATGCGGAATTCGTCATATTTAGCTTCCGGAACAATCGGGTTAATGCGCCCTACAGCCTCACTTTCAGTCCATCCGAATATTCGTTCAGCCGAAGCATTCCACATTTTTACAACGCCTTGCGGATCAAGCACAACAATTGCTTCAGGTGACGCCTGAAACATTGAACGCAGCATCTCTGTTTTTTGACGCAGGTTTTCCTCTGTCCGTTTCTGGGCGGAAATGTCCAGGCCCATTCCTACAATGCATGGTTTGGGGCCAAAATTTATGCTCTTTCCGGTAAAAAGATACGGTGTAGAGGTTCCATCCTTTGCGGCAAAATGAGCCTCGACGGTCATTTCTCCAGCTTCGAAAGTCCTGCCGATGGCCCTGTTTACAAGTTGCTTGTGCTCAGGCGCAATCACGTCCAGAGGATCTGTCGTCTCAATTTCTCTTGTTGACCTGCCTGAGACAGTCTCGAAATTCTTGTTCCAGCGTAAGAAACTGCCTTCTGCGTCAAACAGATAGAACACTCCCGGAAGACTGTCTATGAGACGATCGGTGAATTCCTTTTCATTTAACAGCGCCTCTTCTGTGCTCTTCTGTTCTGTTACGTCCCTGATTATGCCACGGTACCCGAGTATGGTTCCGTGAGCGTCCTTCCTGACTGTTGCCGTAATTAGGCAATCGATCTTTTTGCCATCTCTCTTTAACAATTTTGATGGATAATCCCTGATGGCGCCGTCTTTGACAATCTCCATCTGAAAGCGCATCCAGTCATCAACATTCGAATACAACCTGATGATGTTTGCTCCCAACATCTCATTTTTTCTGTAACCAAACAGATCCAGAAAAGACTGATTTGCATCGAACAGCGTTCCATCAGTTGATGCGCTAAAAATACCATCTATGGAATCCTCGAACAGGCTACGGTATTTTTCTTCACTCTCTCTCAGTCGCTCTTCGGACTTCAGTCGAACCAAAGCCTTCCAGACCGAATCCATCAGCAGTGTAAGCTGCAAAGTATCAGTCTGAGTGTATTCAGATTCCTTGTTTGCCACACCGACCACAGCCACAATCCTGTCACCATCGAAGACAGGCGCCGTCAGATACCTTTGCAGCGCAGCGTGTCCTTCCGGGTAACCCTTCTTGAGAGGGTGTGGAGCCTGGAAATCATTGATCAAAATTGGTTTGCGCTGACGGACCGCCTCACCCCAGATTCCTGTCTTTTCAATATTGTATGGGATTTCGGGTTCAGTTGCCGAGCATTCTTTCATAACCTCACGAGACCAGGCGCTGATCCCAAATTCCTGAGTGTCTTCGTCGTAATTATAAATGTAGCCTATTTTGCTTTGTGTGAGCTCTATTGCCTCGGCAAGCGCATAATCCATGAATTCATCAACGGAATGCGCCTTGAAATGCAGGATCTCAACAATCTTTTCCAGGCGGGCTTCATTAAGACGAACCTCATCCTCAGCCCTCTTACGCTCGGAGACGTCGGTCGCTATGTGGATGATCTTTTCAACTGCGCCGTCTTTGTCCAGGAGCGGAGTGCATGATACCAGGAAATGCCTATCCAAAGCCCCCATCTCCGTCTCGACCGCTGCAAGCTCTGACGAATCCCTTTTTAGAAGCGCCTGCATGGGACAATTCGGGACCGGTTCCACGGTTTTGTGGAAAATCTCATAACATTTTGAGCCAACCAGTTCATTCAGCGATTTTCCCGTGGCCGCGATGGTCGCCCTGTTGGCGGACAAAATGCGATGTTCTTTGTCCATTATGATGGTGGGGTGGCCTATGGCCTCGAATATGTCCTCGAGGTCCTGACGGCTCCGACTCAAGGCCACCTCTGATCGCTTGCGTTGCGTGATGTCCTCGAGAGTCATGAGGTCTGACCCCGAATTCAGTTTTACAGGCCTAAAATGTACAATCTTCTGGGAGCCATCCTTGCAGGTCACATTGTAGACTCGTGGCCTGGTTTCTCCATGCGCAGTGCCATTAATGTCATCAAGCCAGGCCGAGAGGACTTCTCTCCGCTGGTCGGGGTCAGGATAGGCCTTCCTCAACCAGTGCTTGCCGTCAGGGACATCGCTGAGATCGTATCCGAACATTTTGGTGAATTTGGGATTTGCATAAGAGAATTTGCCGTCTTTCTCTATCATTACAGTTCCAAACGGGGAATTTTCGGCAAGTCTTCGGAATCGTTGTCTCTCCTCGTTGAGAGCTTCTTCAACCATGGAAGTCTGGAATACCTGAGCGGTTGTTTTTGCAATACTTTCCAGCAGAAATTCATCATCGTCGGTGAAACTGAATTTACTGAATAACGCAAGGACTCCAAGAGTATCTCCACTTCCCGTCTGAATCCTGTGGCCGGCCGCTGAAACCAGACCTACAGAGCGCGCCCAGTTCGGGTCATGGATAAGAGAACTGTTTACAACATCGTTGATTCTGAAGCTGGTTTCTGATCCCGAAGCTATGCGCCCGATCTTGTAGCCGTCCAACGGCACGCGGCTGTGGATATCTCCATTCGTGTGGGTGTATCTTCCTGAACTTGCAACCAAATGCAGACAGCGGTCACGGTAATGACACGCGTGGGTATCATCTGTTAATCTGGCATGCATGCAGCCAACTTCACATCTGTCGCCAGGTTTCACAATCCAGATACGGGCAAAATCCGCCGAGAAGATTTTCACCACGCCATCAGTTATTAGCTTCAGCTTTTCATTCAGACCCGCAGACCTGAGCAGACCCTCCTTCAGGGAATTCACCAAATGCAGTCGTTGCATGACTACAGATGCCTGATCAAGCCTGGCCTGCAATTCGGAAAGCCTGCTACTCACGTCAGCCAGTTCACTAGCAAGTTGCGCACTGGTCTTCTGACTCTCTTGCACGGCAGGCTCCTATCATAGCAATCTGAATCTGTCAGGGGGTAAGGGATCGTCAGTTCAGAATAGTCCACCAATCATCTTCCAGTAAAATCTGCAGTAATGTCAAATTTTTTTTGGGGCCCAACAGATTTATGCCATTCCGCTCCATCAGCGGAATACGGAGGAACGAATAACCCAGAACTAGCGGATACCTCAATTGCTAACGGCAACAATTGTTACGGCCTGAGCTGACGCTGAAACGGCCATAATCTTTATCTTCCATGTACATAATATATCTATCTTAAAGTCCAAGGCAAGAGCACAATTTTATTCGGATGGATCCAGAACGTTTTTGACAGGGCTCAGGTTCGGCCCTGAAAAGGCCCGGGTGATCTCCTGGAACTCTTTCTTCGGGACCACAGGTCGGCAAGCCGTCGGGCCTGATACACGATTGCCCTCAGAATACCACATTGCTACATGGTGACTTTGCCTGCGCTTCATGAACAAGTCATAATCTGGACTGAATTTCTCTTTCCAGTTCTTCTTCCAGGATGTCTGCGCCCTCAACAATCACATCGTCATCCAGCATGATGGCCGGGGCCACTGGAAGGTCCATTTCAAGCCATTCATCAGACTTGTAGTGTTCCCTGGTGTGTGTCTCAGTTTGTAATTCTGCCTGGTATTTTGCGCTCAGACCGGGCGCCATTCCGATAAAATGGGTTCAGGCCTTACCATTGGGATTGTTTAGAAACAAGCGAAGTTTCATTGAAAATATTCCTTTGCCTGAAGAACCGTATTGTACTACACTACGATGCAACACCATTATTGTCAATAAATATGAAATAAATGTAACTTTTGGGCGCTCAGGTCACCATGTGAGACAGGAGGCTGCTTCTATACGGCCCCAATTCGGATACATCTCCAGTCTGATAATTCTTCTATCATGCCGAATGTTCAAGCAAAAATTCAGGCCTTTTCTATCAGGATAATGTGGGAAGTAACAAGTGGTAAGAAATACGAAGTATTGTGGGCGCCAGAGTTTCCAGAAACAAAAAGGCCACATCATTGACGATGTAACCTCTTGAAATCATGGTGCTCGGAGCGAGAGTCGAACTCGCACACCCGTAAGGGCGGTGGATTTTGAGTCCACTGCGTCTACCAATTCCGCCATCCGAGCGAGGCGCCGGTTAGCCCGACATGTAATTCAACACTATACACAACTTCTTAATCTGAATCAATCCCAAAAATTTTTGGGAATGGGACATAATTTAAATACAGGCAGGCATGGTTTAGCAGTGAATGCGTCACGACAACCGGGAGGAAGGTACTGGGGGTCAACGCATATTGTATATTAAAAGATTGATTATAATTGACATAGCAGGAAGTTAAACGTAGAATCTAATCCGGTTTATGGTTGATTGAGTTAGGCTATTCTAAGTCTTGATTACTTGAAAATGGATGAAACAAAATGAATGACCGCCAATATGTGGTAGATGATTTCAATGTCCGGGACTCGTGGCGCATATTCAGGATAATATCTGAATTTGTGGATGGTTTTGAGACGATGTCAGAGATATACCCTGCAGTGTCGGTATTTGGTTCAGCGTCTATTTCTGAACAAAGTCCGGTATACAAGCTTGGCAGGGAGGTTGGCAGGTTGCTGGCGGAGAGTGGTTTCACTGTAATAACCGGCGGTGGTCCTGGCGCGATGGAATCGGCGAATCGTGGTGCATTCGAGGCTGGTGGCAAATCCGTAGGGTTATGCATTCAGTTGCCAAAAGAGCAGGCGGCCAATCCTTACCTGAACGTCAAACTCAATTTTCGGTATTTCTTTGTCAGAAAGGTCATGTTTGTTAAATATGCCATGGCGTATGTGATCCTTCCGGGAGGGTTTGGCACCATGGATGAGCTTTTCGAATCCATGACGCTGATACAGACTCACAGGATCAAGCCGTTCCCAGTGATCCTGCTCGGAAAGGATTACTGGAAAGATCTTGTGAGCTGGATTAAAAAGACCATGTTAATGAAGCACGGGATGATTTGTCCTGATGACATGGATCTGTTTCAGGTAATAGATGATCCGGCGGCGGCGGTTAACGCAATAAAGAGGATTGTCGTAGTCTGATTCAGATGTCTTTCTTTGAGACGGCCATCTTTCCAGGAAGTGAACGAACTTGAACTTTGAACATGCCCAAAGGATATTCCAAAGGTATCTCGAGACAGAAAAGATGAGGTCCCCACAGACAGTGCGGGCTTACATCTCGGATCTCGAGGACTTTAAGGCCTACCTGGAGCGATCGCCGTATAAAGTTGCGCTTTATGATGTCGCCCTGACAGAGAAAAATTGCATAAGGGCTTTTCTGGCGAAAAAGTTCGGGAAACTGGCCAAGACCTCGATTGGAAGGAAGCTTGCTTCAATCCGGAGTTTTTTCAGGTTCCTGGTCCGTGAGGGTGTTTTGGCGAGTAATCCGGCTTCATCGTTGAGCGCTCCCAAAAAGGAAAAGCCTCTGCCGAGGTCCTTGAACGTCGATGAAATGAGCCGTTTTTTTTCGGGAAATGAGGAATCTTTAACCCGGGACATGGCAATGTTCGAACTGCTTTACAGTTCCGGGCTTAGAGTCGCTGAGCTTGTTTCAATCACGGTTAATGACATGGACCTGAAAAACGGTTGGGTGAGGGTGGTTGGAAAAGGTTCCCGGGAGAGGTATGTCCCGGTGGGAGAGAAGGCAGTCAAGGCTCTGCAGCGTTATATGCGGCAGCGCCAGATAATAGAGTCGTCGAACCCTCATGTGTCAAACAGGGGCAAGCTTTTCCTTAATCTTAAAGGTGGCCCTTTATCTGACAGGAGTGTTCGCCGAATCCTGAAGTTATTACTGCTAAACGCGGGAATATTGAGAGACGCTTCGCCTCACTGTTTCAGGCATTCTTTCGCTACTCATCTTCTTCAGGGGGGCGCTGATCTCAGAAGTATTCAGGAGCTCCTGGGCCATTCAAACCTGTCGACAACACAGCGATACACCAAGGTAGATTTGGGTAAACTCATGGAAGTTTACGACCGCTCGCACCCAAGAAGTGGCTTTACAAAAGGGACCGAATAGTATTAGTCTAAAAAATTACACGCTTTGTGAACAAGGGTTTGAAAATATGGCAAGACCGAAAATAAGATCCACTACGATATTATGTGTGCGCAGGGGTTCTCAGGTTGTAATGGCTGGAGATGGACAGGTATCGTTAGGCGATACTGTAGTGAAGCATTCCGCCAGAAAGGTGAGAGTTCTAGGTAAGGACAGCCGTATACTTGCCGGATTCGCGGGATCGACTGCCGATGCGCTCACTTTACTCGAGAAATTCGAGCAGATGCTGGAAAAGTATTCCAACAATCTTGCCAGGGCTGCCGTAGAATTGGCCAAGGAGTGGCGCACGGACAGGATGTTGCGCAGGCTGGAGGCCTTACTGATAGTGGCTGACAGGGAAAAGACGTTGCTGCTATCGGGGACTGGCGATGTAGTAGAATCGGACGATGGCGTAGTCGCAATAGGCTCTGGAGGCAATTATGCGTTGGCGGCGGCCAGAGCCCTGCTCAAACACACGGAACTTGACGCCATGGAAGTAGCGAAGACAGCTATGAACATAGCTGCGAATATTTGCGTTTACACCAATGATCAGTTAGTCATTGAGTCTATCTGAGAAAATAAACCTTCTAACAGTTGAAACACTGAAGACCGGGCTTGAAACGCTCTAGCACGAAGATGCGATTTGCCTGTGGTTATGGAAACGGAAAGTCATGGAGAATTTTACACCCCGGAATATAGTAGCCGAACTGGACAAATACATTATTGGTCAGCACAGCGCCAAGAGGATGGTGGCGATTGCATTGCGTAACAGATGGCGTCGGACCCAGGTTCCCGAGGAACTCAGAGATGAAATAGCTCCCAAGAACATAATCATGATAGGGCCAACAGGGGTTGGCAAGACGGAAATAGCGCGACGTCTTGCAAAGCTGGCTCAGTCTCCATTCCTGAAAGTGGAGGCGTCCAAGTTCACGGAAGTAGGCTATGTTGGTCGTGACGTTGAGTCGATGATTCGGGATCTGCTTGAAATCGGCATCAATCTCGTGCGTGAGTCGGAATATGAATCGTTAAGGCAAAAGGCTGAAGATCAGGCCGAGGAGCGTCTTCTTGACATTCTGCTGCCGGTCCGTAACCCCAGAAAGGTGAGGCGACCTCAGTTGGCGCCCAACCCAGAGACTCACGATGATGAAATTGATGTGGCCCAGAGAACCCGCGAGAAATTTCGTCGCATGCTCAGAAACGGCAAACTCGATGACCGTGAAGTTGAGATAGAGACCCAGATGTCGGCTATTCCAGTGGTTGAGGTTTTTTCACCGGCCGGAATGGAGGAGATGGATATTAACCTCAAGGACATGTTTTCAAACATATTCCCGGGAAAGACAAAGCGTCGAAGGGTCAAGACGACTGAAGCCATGCAGATCCTCATACAGGAGGAGCTTAACAAACTGGTAGACCACGATAAAGTGGTTAAGATGGCCAAGGAGAGGGTTGAGCAGACGGGAATAGTCTTTATCGACGAGGTTGATAAAATCGCCGGATCACATAGCCAGAGCCATGGTCCTGACATATCAAGAGAAGGCGTTCAACGCGATCTGTTGCCGATAATCGAGGGCAGTTCAGTCAATACCAAGCATGGCGTTGTAAGGACCGATCACATTCTGTTCATAGCCGCGGGGGCTTTCCATGTATCAAAGCCATCTGATCTGATACCAGAAATTCAGGGACGATTCCCTTTGCGGGCAGAGTTGTCGGCATTGACTCGCGGAGATTTCATACGAATACTGACCGAACCGAGGAATGCCCTGGTAAAACAGTATCAGGAGCTACTTAAAACTGAGGACGTTCAGGTCGATTTTACCCAGGATTCCATATCCGAGATAGCCGGGCTTGCCGAGGAAGTCAACGAACGTGCAGAAAACATAGGCGCCAGGCGTCTGCACACCATCATGGAAAAACTCCTGGAGGAAATATCATTCGACGCTCCGGACATGGCCGGTGTGAAAATTGAAATAACCCCCGAAATGGTGCGCCAGAGACTTACGGACATCGTAAAGAGCGACGATTTGAGCAGATATATTCTGTAATATTGAAGATTTTTACCGGATACGGGTTGAGAAGAGAATCCAGGGCGGAAATACATCTGGCGACCAGTCGGTATAAGGTCAGAATGTGTTCCCGCCCCTGCTTTTTGGGCCGCATGACCGGATTGTCGTTCACGCTGACTGGGCGAGTTTCATCCTCTTCACCATTTTCCTGAATTCCCGACCCGCCATGTCCGTGAGGACCGCCGGAATGCTTGAAACCAGCGCCGGCACGTTACTGCGGGTGAAGAGCTTTATTGCAAAGAGTTTTTTCGCGATAGAAAAGAGCTGGTCCGGCGTGTAAAATTTGCGGGTAATTTCCCTGCTGATTTTTTTCAGGCCCGGTCGTCCAACACCATGCCTGTAAACTATCCTGTCGTCTCCTATGTAGTAACGATGGTCCGATTCAACCAGTTCCCTGAGCGGTGAATACTTATCGACCCGCAATTTCTGATAGGTTATGGAATCCAGTCCGAGCTCTTTGGCGAATCCAGGTATTTTCAGCATTTCCTCGTCGGTCTCGCCTATGTTCCCATAAATGAAATATCCGTGATAATAGAGCGGAAATTGCCTGAAAACCTCGAAGGCCTGACGGACCTTTTGTGTGTCAAAACCCTTGTTGAGTTGTTCGAGGATGCGGTCGGTCGGTGACTCTATGCCAAGGAGCATTACCTTGATGCCGGCCTTTACGGCTGCTTCCAGCACATCAGGTCTTTCAAAGATCTCAATGCGGGCCTGTACGAAAAAACGCTTTTTGATACCCCTGTCTACGATAGTTTCACATATTTTCTTGGCCCTGTTCGGATTAACGAAGAAATTCTCGTCAGCGATCAGAACCATACCGGCCTTGACCTGCTCGAGTTCGGTCATCACAGTCTCAATGGATCTGGTTGAGTAACGTCGCTTCTGCGTCCACGGGTTAAGGTTAAAAGTGCAGAACTTGCAGTTGTATGGGCAACCACGCGAGGTGAGGATCATATCGAACTCTTCACCTTTGAGAGCAAAACCACCCATGTTGAGGCTGTAATCCTGTGATCTGACGCTCCGATCCGGAAAACGGTATTTTTCGATTTCTCCGAGGGCGCGGTTCGTATTGTGAAACAGCTGTCCATCTCGTCGGTATGATATACCAAGTATTTCAGACAGCTCACTACCGGTCGCAATCTCGGCCATGGTGTCTTCACCCTCACCACGTGCTATTATGTCAACATTGGGACACATCTCGAAGATCTCTTCAACACAGTCGGTGGCCTGCTGCCCGCCAACAACGGTGGTTATGTGATGAGGCAGCTGGCTAACCAGTTCGCAGACTTCACGAAAGTGATATTCCCAATTGATGCTTATGCAGATGAGGTCACAGTTTTGCGATATGAAATCCCTGAGTTTGCCCACATCCCTGAGCGGCCCGGGTAATCGTAAATCAACGAATGTGAGTTCATCAACATGCGGGCGCAACGCCGCTATAATATATTCGAGTCCAATCGGGGGGAATACGGCCAACCCGAGTGAACCGGCGTGGCTGTCACGGAAATAAGGATGAATGCAAATAGCGTGTCTGTATAACTTTTCCAAAAAAACATCCCCTGAAATTGATGTGGCAACACTGACAGGTTATTCAAAAAAATGCAATGCATTAAGGCGCTATGGAAGTCAATAGCTGTCCATCCTTTTGGTAAACAATTCCTCTGTCTATCAGGTCATTTAGAATTTCATTGTAAGTATTTTTATGCTCACCGGAAAAATACAGATTGACCGTCTCGGGATACCAGTGCGTTCTCATCAAATGTTCGAGGAATTCGGAACTGTCGATGGCCGTTTTCATCATAAGGGTGTAAACTAGTATTTTTTTGATCAGATCGCGACCTACACTTCCGGGGTCTTGGATGAACCGTGAGAGTCTGGATCTGGCCCGATGAATTGCCCCTTCAAAATCGGTGAATGCGGGGCCATGTCCGGGATAGACAACATCCACCGGCAGTCGGGCTATTCTCTCGACAGACTCCATCATGCAGAACAAGGCCCTGCTACCTTCGACACGAACCGTCATTACGGCCATGTCATATTCCCAGAGCGTGTCAGACGAGATAAGCGCCCTGTTTTCAGGCTGGTATAGCACAATTCCATCAGAGGCGTGTCCCGGAGTATAAATGCATTGAAACTCATAAGGGCCCACCATGATCGTGTCGCCGTCGTCCAGCGCCGTGGAGCACGAGAAGAAATCCGCCTCCTGAGCATAATATTTCCACCACGTGGACCAGTCATCCTTAGAGTCGATAAAATGTTTCCCGATCCTGCTCATGGCCACCCGGCAGTTGGAAATATCCTGGATTTTCCTGTTGCCACCGATGTGGTCGCAATGGCAATGAGTGTTAATTATGAGGCTCGTTCTCGAAATATCGATCCCTGCGCCGGCGATAAGACTCAGTGTCTCCGCAAGGCCCGATTTGTAAGCAGTGTCAATCAGAACCGGATTGTCGGATCTGTAGGCAAAATGGTTCCCGCTCAGAAAGCCTCGTTGAATAAAAAACAGATCTGGAAGTATTTCCCTGACAGGCATCAACTATCTCCCGCATATTCCTGAAGCTGATTTCTCCTGGGTCCATAACTAACACAATTTGGTATAACTTTCCTGCTGTACGAAACATCTTTTACGGGTCCGCTGAATCGGGTTTCCTTGAACACGATCGATGCCCCGAATCCGGACAATCCAGCGCCGGTCGTGAAAAAATCATTCCACGCCGGTTTCAGGCCCGTATTAAACCCATCATCCATGATTACGGATTTTAGGTTTGTTCAAGCCGCCCTGAAATAGTATCATGTAGAGTATGGCCATAATAGGAGCTTTAAGCAAATTTCACGGAAGTCCCAGTGGGCGCCACCTCATTGTGAAGCTATTGATTACTGGCCACATTAATTAACATCGCTTGAAGTCGGGGTAATTTCAGATGACAGAGCTATTGATCAACGGAGCGAAACACAAGGTCGATGTGGAGCCTACGGCAAACCTGCTGTGGGTGATAAGGGAAAACCTCAAACTGGTTGGGACGAAGTACGGTTGTGGAGAAGGATCATGTGGGGCCTGCTCCATATTGGTGAATGGTCAGCCGACTCGTTCATGCCAGCTTACCGTCAAGGATGTTGAGGGCAAGTCCATAACGACCATAGAAGGTATTCCTGCTGACCATCCGGTGAAGAAGGCCTGGATATCCGAGGAGGTGTCTCAATGTGGATATTGTCAGCCGGGTCAAATCATGGAAGCTGTAGCCTTACTGGCAAAAAATCCCACGCCTTCACGCGAACAGATTACTGGGGCAATGGACGGGGTGTTGTGTCGATGCGGCACGTATCCCCGGATATTAAGGGCCATAGAGAAAGTGGCCGGTGTCGGAGGCTCAAAATGAGGGATTCCATGGACCGCAGGTATTTCCTGAAAGTATCGGCTGCTGGAACGGGTATGGCCCTGGCGTTCAGCCTGTGCGGCTCTTCTGTGTTGGCTGAGTCTTCGAAATCCTCATCAGGAGGCTCCCCGGGACAAAACTGGCCACCAGACGCCTGGATAAGAATTGCTCCTGACAACATGGTCACATTGATAATCGGCAAGTCTGAGATGGGGCAGGGGACATGGACCGGTCTGGCCATGATAATGGGTGATGAGCTTGATGTGGACTGGGATCAAATTCGGGTGGAAGCTGCCCCGGCCAGAGCGCCCTACCGGGACCCGCTATCCGGGATGCAGATCACCGGAGGCAGCACCGGAATCAGGAACATGATCGCAGCTATGAGCTGGGCCAGCGCAGCAGCGCGTGAAATGCTCATCGAGGCGGCCGCTCTTGAATGGAAAGTGCCGGTCACTGAATGCAAAACCTCTCACGCGATGGTGATTCATCAGGCGTCAGGCAGGAAACTAACCTATGGTGACCTCGCGTCAAAAGCCGCCACCTTGCCTGTTCCAATGGAACCCAAGCTCAAGCCCCCCGATCAGCTACAGTTTGTAGGCAAATCAATGCCACGCCTGGATTCATCAGATAAAATCAATGGAAAGGGCGTATTCGGGACCGATGTCTTCGTCCCGGGGATGTTGTATTCGGCTCTGGCCAGACCGATGGCTTATGGCGCAAAGCTCGAGTCCTGTGACAAGGACGCGGCCCTGAAAGTACCCGGCGTCAAAAAGGTAGTTGAAGTAACTGATGGCGTGGCCGTCCTGGCGACCGGAATCGAGGCGGCTTTCAAGGGCAGGGACGCCCTCAACCCAAGGTGGAGTCCAGGCTCTATGCCAAACCTCAATGACAAAACTCTCGATGAAATGTTTTCCAACGCAATGTCCAAAAAAGGGCTTGTCACCAAAAATACGGGGGACGCTCAAAACGGACTCGAGAAAGCCGCTAAAAAGCTCTCCGCCGAGTATAGCGTTCCGTTTGTGGCTCACGCAACTATCGAACCACATAACTGCGTGGCTCACGTGCAGGCCGACTCATGCCAGATATGGGTACCAACCCAGTTCCAGACCGCTGTACTCGATACCGCTGTAAAGGAAACAGGACTGCCGGCCGACAAAATAGATGTCCACACGACCATGCTGGGCGGAGGTTTCGGCGGAAAATCCGAAGTCCGGGTCGTTACCGAGGCAGTCAGAATATCCAGGGCCGCAGGAACGCCGGTCAAGCATGTATGGACTAGAGCAGAGGATTTCCGCAACGATTGTTTCAGACCCGGTAGCCTCCACAGGATTGAGGCCGGTCTCGACCATCAGGGCAGGCTCGATGTGTGGCGACACAAGGTTGTTACGCTACCTATAATGGAAAGAATACTCCCGGCCTATGTTCAGGGTGGCATTGATTCGTCCGCTGTTGATGGAATCTGGAACACCGAGTATGACATCAGTAACCTCCTGGTGGAATGGGTCAGGCTTGATGTTCCCATACCGGCCGGTTTCTGGCGATCAGTCGGCAATTCCAGCAATACGTTTGTGGTTGAGAGCTTCATTGATGAACTGGCTCATCTGGATGGAAAGGACCCGCTCGAATTCCGCATTAGAATGATCAAGGATCAACCACGGGCAATTAGATGTCTTGAAAAGGTAGCCGAGGCCGGTAATTGGGCTAAGACCGCTCCGAAGGGAAGAGGTCGCGGAATTGCCCAGAGATACTGTTTCGGGACATATTGCGCACAACTCGCTGAGGTTTCAGTCGATGAAAATTCAGGAGCCATAAAGGTTCACAAAATGGTTGTGGCTCTTGATCCCGGCAAAATCGTCAACCCCGACAGCGTTGTTGCGCAAATAAAAGGTGGTGTCGTTCAGGCAATATCGGTGGCGCTAAAGGAACGCATTTCTTTCGCAAATGGCGGAGTGGCGACCGCAAACTTCAGCGGATATCCACTCCTGACCATGTCTGAAACGCCGGAGATTGAGGCGCATCTCATCACGAAGAATGACAAAATGGGTGGTATTGGCGAGCCACCGATTCCTCCTGTAGCCCCGGCCATTGCCAACGCAGTTTTTGCAGCCACAGGAGTCAGGCTCAGGAAAATGCCAATGACGCCGGAAAATGTGCTATCCGCCATGAAAGAGCAGAGGAATAACCGCAAGTAATTGTTCAGGGCATGCCCACCATGGCCAGGTCCGAAGTCCTGGTGGGCAATTCCTGATTCATCAGCGCCATCACACACTGCTTGAGAAAATCAGATGCCAACGGGTCTGAGGAACGAACTGACATCCCGCCTGTGGCAAGCTCGACGCTCAACATCTGCCTTGCCTGAGCAATTTTTTCGGGCGTGACGTCATCCGACGCCAAGACCCGAAGTATCTTGCCCGTCGAAGGGCTCCTCTCCCCGTAAATTCTCTGCTGCTGGCCAAAAACCTTTCTGTATAAAGCCATGGCCTCGGGATACATCGCGTAGGAGGTGTAGATATCAGCTATCAGCATGGTCGCACGCATACAGCACACGCTATCGCTTCCGGTGTTTTTTCCTGACGCCTTGAGCGCTTTCCAGGCCAGCACCAGAGCCTGTTCCGCATCGGCGCCCGCGTAACTTCGCATCGCCTCTTCGTAAATCTGTTCACATTGGGGGTCTGTGGCCTGGGCCACCCCACTAATGATCATCACACAAAACAGACTCGCCATAAAATACGATAGTCTTTTCATTTGACACTCTCCAGGCTGAAATTAGTTTCCAGAAGCGGTCCAGCAAACAGGACCCACCGATCCTGACTCCAGGCGCACAAACATTTCCGCAAAATGCCCAATGGTTACCCCGGGCAAACTCGAACTTCGTAACCATCCGTTCAGAACGGGCTAATCGCCTGAATATAAGGATGAAAGTATTTAGAAAGATGTCGGTTTTTAGCGAACCAGGCCTGCTGTGTAAACCATAAGCAAAAACGGCGCCATCGAATGCCGGTTTTGCTCCAACGCTGTAAGTTACTGAAATAAGACCTATTAAGGCCACATGATATGCACTGGTATTCTCGACAATTCCTGTGGCAGTTTCGCTGTGGTTGTTTTTCAACTACCTCAAGTAGCCCAGCAACAGGATCAAAAAGACGGGATGGAACATGCCCAAAGCATATGCTGGATTGGTGGACAACTAGCTTGCTTCTAAATGATAAAAAGCCTGACTGAGAGGTAGGTTACAGGAATTAAGTGAAATTGATGTGAAAAAAACTTCATGCTGATTATTAAAAAGGTTGACAAGTCCCCCAGAAACAGATATCCCCTCCACAGGTTAATAACCTTCCTAATCCTCAATTTTGACCATCCCGTGATGGTCTTTTTTTTTGGGTAGTGGGTGGAATACACACAGCAGGGCAACATTGTCCAAACTCGGGGTCATTCACTGCATGTCATACCGAATGTTGACTGATCCTTAGGCCCACTTCGTATGACTGGCAATCTTTCTGGGCAGGGATAAAATGATGAAACGGATCACACCAGCGATGAGCAGGCGACATCGGTTGGTGTCCGAACGCTCACGCCTACCTCTGTAACTCCGTCACTTTGACTGCGGGAATCCACCATGTCTGTTCTTCGCCGTCCAGGCTTATCTGCAGCATGTTAACCCCAAACACGTCTGATCGCATTTGCCCCACCACAAAAAAAGGTTTTTCGGGGTCCAGGGCGATGAAGTCCCCAGTGCTGAGTGTTTCGATGGATGGCCTGTCTTTTGTCAGGAGATCGCAAGTAAAATTGAGTCTTGAACCGTCCTTGTCGATCAGGAGATTTTTAACCGCATAAGACCCCAGGCCACCTGTTTTTGCTATATATGTCGAGTCTGACGTGAATGGCGTGTACTCCAGGCCGTGTTCAGCCAGCGAATCTTCGCCCGACAGGTTCAGCTCAAATAGCCGAATGCGGTTTATCAGCGCTCTGGTCTTGTTCATCGCTATCTGATCACCGTCAGAATATCGCCGCGCCAGTTCCTCGCAAGCGGCTTCCGATCCGTTTGCTGCCGCCTTCTGAAGTAGCTCAATCGCCTTTCCTGGATCCTCCGGAACGGATTCGCCACTAAGGTATTTCATGCCGTACCTGTAAAGGGCATCAGGGTCTTGAGTGTCCGAAGCCTGCCTGAGATACTTAAGGCTCTTCTGTTTGTCGATCGGGGCGCCTCTCCAACGCCAGCCGTCATACATGTCCGCCAACTCAAGCATGGCTTTGATAGAGCCCGACGATGCAGCCCTTTCATACCATTGGATTGCGCACTTCCATTCCTTCATGACCCGGCAGGCGTGCCCCAGACCCAACTGAGCCCCCAGATGACCACGTTCAGCCGCATATGTGTAATATTTCAGCAATTCTATCTCTTCAGCGTCGAGTCCTCCCGATCTGTCCTTACGGGGAGGTTCCGGCTCATTTGAATTCATTCCCGCAGGTGGCGGACCTGAGATTCGAAACACGATCCAGAACCACAGATTGTCGGCGTATTCAAAACTGGCCGTGGCTGAACCCTGATCCGCAAGCTTTTGGACGATCCCGTCACGTAATCTGTCATAGTCAGCTACAAAACGCCTTGATTTGCTGTAAATGTCCCCGGATGAGGTTCCTCCCGCGGGGTCAGTCCCGGGGCCCAACAGACAGCAATGAGACACTATCGTCGGATTTCTATAGATGGAAAGCGCTTTTGTTAAGTCCCGGGCAACGCCTTCGCCATTCTTGTACATGGCCGCCAGAGCTATCGACGACTTGTAGGGGATTTGCTCATCGGGCAGTAGTGGCCTGCGTCTATCAGTAGAAAGCCCTTCATAGAGACTGAAAGCCTCGTCATATTGTCCCAGGCGCCTGTAAAGAGACGCCAGACGGAACCTTGCGTCGATCGTTTCAAAGGCTTCAGGTTTCCTTAGGTAATAGATGGCCCTGTCAGTGTCCTTCGGGATCGAGTCACCCCTGATTAGCTTGTCCGCCAGTTCAAGACACGCTTCGGGATAACCCTGACCGGCAAGAACGTCAAGCTCAACGACCAGCCTTTCGTAATACGCCTTAGTGTCTTGCGCCAAAAAATCATCCGACAATATTGGCGCTCCCAAATCAGCCCATGACATCTCCAAAATCGACAGACACAGCACAAGCGGCGCCAAACCGCGCAGCCACGCCATTGCCCATGAACCAACACGATGAGGCATCAGTATTGTTCTGGTGTCCTGACTAATAGAATCTTCAGGTAGTTTGCTCAACATATTTCCCGTTCTCATAAATTGTCTTACCTTGTATAATGCGCCAACGAGGTCAATCTCATGGCTTGGGTTACCTGGCGCGGTTTAGTATTGGCCATCATGGTCCGTTGTGTTTTTTGTGATGTCGGCGCAGCTATCCACAGGACTTGTGAGGGTTGGCTCGACAAGTCACAAAGGCTTTAACCGCGGTTATCATTATTTATTACATATACTAATATATAAATTATTGTTATAACTTCAAGCTTATTCTTTCTAAAACCTTTTCAGATTTGGAATGGGACATGCCAGACACGACAGTCAGCAAACGCATAGCTGAACAGATACGGGAAATACGTTCATTAATTGACGACGCAATCAGTGGCAATGGGGCATCCGGGCGCTCATTGGCGGATGACATGGCTCTGGTGGGCCAACGGCTTGCCCGCATTGAGGCGCAAACGCAATCTCTTGAAGACAGTTACGGGGAGATGGCCGCTCTAGTTTCAAAGTACAGGACGGTCGCCGACACCGACTATGACTGGGAATACTGGATTTCTCCGGATGAAACTATCCTTTACATTTCACCGTCGTGTGAACGTATCACGGGGTATACGAGAGAGGATTTTATCGACAGACCCGGATTGATAGACGAGATCGTTCACCCTGATGACCGACAGGCTATATGCCATGATGCGGAGTTCACGAATTCCGCCGACCATAACATGTCCGAATTTCGCATAATTACACGAGCCGGCGAAGAACGCTGGATCCAGCGGAATTCTGACCCGGTGTATGGGGATGGCAGGGAATTCCACGGCAGACGAATGAATAATCGTGACATTACGGCTCGCAAACTTCTGGAGCGGGAACTCACCCAAAGCGAGGAAAGATTCCGCCTGTCCTTTGAGAACGCCAACGTAGGGGCTTGTATGGTTGACCTGCAGGGCAATCTTCTAAAGGTAAACAAAAAGATGAGTGAAATGTTCGGTTATTCCAGGGAGGAACTGGAAGCCATGACGGTGAACACTTTGGCTCATCCTGGAGATACATCCCTGAGTCCCGATGTCATCAAGGCGGCGCTGAACGGTTCCGGACCGGAATTCGAGTTTGAAAAGCGTTATATAGACGCCCGGGGAAATGTCATAATTGCAAAGGTATCGACTTCACTTGCAAGGGATTCCAATAAAAATCCACTCTATTTTATCACCCATTTGCTTGATGTTACTGAAACCAGATTAGCCGAAGAGAAGTTACGAAAAAGTGAGGAGATGTTCAGGATGCTTGTGGACAGCTCTCCACTCGTAATCATAGTCAAGGTGAAGTCGGCCGGTAACGTCAGGTATTTTAACAGGACGTTCACGGAACTCTTGGGTTACACCGCTGATGATTTGAGCGATGTCGATGACTGGCGGAGTCTGGCTCATCCCGATGCCGAAGAACGTGAACAGTTGAAAGCTGAGTGGAACAGGCGGGTGATGGCCGTAACCGGATCGAACAAAGCTTCAGAGCCTATGGAAACGGAAGTTACCTGCAAGGACGGCTCGAAGAAAATCATGGAATGGCGTTTCGTCTCGTTTGGTGATTACGGTGTTTCTTTCGGGATTGATTTAACCGACAAAAAGATGGCGGAAGAGGCTCTCAGGGCCAGCGAGGAACTTTTTCGCACTGCCATACAGGCATCTCCTGATGGATTTGTGATTACGGACCTCGAGACCCGCATCCTCATGGTGTCGCCTTCTGTGCTCAAGATGGGCCGCCGTGAACGCGAAGAGGATGTTGTGGGACATTTCGGTATGGAGTTTTATCTTCCTGAGGACTGGCCCGATTGTATGGAATACGTTCAGCAGCTGATGAGGCGAGAAAACCCGGGGCCAAGGGAATACAGGGTCCTCAGGGCCGATCGGACTTTGCTTGACATTGAAACGAACGGCATGCTGATCCATGACTCGCACGGCGCTCCCAAAGGCATGCTCTTTGTTATGCGTGACATATCCGAGAGGAAACTGCTCGATGCGCAGCGTCTGGAAATGGAACGCAAATTGTCGGAGGCGCAGAAACTGGAGAGCCTTGCCGTTATGGCAGGCGGAATCGCTCATGATTTCAATAATATTCTCATGGGAGTCATGGGCAATCTCGAACTGGCGCTCGACAACCGGTACCTCGACGACCTGACCAGACGACGCATCCAGGCAGCTCTATCCGGCGCCGAGCGATCAGCCGAACTCTCCGGCAAGATGCTTCTTTATTCCGGTAACGCTATTTACCTGCCCAAGGATATGAACCTTGCCGATGTGGTGATGGGGAATGAATCCACAATCCGGCAGGCTATCTCAAAAAATACAAACCTTGTTATTAACGCGCCAGATTCATTACCATCAATCCGTGGTGAACGCGAACAATTGACCAGGATGATAGCCAACGTCGTGACTAACGCCTCTGAAGCGCTCGGAGACGAACCTGGTGATGTGACCATAACTCTGGGTGTGATGAAATGTGACGAGAAATTTCTGACTCATAGTCGCATCGAGGAGAAGCCCGCTCCAGGTGAGTTCGTGTTCATCGAGTTCAAAGACACCGGCTGTGGAATGGATGCGGAAACCTTAGGCAAAATATTTGATCCGTTTTTCTCCACCAGGTTTTTGGGTCGCGGCATGGGTATGCCGGAGGCGCTAGGCATAGTCAAAGGTCATGGTGGAGCTATAATGGTTGATAGCGCAGTGGGTGAAGGCTCCAGAGTCCGTGTTTTTTTTCGGGTTAACGCCGGGGCAGGTCACACTGCCACAGGTAAGCCACAACAAAAACCTCAAACAGCGGAGACGGCCTCAAATGAAAAAATAATCTCTAC
>CAZIVV010000067.1:0-13129 GCA_964542775.1 uncultured Desulfomonile sp.
TCCAATTCGGGTGTCAGCTGACCTATTTTCATTAACCCAGTCACGCTTCCGTCGTCTCCCAGAATTGCCGTGTCAGTCCACATGATCCCGACTCGAGAACCATCCTTGGATATGACCTCGGATTCTGTGTTGACAGTTTTCTCAGGAAACCCGATCATCTCCGAAATGCTTGCTTCAATTTGCTCCCTGATGGACTCTTGGTCTGGCATGAGAGTTCCTGCGAGTGGTTGACCGATGATCTCCTGATATTCATATTTAAAAATATTCTGGGCAAAATCATTCATGAAAGTGATTTTGCCACGAATGTCTATGCATGCAAGCCTCTTTTATAAGCAAGTTTCTTATTTCGGGGCGGGCTTACGGGATCGCGTCACGGGCCATGCGCTAAAATTTTGCATTTGGAAAAAAACACTTTTTCAGCGGAGATTCCCGTGAAGCTACGTAAAGGAATATCATGCTTGATGACAAACCTTCAAGGATTTCATTTCCCTCAGTTTGAGGAGTGTGGGGCTACGCCAATGACGCAGAATGAGAGGCAGCTAGTCCCATAATTTGAGCATACGCCTGTTTTGGAGACGTTAGCTTAGCGCCATTCTGGACAGAAGTTTCATGAATGCCTGGTCAACGATTGGTCAGGTCTCGCATGACCAAAAGGTTTTGTCCCTGCTTGCATATCATCTACTAGCACACACAACGACAGGGGATTCTGGCTAGCCTTTAATGAAACCTCTAGCCCTGAACCAGCCGGCGCGGAGGCCGGCTCTACTTTGTAATGAAGAAATGATCTTCCAGACTTATTTTACGAAACCGCTTCAACCCTGCACGGCACGAAACGGTGCAATGGCGTGGCCGCTATCGGATCACGATTGATGTTTTTGGTCAGCCTGTTCACGTTGGGCCCATTTTTGACCCCCGCATGGATCAGTCCGAATCCGTGAGGCATCATCACATGCCCTACCCTCATAGTGTCGGTGATTTGAAGCATAATCTCCTCAGAACCAGCCTGAGTCACTACTCTGACATTCTGACCATCGGTTAGTCCTGATCTGTCGGCATCTGAGGGATGCATCATCAGGGCGCAGGCATTCGATTTCCCATCCAGCCAGGCAGGATCTCTCATGATGCTGTTCGCGTTGTAATCCATATGTCGCCCTGCAGCGAGCGTTAGAGGATATTCCTGGCTCATAGTCAGGGCCGCTTTCTCGGTTTCCGGATCTATGGACCGGACTAGCTCCTCCAGCTCCGGAATATGGACACAGACACGTTTATCTTTAGTCTGAAGTTCGTTCCAGAAATTTTCAACATCATTTTTCCCCACCCAAAGCCCTTGTGGATGCTCCAGTATGGCCCTGAAGATCTCCTCACCCATGGTCAGCCCTTTCCTGAATCCGACCCGGACAGCGTTCTCCCTGAAGGACTTTGGGGTAACCTGGAGGAGTCCCCATAACGCTGCGAGGTTTACTGAACCAAGGCTTTTCCCCAGTGTCTTTGCCAGTATAAAAGGCATCAGATTCATGGCTCGGGGCTCAGCCTGGACATAAGCCATCAGATTCATGCCAAATGTCATTCGATCGGCCTTGGCAGCTTCATGAAGGCTCTCTGGTATTTCAGGTATTAGACCGAGGTGGTCGGCCAGTCTTGTCAGAATTTCGCCTTCCTCCAGGCATTCCCCTTTGGCCTGAACAACAGGTCTACGCAATTGAAAGAATATTTCCGGATAGTTCCAGGCAAAAAAAGTCCCATCATGCTTCTCATAGGCGGATGCGCCGGGCAACACGTAATGGGAAAGCCTGGCCGTCTCCGTCATGGCTATTTCGATGGTGACGAGAAGATCAAGCGAGCTGAAGGCCTCTTCGTATGCGGTGGTGTCGGCATACGATCTGAGAGGATTCGCCTGACTAACGATTACAGCTCTTAGCCTGTCATTGCGCCCCGACATGATTTCCTCCGGCATCACATTCGGAGGGAAAGAACCCATTATAGCCGGGAAGTTCGTAGCTGTTGTCCGCCACGTCCGGGGATCGCGTTCGTCAGAGTTCGAACCGATCGGCATGAGATGTCCGGGGATGAAATTGCCTCCCTCTGAACCGATTCTCCCGCAGATAGCCAGCAATATGAGCTCAAGATACGACGACACAGTGCTATGTCGCCCCATCAGGATTCCCAAGTCAGAATGACATGACCATTTTCGTTCCGAAAGAAGATGACACAGATCCTTCACCTGTTCGTAGTCCAGATCACAGAGCCCTATTGCAGGACGGGCATCAAATTCAGTGAACATTGGCCTGATGGATTCGAAGCCGGTTACATGAGATTCGATGTAGTCTGTTTTCTGTAAGTTGTTCTGAAGAATGATGCTTATTATGGATCTTAAGAGGAGAGCGTCAGTCCCGGGACGTATGGGCAGATGTATGTCAGCTCGCTGGGCTGTCTCGGATTTCCTGGGGTCTACTACCACCAGAAGTCTGCCCGGATCATCCGAAATTGCCTTCAAATGCCTCCGCGCCTGTGGCATCTGGTGACTCATCCAGCCATTCCAGCCAATAGCCAGGAGCATGTCCGTCCTCGAATGATCCGGAACAGTCCAGAAATACTGCTTGCCCAAAGCCCTGCCATTCACCCAGAAATAGCCCGTCAGTTCCTGCGCCAGAGGACTGTAATAATACTGCGATCCAAGAGCTCTCAGGAGACGAAGACCAAACGCCGCCTCAAAATGACATCCCTGTCCTCCCCCTCCCATGTAAGCCAATGATCGCGCCCCGTGCTTTTCCACCGTGGACCTCAGCTTTTCCGCAATTTCTCCCAGCGCCTGTTCCCACGATATCTCCACGAAAGTGTCATTCACCCTTTTTAGCGGAACCCGAAGCCGGTCCGCATGGCTCTGGTAATGTGCTATCTTCAGTCCCTTACGGCAGCAGTAACCCTCACTGCGTGGATTGTCCCTGTCCGGGCGAACCTTGACTATCTGGTCCGCCTCCACGATAACCTCGAGCCCGCAATTCTGAGCGCAGCATATACAGTTTGTTTTCTTCCATGATGACATCGTGCATTCCCCTTCCGCTGGAGTCCGGTCACTCCAGGATTAGTTTGCATACTAAATATTGGCACAAAAAATTTTAGTCCCTCAGATCTTTAAGTAATCTTTTGAGGAGCACTTTCTCCTCCAGTGAGAGATTCTGGAGTATTTCATCGTTTGCCTTGTAACGTTGCTGGGTAATGGCTGGCAACAAACCCCTGGCGTAATCGGTGAGATAAATTTTCAGGAAACGTTTGTCTTCTTCGTCAGGTTGCTTGATTATCCAGTTGGCTTCCGCCATGCGTTCAAGCAGGCCGGACAAGGTAGCGGGATCGATGGAAACCTTTTTCCCAAGATCACCCGAAGAAATCCCGTCTTCTTCATCAAGAGCCGCTAAAACCAGTTGTTGCACAGGCGTCAACCCGTACGGAGCCAGCCGGCGCCTGGCAATTGCATGAGCCCGCTGATATGCTTTTGCAAGCAGGTAAACCACACATTCGTCGTAGGGCGCCATCCATGTCATTTCGTATACATAATAACAGAGCGTTTAAACCATGTCAACATTTCGCATGAAGGTCTATCCAAAAAAGCGCCTTCATGGTAATAATACGGGTTTGTTCTGCCTGTCATTCAGCGCTCTGAACGAATTACAATTTGTTGCTTGAGGATCAAGGTATGTCGAATCATAGAAAATTTATCCTTTTTTGTCTGGCGTCAATAATTATATTCAGTCACGAGATAACCTGGTCACAAATATCCCCTTCGAATATCGTCTATGGATCCAGCTTTTCGTCGTTCGACAGGAATCATGATGGCTACATTTCTCTGGGTATGCGCAAATACATCAACAGCTTCACGTCCTACCAGTTTCTAAATCCGGAAGTTCCTGTCCTTGACCCTCTGAGCAGGCTTGAATGGCCCTGGGAACAGACCTATGGCGTGGTCAAGGCCGGCATGAGGCTCAAAGGAATTCAGGTTAACTTCGAAGGGGCTTCGACATTATTGACCTATTCAGGACTGCTGGCCCAGGACAGCGATTGGACAGATGCTAATCTTCCAGATCAGAAGACAATTTTCAGTGATGCTCAAGCAAGGCCCAGGGGATGGACTTTCGACGCCAGTATCGGATTTGACCTTCCTCTCACAGACATAATCAGATGGATCATCGGTTACAGAGCCCAGCAATTCAGGTTTACCTACACAGACTTGAATCAGAGGCAACTCTACGAGCCTTGGGATAACGGCATCGAACCCGGTGAGATCATACAGTTTACCCAAGACTACAAGCATTACTATTGCGGTGGGGTTATCGGTTCTGAACTGTACATGGGGAACTTCTCTGCCTTGATGGAGGGAACATATCTTGCTGTCAGATTTCTCGGCGATATTGGCTATGTTACGGCCAACAATGTGGATTACCACGTTCTCAGGTCTCCTGGTCCCCGTCACACTTATGAGGCGACTGACGGCCTTTCATGGCGACTGAACATGGCTGCAGACTTGAGGCTTAATCAGAGGTTTGTCCTGGGAGTAGCGGGAGAATTCATGAGAATCACCAGTGTGGGATCCCATCGCTGGACAGAGCCATCCGTCGACGAGACTTGGGATGGCGCCAGAGTCTGGTCTGATCAGAAATTTATTGAGATTAACGCTTCAATAAATTTCTAGTCGGATTTGATGCAATGGTTTTCTATTTTCTGATCAACGTAAGTGAGGCTGCTGTTGAATTTTCATATCCGGCTGCTCGCTAGCCAAAGATGATTTAGAGGCCACCGTATAAAATGAAGGTGATTCTAAGCACTGTAACCCTGTTGATGCTATCAAATATTTTCATGACCTTCGCCTGGTATGCGCACCTGAAAAATTTCAATGACAGAAAATGGTACATAGCCGCGCTGGTCAGTTGGGGAATAGCTCTTTTTGAATACCTTATTCAAGTGCCAGCCAATCGGATCGGCTACACTGAACTGACGCTACCCCAACTGAAAATAATCCAGGAAGTTGTCACACTTGCCGTTTTTGCTCCATTTGCAGTAGTTTACATGCAGCAGCCACTAAAACTGGACTATCTGTGGGCGGGATTATGCCTGCTTGGAGCCGTGTATTTTATCTTTCGGTCTTGATTCGGTAGACATAGCGACTTTTCACATGGCTCCAGACAATTTGTTCTGCACTTCCTTTATTTTTATTTCAATATCTGGGGCGCCGGATTCGATTATCAAAAGTGTTTGACTGGCGGGTTCATAATCCTGGGCGCTCGATCTTTTGAGCCATTCTATGCCTCGAGCAACATCTTTCTCTACCCCTTCACCCAGGCTATACATTGTTCCCAAAGCATACTGGGCAGCGGCTAGTCCGGAATCTGCCGCTGATCGGTACCATTTGGCCGCCTGCTCAAGATTTTTCTCAACCGATTTTCCAAACTGGCGCATTACTCCAAGAGCAAACTGAGCGTCGGCGTTCCCCTTGTCTGCAGCCTTACGAAACCACTCTGCGGCAACCTGGCCACTCTGGGTAATGCCTTGCCCGTAATAACTCATTCGACCAAGCGCATACTCAGCCATACTATAGCCGCTCGCTGCAGCTTTCTGGAACCATTCAACCGCCTTTCCATCATCCTTGGGAACACCCTTCCCATAAAAATAAATCACTCCAACATCATACTGGGCTTTGGGGTCACCCTTCTGCGCCACTTCCATGAGCACGGCTACGGGGATTTCATCAGAGGAAGCTTTGGTGGATTTTTCAGACGCCTGGCAGACAGAAGTTGTCACCAACAGAAACAGAATCATCAAGCTCTTGAAAATATGCATCATCTCTCCTCGTTAAGTTTTTCTGAACAAGCCCCGTCAAACAGAGTCCTGGCGCACAACATTAATTAAAGGCGCTTTTCAGATGCCGCCCTGAGAGTTAAGTAACCTTTGGTGATGTCGCCAGTCGGGCCAGAACTTGTCCATGAGATCCTTAAAAATATGATTGTGAGACCGCTCAAGCAAATGAGTCAATTCATGAACCACTATGAACTCCAGACAAATTTGAGGCTTTTTGGCGAGTTCCAGGTTGAAACAAATCTTCCCCGAGTTTACCATACATGAGCCCCAGCGTGTTTTCATTTTTCTTATCGCCCACGTTTTGACCTCTACTCCGATAATATGTTCCCACTTCTCGATGAGACCGGGGATCTGTTCCTTTAACCTTGAGCGATACCATTCGATTATTACTTTTTCACGTTGCAACCGGTTGCTGCCCATCCTGACGTACAGGTTGATGCAGGAGCCACCATTCAAATCAACTCCTGGTCGCCCATTGTGGTAAATCACATTGAGCGGATACAGTTTTCCCTGATAGAGATGATTCTCGCCTGTTACAAATTCCAGGGGTTCCCTGTCCCCGTTGCGTTCGAATTTCAACTGGTGTTTCCTTATCCACGACAGCTTGGAAATGACGAATGACTTGATGGCAGTGTCGTTCAGTCTGAGCGGAGCCGTGACCCTGACTCTGCCTTGAGGCGCAAGAACCCTGAGATGCAGATTCTTTATGTCTTTTTTGACCACGTCTACAACGATATTCTCTACAGTAATGTGGTGAGCATGCACTTTTTTGTCCGTCCCTGGTTTTGGCGCGCTCCTGTTATTTGGAAAGCCGTCATCATCTATAGTTTAAAACAAGCCATTATCTCAACCGTTTTTGGAGACCACATGGATCGGAAAGCTACGGTGTTCTTAATCCTAGAAAAAGAAACTGGAAAACCTCGTAAATTTACGAGTTGTTCCCTTCAAGGGTTTCGATCAAAGTGAAACCATCAGCGAGGGCAGTCGCTAACCTTTCGAGCTAACTATTTCCGAAAAGCGCATCTCGCTTACCAGTCAACATCCATTGCACATTCAGGACTTGGAATAACCAGCAACGAGGAGAATCAAATGGCTGAAAATGGCATAAAGAACGTTGTTTTTATAATGCTTGACACGCTTCAGTACAACTATCTGGGGTGTTACGGCAACACAACTGTAAAAACTCCGAACCTCGATCGCTTTGCGCGTAACGGGTTTCTTTTTGAGAATGCCTACAGTGAGGGACTACCGACTGTTCCGGTGCGACGTGCGCTCATGACAGGCCGATTCACACTTCCTTTTGGCGGATGGCAGCCACTGTCTCATGAGGACACCACGGTGACCGATATTCTGTGGGGACGAAAAGTTCAGACCGCTTTAGTATACGACACTCCACCCATGCGCCTGCCCAAGTATGGATATTCCAGGGGATTTGATTATGTGAAATTTTGTCCCGGTCACGAGTTGGATCATACAATTTTCAAGGATGACATGCTTGATCCGGGAATGAAGCCCATAGATTACACTTCACCAACAATGGTATATAACGAAAAAGGTGAACTCATTGATGATGCCAGCAAGGCGCTCCTCGATGAGATCGAATGCTTCCTGAAGATCCGCCAGCAGTGGAGATCAGAAGAAGATAACTACATCAGTGTGGTTGCCAGAGAGGCCGATCGATGGCTGAGAGACATCAGGATCAAGACCCGTCCCTTCATGCTGTGGCTGGACTCTTTTGATCCTCACGAGCCATGGGATCCACCTTCGGTATGGACCAAAGAACCCTGCCCATACAATCCTGACTGGAAAGGTAATCCAATATTGCTTGCGCCGTGGACACCCGTTGAAGGTCGCATAACAGATGAGGAATGTGAACACGTGCGCGCCCTTTACGCTGAGAACATTGAGCTGGTTGACAAGCAGATTGGAAAGCTCCTGAACTCTATACGCGACCAGGGCCTCTGGGATGAAACCATGATCATCATTACGTCGGATCATGGACAACCGATGGGCCAAGGTGAACACGGTCACGGCATCATGCGCAAGTGTCGCCCCTGGCCATATGAAGAACTGGTTCATGTGCCCCTTTTGATGCATGTCCCGGGTATTGAAGGCGGCAAAAGAATCAAAGGTTTTGTTCAGAATGTAGACATAACGCCGACTATTATGAATGCGCTTAACCTATACGAGGACATGAACTCGCTCGACGGAGGGCACGGATTCCCGGTTTACGGCTGCATTGACATGCAGGGCAAGGATCTTCTGCCGATGTTACGTGGTGAAGTGGAAAAAGTACGCGACTTTGCCATAGCCGGATACTATGGTATGTCCTGGTCCATCATCACCGAAGACTACAGCTACATTCACTGGCTGCTTAAGAACGCCAGCCAGCGTGACTATGCGAATGTCAACACTCCGGGCAAAGAGATCATGAAGAATGAGGCAATGTGGTCATGCACCGCCGGGGCCAAGCAGGAAGTGCCCGATGGTGACGAACTGTACGACCGCCGCAAGGATCCCAAGCAACTCCACAACATCATAGCGCAAAATGAAGAAGTTGCAGGCGAATTGCTAAAACAGCTTAAACTATACATCGGTGAACTTAAAACCATGTAATTTTTTGACGGCTGCGTGGAGCAACTTTTGTTGAGACTCCACGCCAGCCGGATTCAGAGGTACATACCGAAATGGAAACACTGACTGACGCTACTTATAAGGATCGAATTGCCGCTACAGAACAGGGAGTATGCATTTTTATCAAAAAATTGTGCCCACACTGCAAAAACATGCTGAAGGTTCTTGAAAAATTTAGCGTGCTTCAACCGGGAACAGACCTGATGACAATAGATATCGAAGAAAACACTGACTGCGCAAAGGCTTTTGAGGCTGAACGAGCCCCAACCGTGCTGGTTGTGAAGGGCGGAAAGGTAGTCGGATCAAAGGCCGGGTTGATGAATCCCAAGGAGATGCTGGCCTATTATCAGAGTGTCTGAATAAACTGGTTAGTGATGCCCCCTTACACAATGGTGGGAAGCTTACTAATAGTCTACTAGCAGTTCATCCGGGACGGTTCCCGAATCATCTTCCCAGACAGGGAGCACAGACTGGAGCGAAGGAGAGTTTTTGGGAACCTCAAGAATGACTGAGGTATTTTAGAGCTTTTCAACCCTGTCGGGTTGGCCACTCATCTCGCTCATAAAGCCGAAGGCAATTGTAATCAAAGATACTTATATCTCCTGAAATGACAGGCGTTTTGACCTTTCATGCCTGTCTCCAGGTGAATTGCGCCTTGAGGAAACGGAAAGGGTCATACTGAATCAAGTATTTCAGTTCAGTTAGGAGAAAGGATAGAGTATGGAAAAAATTCAGAACGATACCCCACCTGATAACCCAGTCAGGAATAGTGATCAGTCAGGAAGATTTGTAAACAACTATTTTGATGGCATACCAGTTTCAGGCATACACAAGCTTCTATTTTTTCTCATCATGGCTGCCTATTTTTTTGAGCAGTTCGACAACTGGAACTTCGGTTTCATCGCCCCAGCCCTTTCACAGTCGTGGGGACTAAAACCCACTGACATTGCCACGATCCTTTTCTGGTATTTTATCGGAATGACTTCGGGAGGCTTCCTGGGTGGTGTCGTCTCGGACTTCATTGGCAGACGAAAAACATTTCTCGGTTCCATAATCATTTTCTCCGTTTCTTCCATCATCACCGGCTACACCGACAATTTTGCCGTCTTTACCCTGTTCAGGGCTTTGACAGGCTTCGGCGTTTTTTGCATGATGGTCACATCTCAGGCTTACATAGCTGAAATGGCCCCCGCCGAAAGTCGCGGCATGTGGCAGGGAAGAGTGGCGGCCATTGGTTTTTGCGCCGTTCCTGTTGTAGCTTTCATCTGCCGGCTAGTCATTCCAATGTCGGAAGACGCGTGGAGATGGATTTTCTATGCAGGAGGCCTAGGACTGGTCACTTTTGTATTAGGTCTGAAATATTTGAAGGAGTCCCCGCGTTGGCTCGTTGCCCATGGAAGAATCAAGGAAGCTGAAGAGATCGTCACCTTTCTGACTGGAAAGGACATTGATCTATCCGAAGCTGCAAAATCGATCCCTCCCAAAATAGCTGTCTCCGAAGTTCTTGTGGGCATGTTCACCCGCAAATATATTGGCCGGACAATGCTTCTCATGCTCCTGTTTGTCTGCATCACCCCGGCAGGCTTTTTGCTCACGACGTGGACAACCCAGTTGCTCAAAATGCTCGGCTTCTCTGTAAAAGAAAGCTTGACCGCTATGACCATAATAAGCATCGGAGTTCCGGTAGGCTGTTTTCTGACATCGCTGGTTTCAGACTTGGGTGGAAGGAAATTACCTCTCGCCATCCTCGGAATCCTGGCTGCCGTTTCGGCGCTGATCTTCGGAGGAATGAGCAGCCTCGTGATGTTGACCATAGCCGGTTTCACCGTTACCGTCTTCAACCTGGCGCTCAACTTCACCCTGTTTTCATACACAGCCGAATCCTACCCGACCCGGATGCGTAACACCGCTACCGGTTTTCACAACGGACTGGCAAGACTTTCTGTTTCAGCGTCACAGCCTTTCATACCCATGATTCATGCCGCTTATGGTTTTTTAGGCATCTTTGCTTCCGTGGCGATACTGTTCTTCCTGCCCGTAATTCCTCTTCTGATATGGGGTAAACGCACCGGCGGAAAGAGCCTGGAAGAGATAGAATAGTCAATCGCTCTATCTTCTGATAACAAAGGGAAACCCGGGTTTATGAGGTTTCCCTTTTTATTGTGACTTTGCGAGTCTCGCGCATCACTCAACATGTGAGAGCAGTTCAGCCAACCAGAAACCGACATCCAGTTCTGGAGCGAAGAGCAGAAGCCGGGTGATTTTCAACCAACTCCCGGGGTTTTTGCGCCTGGAAACCTGGCGCCTTATTTTTCGGCTTTTCGAATGTTAGGTGATCTGTCAGGCGTCACGCAAATTTACTAATGTCTTCCAGGATCGAGTTTTACGCCGCGCCGTTCATAGTTGATGTATGCCTGCAGAGCGACCATTTTTGGATCATCAGCCGCCAGAGGTTCGCCCTCGAGAGGGTTCCTGATACACCAGTTGATCATTTCAAAAAGGGTAATCACTTTTCCGATCTGCTTCTGAAACTTTGGGTAGGTTTCCGGATGGGTATTGGCGCCATTTGGATGGCACTGGTCACAAGATACGGTGTTCTTGCCGAGTTTGGAACTATGGAAAATCATCTCCCGTCCTCACCACGGACATGAATTCCTGTTGCCAGCGGTCCTGATTAGCCTTTGTAAACTCATCAGCGCTGACCGCGCCAGTCAGAAACGGGATGACGAGGATGCATAACGCCACGGCGAACACGCCGGTAACTCCCTTGCTAATATACATTTCTTTGCTCCTTGACCCACTCTAGAAATGTATTTGAGGCCGAATCCTTTTATCGGGATCCTGATACTGAACGTCCTGCGGAGCCCCCAGGCCTGAGTTGAACGCCACTTTACGATTCCTGTTGTCAGGCAGTTTGTATGTCATGTCTACATTGCCGGTGCGCACATCTATGAACTGCCAGCCCGTAGCGTCTATCTCGAAAAAGGGGTCAGCCCGATTCATCGGAACGGTCAGCTTGGGCAGATGGCTAGGTTCCTGGGTGTACGATTGCGGGTAAGGCCATGGCCAGGCAGTCGCCATTACCGAATGGAAACTAATGTTACCGACCTGGTTATACTGGATCTGATGGACATGATCGTAAATTACCGTTACCTTGTTGAAAGGTTTAAGCAAAGATTGCAGATCATCAGCATCGTCAGTCCAGAAGTTCCAGTTATGGAAAATCTTCTGAATGGGAGAATGTGAACACACCACTACCGGTGTTTCCCTGTTGACCTTTTCAAGATCTTCCTTGAGCCATTTGCGCTGGACTTCCCCGACCAGAAAAGGTGAACCGCAGGATTATCCAGCCTCGCCGTTGCCAGCATCCGTTCCATAGGGGTCTTCCAACGGTTGTGTGTCCAGTCATCATAGGTGAGTATGCTGTCAAGCGCTACGAAATGGACTCCCTTGTGATAGAAGCTGTAATGAAGAGGACTTACTTTTTCGATCCAGTATTTTCCGAGATCGAGGTAATAGTCGTGCTCACCGATCACGTATTTTACATCGCCCCTGAGAGCGGACATTATTTCAAGGCCATGATCAATCTCTTCTTTCTTGCCAAGCTGAGCCAGATCACCTCCAAAGAAAAAAAAGTCCGGCCTTGGCTGAAGCAGATTAGCCTCCCTTATGGCCCTGATGAGCCCCATGTCCCAATTCCTGACAAATTCCCTGCCCTTGATCTGCTGGATGTGAGCGTCAGATATGTATGCAAAAGTAAAATCCTGAGCGGGGTCTTTAGCCCCAAAGGCGACTTCAACAAGGCTCATGGGCAACGCTCCGGCTACCAAAGCAGCTCCCGACGCCTTCAAGAATCCACGCCGATTGATTTTCATTCCTGTCCCTACGTTGCATTTGCTCATTACTGTAAACGCTTGCGTTACTTTCTGGCATACTGGGGGCTGGTTAGAGCCTTCATGAATTCCACCAGATCGGATTTCTGCTGCTGAAAGCTCATCAAGATCCTTGGGCATATCCTGGGCCGCCACTCCGATCATGTGGAAACGGTTATCTGTGAAAAGAGCCTGCGTCTGCTCTATCACATGACACGAAACACAACGTCCCTGTTCTACGAAAACCTTCAATCCCCTAATAGCCGCCGGCTTCATCGCTTTTGGGTCTCCCCCGTAGAAATAGCGGTCAAACGGGGAATCACCTCCTACGAGCGTTCTTTCAAAAGTGGCCAGAGCCTGCTTGACCTCATTCATGGAAACCTGGTCAGCGCTCTTTCCGAACGACTTCCTGAACAATTCATCGTATTCCGGATCACTGCGAATAATTTTCAAAACGGGCTCAAAGTCTTTGAAACCCATTTCTACAGGATTAATGATGGGCTAGTCAGATTGAGATTACAGAATAGGCTCGCGTCCATCCCAGAACTGAGTCTCAAGATAAACAGAATTGATGATAGTTGGGGCGTTCCGGGTTCCTTTGAGTTTGTTTATCCCCTAAGATACAGGAAGTCCGTCGGTAAAGCCCTTTTTCGCCTCATATAGACATTAAGGCTGAACAATAAGAAATATTACTACTTAGGAATATCTCCAGCTTGATGTTCCTGGTCAAGAAAGAATTCATCCAAACTGCAATTTTAATGCTCACTGTTTGTAAA
>CAZIVV010000068.1:0-6288 GCA_964542775.1 uncultured Desulfomonile sp.
TTAAAAGCCATGAAGATCAGAGGATTCCAACCGGGGACCAACGTTCATACTTACAGAAGCTATTCATATATGCTCGGCATGTTACTGGTGCGCAGTTTTGACAGGTCCGGGAGGATCATGCAGGCCATGAAGCTTAGGGGATTCAGGAACAAATTCTACATTCTCCACCATTACGAAATGAAATCCTGTGACTATGTCATGGCTCTATCAGGTTTATTTCTTTCAACATTTGTGCTTGTGACGAGATGAATGTTTACCGGATTTCTATTTAATCTCGCCGTCCAAAATGAACCAACAAGTGGATCAGGGAATGATCAGGCTTGAAAACATATCTTTCGGTTATGGTAAGAACAGGGTTCTCGACGGGCTGAGCCTTGAGATGGGCAGGTCGGACCGTATTGGACTCATTGGCGGCAATGGGTGTGGAAAAACCACTCTGAGTCACATCATCATGGGACTACTGACTCCTGATTCAGGTCATGTAGAAATAATGGGTAAAGGAATGAACAGTGAATCGGATTTTGCCCAGATTCGCGGGAAGATTGGTTTTCTGTTTCAGGACTCAGACGACCAGTTGTTTTGTCCCACTGTAATCGAAGATGTGGCTTTTGGTCCTTTGAACCTGGGACAAACTCCGGATCAGGCCCGGAAAACGGCTTTGCGAATACTAAGGGCTTTAAAGCTCGACGGTTTCGAGGATCGTATAACGTACAAGCTCTCAGGCGGAGAAAAGCGACTGGTATCATTGGCGACCGTGCTTGCCATGGAGCCGGAGTTCCTGATTCTGGATGAACCCACCACCGGTCTTGATGAAACAACCACTGAAAGACTTGTAGAGATAATCAGGGAATCTGACCTGGGTTTTATGATCATCTCCCATGACCGTGAATTTATAAGTAGGACAGCGCTGAAATTACTCAGGCTGAAAGATGGAAAGATATTTGATGTAGACTAATCTGAAAACGTAAGTACATTTTTTCTACGTGCCTATTGCAGGCTGCCGTCTGAAGCAAATTGAGAAAGTCCCTTTTAAACTGATCGGGTGTTGGAGATTGTTATGTCAAAAAAGAAAATTCTTTCGCCATTTTTGAGCTTTGTGTTGTTATTTGTGTTTTTAGTTGCGCCGGCTCTTGCCGGCAAACATGGGTCCTCAAAAAAGGCTGATCCAAAGAGAGCCATTCTTCTGGTTGCTTTCGGAACGACCGTTCCTGAGGCTCGCAAAGCATTTGATCAGGTTGAATTACGGGTAAAAAAGGAGTTTCCGGAGACGGAACTCAGGTGGGCTTTCACTTCCTCGAAGATCAGGAAAAAACTTGCGGCTGATGGTCTCGCAGTCGATTCTCCAAGGGTGGCCCTTGCCAGGCTCATGGATGACGGCTACAACAGGATTGTGGTTGCATCTTTGCACACCCTTTTCGGTGAAGAGTTTCATGATCTGGCGCAGGACGTCAACGCAATGAATCAGACTTCCGGAAGTTCCAGCAGAAAGATAGTCGTGGCCAGAGCCCTGATGTCATCACGGGAAAATATTGAATCTTCCATCAAATCGTTGATTGCACAAGCCCCTGATACACGTAAACCTCAAGACGCCATACTGCTGATGGGACACGGTTCCGAGCGCCACCCGGCTGACACCGTCTACGCTGCGATGAACTATTATGCGCAGATATCTGACCCTAACTTTTTCGTGGCCACTGTAGACGGGCAACCAACACTCGAAGATGTCATTCCCAGACTCAAGAAGTCAGGAGTCAGGAAGGTATTCCTCATCCCTTTCATGGCTGTTGCCGGTGATCACGCAAGAAACGACATGTGTGGTGAGGGCAGGGAGAGCTGGAAATCGGTTCTCCGGGATAACGGATTTGAAGTGGAGTGTCTCCTGAAAGGAACAGCCGAGAACCCCGATATTGTAACTCTATGGATAAACAACATTAAAGCAGCATACTCACTCACAGAGTAGGCTGGATCATCGGAAATTCTTTGTGAAACACGAAAAAAATTGTCATTTATTCTCAAACAGTATAATCTTAAAAAATAAAAATCCTATATATTAAAACCTAAATATAGTAATGTTAAGCCAGACACGATCCGTTGCCATTCGGGAACGGACCCCTGTCAGGTTCGGTTCAAGCTAGCGATTAAAGTTCTGGATATTTTTTCAGTCAACCTAAGACAGGTCTTGAAATTCGTCTTTTTTGGGGAGGATCTAGATGTTCTTAGCTCGCGATGTGATGACCGAAACATTTCACACCCTAAACCCTGACATGTCTATCCCTGAGGCCGCCCTTGCTTTCAGATTGGCGAGCCAACAGCAGAACAGACGTATTTTCGGCATGCTGGTCGTCAGCCCGGATGGCCGTTTGTTGGGAATGTTATCCATGTATGATTTGTTACTGATGATTAGACCGAAGCATGTCCACCTGTGGGGTGTCATGGATGACATCGAAATGAGAGGCCTGCTGGACAACGTTTGTCAGCAAACTAAATCCGTCCTGGTTAAGGATATCATGACAACAGATGTCATTACGGTAACACCTGATACCCCTGTGATGCTGGTGCTCGATCTGATGATCAAGAAGCATATCCGGCGAGTTCCAGTGGTTGAAGGTGACAGGATCAGAGGGATTGTCTACATATCTGATCTTTTTTACAGGATTGTTGACAAGCTGGCTGATGAGTCAACCGGAGAAAGTGTTTGCAACGCCTAGTCGTCATCAAGGGTGGTCATAAATGGCTCAGGTATTAAAGAATTCGACCTTGGGAGACATTCTGGTCAAGGAGGCCATGCGCAGGCAGATCGTCAGCCTCGATGTCGATTCTACGATTAGCTCTGTGATCAAAAACCTCATAAAATACAAGATATCAGCTTTACTGATAAGGGACCGTGAGGGAAAACCCGCTGGAGTGGTTTCCAAAACGGATATTGTCAGCGCGTATTATGCGGGTTTGCCCGCAGAAACCACCATCGACAATATAATGGTTGGCCCCCCTCTGTTTTGCAGGCAGAATCAGTCTTTGGAGGCGGCTTTGGAGCAGATGCGATCTAGTATGGTATATCGCCTTTACGTGACTGATCAGAATGATGATGACGTAGTAGGAGTTTTGGCATATCCCGACATTGTGGCGCTCTTGTACGTTTACTGCCGAGGTTGTGATCAAAGCGCCACCAGCAGGCGCAAGCAGAAACTGGACGATTCTCACATTTTGAGAATTCGGGTTAAAGACGTCATGACACCTAATGTCGTCTCCTATTTGGAATCAGACGCCCTTTCAGACATTATTGAAGGAATGTCGCAAAACAGGTTTAGCGCAGTCCTGATAAAAAATGCCACCGGCCTGCCGATCGGGGTCATTTCAAAGACAGATCTGATGCTGGCGTACAATCATGCTTTGCCCGTTGAAGAATGCGCTAAGTCTATCCTTAAATCTCCAAAAGTGAGATCCTGTGATGAAAAGGAATTTATCGAGGATGCGATCAAGGAAATGGTTTTCTCTGAGTTGCACAGACTGTTCGTCCATAGGGACAACATCTCAACCATAACCGGAGTCCTTTCACTATCTGATCTAGCCCGATTCCGGTCCGGTTCGTGTCACGCATGTGTTGGCGCTCGTATCACCATAAAATGAACGCCACCGAAAATACTCGTCTTTTTTCTCCTTCATCGGTTTACCAGACTGAATTTTGATGACGACTTATAACATGATTGCTGCTATATAATCGTTGGACTCCGAAAGTTCACCAACAAGTTTCATAAATAGAACACAATACATTACAGGAGAATCTCTATGACCGCCAAGGTTTACTACGACCTGCGCGAGCAGTTGGATCAATATTCGGTCGGGTTTCCTTCCACTGAATCCGGTGTTGAACTTGAAATTCTTCAGGCCATATTCACTGAGGAAGAAGCGGAAATGTACCTGAATCTGAGCATGATGTTAGAGTCGCCGGAGCACCTGGCTAAAAGAATCGGGAGAGAAACGCCGGAAGTGGCGGCCTTGCTCGAAAGAATGGTTGAGAAAGGGCAGATTTTCAGAACGACGAAAGGGGATGCCAGAAAATATGCTGCGGCTCCCTTCATAGTAGGCTCTTACGAGTTTCAGGTAAAAAATATGGACCGGCGTTTTGCCGAGCTTTTTGAGAAATATTTCAATGAAGCTTTTGGCAAACAGGGAATTGCACAGTCGGCCCCGTTACGCACCGTGCCTGTGAACAAGACCATAGATCACAGGTGGCCTGTAGCCCCGTATGAGGATCTAAAAGAAATCATTAAGAGTAAGGATACCATCTCTGTAGGCAAATGCATTTGCAGGACACAGCAGAATCTCCTGGACAAGGGTTGCGGAAAGACTCTAGAGGCGTGTTTACAGTTTGGGAGCCATGCCCACTTTTACGTAGAAAAAGGCATGGGCCGTTACATAACCCAGGATGAAGCGCTAAGTATTCTGGAGCAATGTGACCAGGACGGCCTGGTGCCTCAACCTTTCATTTCCCAGGATACCGGCGGAATATGTAACTGTTGCGGGGATTGCTGCGGAATTCTCAGATCTATAAAATTTCATCCTAAGCCGTCTGAAAGAGTCTATACAAACTACTACGCCCAAGCTGATCCTGAAACATGTTCCGGATGTGAGACATGTATCGGAAGATGCCAGATGGAAGCAATCAGGATTGATGACAGTGGCGTTGCAATCGTAGACAGAGACAGGTGTATCGGCTGCGGACTATGTGTGACAACTTGTCCGGCTGACGCCATGTCGCTTCAGATTAAACCGGAATCTGAACGAAAAGAACCGCCCAAGACCAGTAAGGAATTTGTGATGAATCTTGCTTCAGCCCGAGGCAAATCCCTGATTCCTTTGTCGGTGGTAAAGAAAGTCCAGTAGTCGGAGCGTCCATGAATGCTCAAGTGCTGTGATATGTTGCATGCCATCTGAGTGGGTGGGTTCTCACGGAATCCGGGACCTCCCACTCAAACGTTCACCTCTGCCCAAATCAGTCAACCTTTTTGGTTATCTTGTTTATCGTGCTGCGATAACTATTATAAATTAGCGCCAAGCCGAATATCATGAAGACCAGGTATGGCCAAACATTCGTTATCGATATATCGCCTCGTGATGATACCACTACGACCGTGCCGAGTATGATTGACCATACGGTTGCCAACAGGGAAAAAATGTATGATATTCTGGCGTCTGCTTTTACAACTTCCAGTTGTGAACGATTCATCGGTCTGTCCTGACGCGAAGGCCTGATCTGGATGAGCGGTCATCACCGCTTGAACTATTATATGCCAAAAGTTCTTAATTGGGCAGTGTCATTCAGTTTATTTTTGATGAGCCTTCTAATTTTTTCGATAAGAGTTTATCATGAGCTGAAATAGCCTCAACGAATCGAGAGTTGTTTTCATGTGTGATTACGCAAGGTGACCACAAATGCCCGATCCATCTAGCAAGTTTGAGCGTGACCCTGAACTGGTGGAATTACTGTATCGGAAATACGCCAAAGATGGTGTTCGTATTTCGTCGTTGCGCCAAAACATTCGCTTCTGGGTAAAGAAGAGCCTTTGGATCGGTGTCACAAAAGGCAGTCTCAGACTGAAACGGCTGATCGATATAATCGGTTCAACACTGGGTCTGACATTACTGTCTCCTGTTTTTCTCATCTTATACCTGTCCATTAGGATAGAAGATGGCTCTCCGGCCATTTTCACTCAGGAAAGAGTCGGAAAACTTGGCGTGCCATTCAGGATGTACAAATTCAGGTCCATGATTAAGGGCGCCGAAGGCATGCGAGATGAACTCGAGGATCTCAACGAAACAGGCGGAGTCATCTTCAAGATTAAAAGAGATCCACGGATTACCCGAGTCGGTCATTTCATGCGACGTTACAGCCTTGATGAACTCCCACAACTCTATAATGTTCTCAAAGGGGATATGTCACTGGTGGGGCCAAGACCTCATCCTGTAACCGATGTGTCAAAATATACTCTAGAACATCGTAGAAGATTTGAGATTACCCCTGGCTTGACTTGTTTCTGGCAAGTTAGCGGCAGAAGCGAGATAGGTTTTGAAAAACAGGTGGATCTCGACATGCAATACATTCAGAGTCAATCCTTCTGGCTTGACCTGGTGCTCTTGCTAAAAACTATTCCGGCTGTAATATTTGGCAGGGGCGCTTATTAGAAAACCGGCGGCTGACACTTAAATTTTGTTTAAACTGGACGTGAGCGAGCTATTTTACGGCCGGCGGAAAGAATTTCGCGCAAACTCACAACACGGATATTGGAT
>CAZIVV010000069.1:0-1970 GCA_964542775.1 uncultured Desulfomonile sp.
GAAAACAGTGTGCTGGTATCGTGCGCGCTGGTCGGCTTTTTTTACCAGCATCACGCCTTTTCACGACCTGATATGGGTCATCTGGCCCAGGCGCTGCCTCCGGTGATAATCGGGGCCGTAGCAGTTCCCCGGGCCATCGGAATTGATGGCCGAACTTGGGTCCGGTCGTCTGGGATTGCGTTGATCTGTTTTGGCATTGTTTCAGGTTTCTGGGCGCATGACTACCTGCATTATGTCCGGGCAAGACAGTCTGGAAACGACTACGAAGAGATACTGGCCGGCCGCGACACCCTGCTGGCGCCCAGGGAACAGGCCAGGCTGGTCAGAAATGTGTCGGAAATTGTCTCCGCCGAATCCAAAAATTCGGAGGACATTCTGCTGGCTCCTCATTGGCCGGGGTTCTACCCATTGCTGGGTAGGAAGTCCCCTGTCCGGGAGACCTATTTCCTTCATAAATCAACGGATGAACATCAGCGTGATCTGATTCAAGAGTTGAAGGGGGCCGATCTGAAGGGAGCTATAATCGGTGACATTGCGCTTGACGGACGGGACGACCTCAGATTCAGGAACACTCATCCGTTGGTCTGGGCCTTCATTCTAGAGAATTTCCGGATGATTCCGACGGACAGGCTACCGGAAAACTACCGCCTGTTCAGGCCAAATCCGCAGGGATGTCCACAACGATGATGCGCGGTTATAGAGTTGCCTTCGCCGGACTGCTGCTGATCCAGACCATGTTCTTCGGCGACATTATCTTCCTCGGGAAGGTAATTTACCCCCATAACAACGATGTCGAATTAACGGGCCAGTGCCTCGCGACGGATCACATCAGGAGCAACCGGAAATTCTGTGATCAGAGCGCAGCCTACGTCCCGGAGATTGCCCTACACCTGAACGGGAAACCGGCCTCGTGGCTATCGACGTGGAATCCGCATAATCAGTTGGGAAGGCCGGCCATTCACGCATCAGGATTCAGCAAGGCTTTTCTGATATCGCACATTATCTCGAGCTTCGTTTCAGACCCGTTTGTTTTTTATACCGTATTGACGGTGATCACAGTGTTTCTGAGCGGAATATTCTGTTTTGGGTTCCTTGAAAGTTCAGGTCTGGATCCGGTGGCGTGCCTTGTCGCGTCCCTGGGCCTGTCCTGTGGCGTTTTACCATCATACTGGCTGACCTTTGTAATGTTTGTGTCGCCGCTCTGCTGGTGTGTGTTCCTTCTCTGGATGATCAAGCTCTTCTTTCAGCGGATGAGCCTCGCAGCGGGAGTCGGTATTTCTTTCGGGGTTTACAGCCTTCTCATGACGGCATATCCGCAGGCCATAGTCGGCGTCGCATACATCCTTGTCATATACGGGCTGATGACGCTGGCGCCATCTGACAGGACACGGGTTGAAAAGTGGAAGGCTACAGGGCTGCTGGTAATATTCGGATGCCTTGGGGTACTGGGGGCATCGCCACTGTATCTGGACCTGGCACATAAAGCTGCCGAATCCTCCAGGTTCGCGGCGGGTCATGACTTTTTTTTGGCGGTCCTGCCAAGGATCCATACTTTCGGGGATTTATACCATTTCATGGTCTTGTGCTACGACGCCTTCCTGTACGGTAATCCGATGTCGGCGCCCTACCCTTTCGAGTTCAACGGTCTGAGCCTCACCCCATTGTATTCTTCGCTGGTCGCGCTGAGCTGTGTTGATGGAACGTGGAGGCGTCTTTGGCCATGGCAGGCTTTCATAGCGGTTTGCCTGGTTTGTACGGTCTGGGCGCCGGGTTACCTGTTCCTGGTGGACTACATGGGATTCCGGTTTTCACGATATCTTCCTCTCGCGCTAGCCGTTGTTCCAGCCTTCATTTTAGCGGCTCATTCGGCGCATCACCTGATATGCCGTGGCATGAGCCGTCCATTTCTGGCAGGCGCCATCATCATGCTTCCGTTGATGGCGATGACGGCAAATCTGCTGAACCCTTGC
>CAZIVV010000070.1:0-2989 GCA_964542775.1 uncultured Desulfomonile sp.
TAGGCAGAATGCCATGATTTTAGCCGGAGCAGGCGTTGGCTCTCCGTCTTTGAAAGAATATACGGGTATTAATTCTTTCTCCTTGCCAGAAGAAGAAAACCGAATTCAACCGGGCAATAATAAATTCAAAGGAGATTTATATACTCAAGACGGTCAGAGTGTAAAAACTCAATTAACCGTATTAGGTGATAAAATATCAGCCGAAGTATCATCTGTACGTGACGATATGGCAAAAGACACCAGTTTGCTCAATAATCCGAATTTCAACTTAATGAATTATTGGCAGACTGACAATGAAGTAAAGTTATTAACATCGAGCGGTAAGTGGATATTCGCAAACAATAAACTGTTTGGACTCAAAAAAGCATTTGCAGGAGTTACGTATGACGGCAGCCGCACGGCATTGTTCATTCGCAACAAGTACATTCTGCAACTCAACGATAACCTGATAGCCAAACCAACTTTTACGCAGAATGCAGAGAATCTATATGTTCCTGAATATTTCTATATCAAGTTTTATTATAGAGTAAAAAAGGCCGGTACGTTGGCTATACTATTTGATGGTGAGGACAAAACCGGATGGGTGCCTTACAACAGCATATCAGTAGTTACAGCACTAAGCGAGTCTGATACCTATCAAACTTTTGAAACGGGCGGACAGTGGAACGGAACAGGTAATTTCAAACTATCCTTTACCGGTGAAATTTATCTGTACGGTGTAGTGCTTGCTAAAGACAGGGTTGCCTCTCTGGAAGAGAAATCGGCAGGATGGCTAACAGAAGCTGATGGCGTGAAAATTTGGGCCGCTTCCGAAATCACCATGCCAGACGGCACTAAGGTAAAAGCCTCCAGTCTGTTCAACGTAACTGCCGATGGTATATTCCTGAAGAGTGATAATATTAAGTTGGAAGGCGTTGTTACAGCTAATGAAAATTTCAGAATAAGAGAAGACGGTAGCATAGAAACTAACAACGCTAAACTATCCGGCTACCTATACTCAAAGTTTATTGACGTGGTAAGCAGCGATGCTATATTACAATCCGATAATAGTTATTTGCTAAACACCAATTTAAATCTTGATGTATCACACAATAATATAAAATTACCTGTATCGGAAAAGTATATGGGTGCTCGAGTTTTACTGATGGATTCGGCTTTCATAACAACAAGAACATATCGCCCTCCAACAAAAATAGAAACGGAAGATGGTAGCGGTATTATATCAGGTCTTTTTGATGGTTCTAACTTTATGTATACAGGTATTATAATAGAGGCCGGAACTGTTGAACTTACACTTAAAAGGCTATTAACAGGTTATACCGAATCTGGTGATGAAATCTATGGATACCGATGGGTTCTCATTAATTGTTCGGCTAAAACTCTGACTCCTTACAATTAAGTATTAACGCAATTAAATATTTAAATATATGGCATTAACAAACGAAGACATTCAGCAGGTGGTCAACGCTCTTAAAGCGGACGCACAAGGTGTTGGCGAGTTGGCAGAAGCTACATCGCTAGAAAATGTAAACTCACTTCCGGCTATTCAAACGGTTGGCGAGGAAGAACAGATGGTACAAGTACCTATCACTATGCTTGCAGCACCGGCAATAGCTGCTGCACAAATAGCAAACGAAGCAGCCGATGCCGCCAACGATGCTGCTACGGAAGCATCACAAATGGCTGAAACGGCTCAACAAGCGGCTTCGCTTGCAGTAGAAAAAGCAAATTTAGCTGCCACAGCTGCATCAGAAGCACAAGAAGCATCTGCTCAGATTGAAGAATTTCAAACTGAAATAAGTCAAGAGGTGCAAACGGTTATGCTAAGTGCTCCGCTGGTTAACATTAACGGATTGCTTAATAATGCAACACAATATACTATTGCTACGGCTATTGCAGCATTGACGGCAGCAGAGGCTACGACAGGTGTATATCGAAAGACAGGGCTTATCGTTACCTATCTAACTGCCGACGGTTGGGAAACCAAGCAATATACAGGTAACGATATTGCAGCCGATGCCGAACATTTTCTGAATGAAGAATTATGGATAGCTTTTGGTAGTGGAAAAGGTGGAAATGTATATAACGTGACCAATGCCATACCGCTTGCATCAGGATACTATACACTGGCAACAGCCATTGCCGCAGCCGAGGGTAAGGGTGTTAATAAAGACGGTAAAGGCATTGTATTGACCTATGCCGTGAATGACAGCAAATGGGAAAGTTTTCAGTTTACAGGCACTGCAACAGATAGTGCTACATGGAACACACTTTCTCTATGGAAAGAGTTTGGAGGAGCCGGAAATGTAAAAACTATATCCGTCAATGACGGTGAAGCCTTATTCCCTGATAGCGAGGGGAACGCAAACATTATTGTTCCCATAACCGAAATTGATGAAGCGCTTGATGCTCAATCTACTAATCCTGTACAGAACAAAGCCATTAAAGCGGCATTAGCCCAAATGGATACTCGTTTCGCTGCTGGAATGGATATTGATACAGATACTAACATACTTAGTTTACTCGATGCAGTAGGCAATGTATTAGGAACAGCTCAATTACCGTCTGGTGGCGGAGGTACTACGGCTACAACGGCATTAACCATTGCACTGACTACGGGTAGTAGCATGGTTTTAAAAGTTGGTGCACAGGCTATTATCGGTTATAACTTTCAGCACATTAATACGGACGACAACTCTTCAACCGGTGAAACTGGTACGGTTACTTATAAAGTAGTAAATGGGGCTGTGGTACATACCATCGTAAAGCAAATATCGCAAGGTCTTAACTCCATTGACGTAACTGAATACTTAGGAGTAGGTGATAATCAGGTTACAATTAAAGTAGTAACCAACACTAGCGGTCAGGTTAAACAAGTAGGTATAGCCGTCAGGGTAGTAGCTTTGGCTTTCAATTCTTCTTATAAGTTAGCTACGTTTACTCCAAAAGGTAATGTGATAAGTTTCCCTTATACAGTATCTGGTTCTGG
>CAZIVV010000071.1:0-51046 GCA_964542775.1 uncultured Desulfomonile sp.
CGGTTGGTCGAATCCCGCTACTGCCGCTATCAACTATGGGACTAGGCCGGATAAGACCATCGATCCTCTTTATGGCATTGAGTTCAAACTGGAAGGCACATTTTAGGAAGCCTCATTCAACATAACATAGCAAACCAAAGGCGGTGAGCGTTTAGCTCACCGCCTTTTGCTTTTTGGGAGGGAGGGACGACAAGGGGGAGATCAAATACAGCCGTTCGTAGCATGGGGAAAATTAAAGGAAAGCTGGGGGAGTAGATTCGCGATTAAAGCGCCCGACAATCGTGAGCAGCAACAAAATGTATATGGACCTCATTCATGTTCCCCTCGTCATTCTGATACCGTTTCGCGATTTAAAATGTAATAGCCAGGTATTCGAAGTGGGTCAACTAGCGTAGCCTCTCGGGGTCATTGCATAGTTCACGTAATCCATGGATCAATGCTTTCTCCAGGACGTTTAGAGATCTGATCGCCATGTTGGGTAGATAGTTTTCTCTCAACTCTTCCCATAAATGCTCTACCGGATTCAACTGTGGGCTCTGAAGCGGCTGGTAGACAAGCCCTATGTGTCCAGGGGCTCGGCGTCTACCCGATCTGTACCAACCGGCGCCATTCAGCAACATGATCACACAACAATCTTTGAAGTCCTTGGAAACTTCTTCTAGGAACAAGTCCATCATCTCCGTGTTAGCAAAAGGGAGTATCAGAGAGGTCACTTTCCAAAGCGCCAGGCATACTGCCGCATAGACATGAACGAATGAATTGACTGTTTGCCTGGTTATCCTTGGCCTGACTCCTTTAATTTTGAAAATCGCGAATTGGTCTGAGAGCAGTTTTCGGACTGGACCGATCCGCCGCGGAGGCCAGATCTAATGAACGCCTTGAGGCAGGGGAATCTGGTTCACCAGAAAGGATACGCAGGTGGAAACCGGCTGGGCGGTAAATGCAGGCTGAGTGTCGCGCTTTTTCAGCGAGGATACAGGGCGGTTGTGAATGGGAGAGTCGGGCCTCGCATGGAGAGCAAGGCCCGACCGGCCATGTGGATAGAAAACTATGACGCCTGTTTAGCGTCTGGTTGAACGCAATATGTCACGCGTCTTCTTAGAACCTCCGTGAAATCCGGTTTTCTTCCAAAGAGGCGAGCTGCCTGCGCCACACGTTTACACTCGGGGCATAGTCGGAGTTCGAAAGCTTCTTCCGAGGCTCCGGTTAGTTTCTCAATGTGCCGCACCATGACCTTGGTGACATAGGGTATTCCGCAGCCGTCACACTTTTCGAGTTTGATGCGGTTGACTATGGTCCCGCTCATCAGAAGAACGCGTTCGCCTTCCCTGTCTTCAAGCTGCAGGGCTCCTGTGGGGCAAATATTGACGCATGAGCCGCATCCGATGCACTTGGGCAGGCCGTGGACGTAATCCTTGAGGATGAGCGAATTTTCACCGGCGTGATAGAATCGTATGGCTGAGACTCCGAGGCGGTCCCTGCATACCTCGACACACTTTCCACAGCGCTCACAGATGTCACACCGCATACAGCGCCTGGCTTCCTGCTTGGCGGCGATTTCATCGAGGCCAAGCTCGACCTGATCAAAAGTCCTCATACGGTGTTCCAGGTCGATGATGGGGATTTCCTGTCGCTGAATGAAGCTCTTCTGATGATAATCCATGATGATCGGCGCGATCATGGCCCTTGGCCGCGGGGGTAACCTCTCCGGCATTTTCTGTCCCTGCAGGTAAGCGTTGATCGCGAAAGCGGCCCTCTTTCCAGCGCCGACGGCCTCGATAACCGTCGCGGGACCGGTAACAGCGTCACCACCAGCGAAGACATCGTGGATGTTGGTCTGCTGGTTCTGGTTCCGGACCTTGATGGTCTCTTTCCTGGTCAGTTCGAGGGATTCGAGCCCCAGCCCTGGGAAATGACGGATGTCGGGCTTCTGGCCTATAGCTGAGATGATGGCGCCAACGGGCATTTTGTATTCTGATCCGCTGACCGGTTCGGGGCGCCTGCGTCCGCTCTCGTCGGGCTCTCCGAGGTTGGCCATCACACACTCGAGGAAATCAATCTTCCCGTAGCTGCCAATAATCTTCGAAGGTATGGTCAACTGATGAACGTGAATGCCCTCTTCGGCCATCTGTATGATTTCTTCAAAGTGAGCGGGCATTTCGGAACGTGTCCTGCGATAGACAATACTGACCGATGTCGATCCAAGTCTTACACAGGTCCTTGCAGCGTCAATGGCCGCATTACCTCCGCCGACAATAGCTACGCTGTTCGCGGGTTTAATCTTCTGACCGAACGAGACATCCTTGAGGAAGTTCAGGGCGCTGATGACCTGAGGATAGGCGTCCTCACCTTCTATGCCTAGCCTGAGCCCTTCCCATGCTCCAATTCCCAGGAAGAACGCTTCGAAGCCGTCTTTTCTCAGATCGTCAAGGGATATGTCCTTACCAATGGGCATGTTGCATCTGATTTCAACGCCCATGTCCCTGATAGCCTGAATTTCTCGACGCACGAAGTCTCTTGGGAGGCGGAATTCGGGGATACCTGTGATCATGAGACCACCGGGCTCGGGAAACGCCTCGAACACAGTGACCTTATAGCCTTCCCAGGCCAGGAAGTATGCGGCGGTCAAGCCTGCGGGGCCGGATCCGATGACTGCGACTTTCTGGCTGTAATTGTTTCTGGGAGCGGGGATGGTGTATCCTGGACCTTTCTGGTTTACCATTTTAGCGGCGAAGCCTTTGAGGTCCTTGATGCAGATAGATTTGTCGAGATAACGCCTTTGACACCAGTGCTCACACGGGTTCGGACAAATCAGGCCGCAAACCCAGGGGAAGGGGTTGTCCTGTCGTATTATTTCAATTGCTTCCTGGTAACGACCCTGACCGATTAGAGCAACATAGGAGGGAATATCGATTCCGGCGGGACAGTTGAGCTGACAGGGCGCAGAGGTTTCTCTCTTGAGGCCGTCTTCAGCATAAACAATGTGATCCTTGTCCGCCGCCGGTCCTGGAGGAAACAGCGGATTTCCGTACATTTCTTGCTCCTGTGAAATACTTTGGGATCGAGTCCATGTCCTTAGCCCAATGATGGCGATGACCGGCTCTTCCCTGGTTAATAATTACTCCGGCTTCTTCACCGAAGCGATCCTGTTACCCTATAGGTCATGCCAGCCAGAGTGTCGGCTACTTATAGGGAGATAGCCCGCGTTCAACAATTCATTAACTTAAGAGCGGGTAAAAAAAGCCTGGCTTTTCCTGATGGCCGACTCCGGCTGAAAAGCCGGAGTCAACTCGACGCGATTTAAGCGGATCAGGTATTGGGGCTGTCCTTGGCAATGATCTTGGCAAACTTCTCACGCCTGAGGTTCGATGACTCGGCCGGAGAAATCCACTTCAGCGCGGCGGTGGTGCAACCGGTAACACAAGCGGGCTCAAGCCCTTCGTCGAGCCTGTCCTTGCAATAGTCGCACTTGAAGACGCGCCCATTTTCCTTGTTCCACTGGGGGGCGGCCCATGGACAAGCCGTGATACATGCCTTGCAGCCGATGCACAGGGCAGGATCCACGAACACGATGCCGTCTTCCGGGCGTTTTTGCATGGCGCCTGTTGGGCAGGCGGACACGCACCATGGATTCTCACAGTGGAAGCAGGGCATGAAGATGAACTGGATTCGGGGAACTCCAGCTTGCATATAGGGGCCCACAGGTATGATCTTGCAGAAACTCGGGCCGACCGGAATGTCGTTCTTGGTCTTGCAGTGTAGCTCACACGCCCTACAACCAATGCACCTTAACTGATCCTGATATATATAATAATCACTCATCGGATAAACTCCATATCTTTGAAAACTCTAACTGACGCATAAAGTCTTGATCAACTATTGCCATAACCAGTTATTTTGCTTTCGCAACCTTCACAAAGCAGTCTGTTATGGGACAGTTACCACCAACTGCAACAGTGAGCAGGCCGGTCATCAGGGTGTTGTCCCTCATGCCCTTCTTGTATGCCCTGGTCTGTAGCGGAATGTCACGACCAAAACCGTGGTGCGTGTAGACTGTCTGGGGATGAATCAAATCAGTTGTCTTGGCTCTGCCCTTCTGGACGACATCATTGATCGAAACCTCGATTTCATCACGATCACTGATGCCGAGCTTTTTGGCTTCAGCCGTGTTTATCCAAAGGCAGTTCTGCCACTGGATCTCGTTCAGCAGCGGGTTGTTGAGCGAAGTGCCCTGTGTATGCACGGCGATCTTTCCGGTGACCAGTCTGAAATGACCCTCGGGCGGTTCCTTGGGGCCCTCATAGGGTGGGAAGGATGGAATCCCGGCCTTTTCGAGCATGCTTGAGACAAATTCGATCTTTTTTGAAGGAGTTTTGAATTTCAGACCGTCTTTCCTGTCCCACATGATCTGGTCTTTAGCAAGAGGTATATAGCCCTTGGCGTCAAAGTCAGAGATGTGAAAACCCATGTCCTTGCACTGAAATTCAATAAGGTCTTCCGCTGTTTCGAACGGGAAATGATCCCCGATTCCGAGACGGTTGGCCAACTGCTTGATGATCCAGAATTTCGGTTTGGAGTCGTATTTGGGCTCGACCGCCTTGCGTCGCAGCCACAGAGCCGGTTTCGGTCCGGATTTCACGATGACAGGATCGGTCCTCTCCAGGTACGTGCATTCAGGAAGCACGACGTCCGAGATCCAGCCTGTGTGGCTGTAATTGACATCGATGGTCAGGAGGAAATCGAGTTTCTTGAGCGCATCGGCATAAGCGACCGGATCGGGGAACGATGAAAGCGGATCAAACCTGTAGTTTATGTACGCTTTAACAGGATAAGGATCCTCGTTATTAATGGCATAAGGCAGCATCTGGGCGAGTCCATAATCACCGGACAGGTGTTTGTACTTCCATCCGCAACCGTCAAAACGCTTCTTGTCGACATTTGGCAAACCATCGAGGCATTTCCTCAATGGCTTGTATCCTGCATCGACCTCGCTCTTGTTGAACAACAGACCGCCCTTGGCTTCGTAAGCTCCCAGAAGGGCATAACACATGTATATGGCGCGTCTGATGAAATAGTCATTTTCAGTCCACGCTGTCATCCATCCCTGATTCAGTATGACGGCCGGTTTGGCAGCAGCCATCTCACGCGCTATCTGAACGATATCCTTGGCAGCCACACCTATTTCCGCTGCGGCCCATTCAGGAGTGTAGGGCTGAATGTAACGAACAAGTTCGTCAAAACCTGTAACCCACCGGTCCACAAATTCAGCGTCATAGAGCTTCTCGTTTACCAGCACGTTCAGAATGCCCAGCACCAGAGCGTAATCTCCGCCGGGTTTGATCATCAGGAATTTATCGGCCTTGGATGCCGTGTAATTCCAGCGAACGTCCACATGCACGAACTTCATGCCACGGTCAAGCGCGTCTATGAAATCCTTGGCTTCCTTGGTCCCGATGGATTCAAGGATGTTTCTTCCGAAAAGTATCGCATATTCGCAGTTCTTCCAGTCGTAGGAGACAGTGTTTCTCCTATGACCAGCTATGGCGTTGTGCGCATTATGGACACTGTTGGAACATGAGCCGTGATGATTAAAATAATTGGGTGAGCCAAGCGCCTTGATGAATGCTTTCTGCATGTCGGTGAACGCTCCGCCGCGGTCGCCGAGCACGATGCTCTCCGGGCCGTACTTTTCAATGACCTTCTTGAGGTTGTCAGCGGTATAGTCTAACGCCTCTTCCCACGAGACGCGTCTCCAGCGACCGGAACCGCGTTCGCCCTCCCTGATCATAGGGTACTGAAGGCGCTCGGTATCATTCTCGAATACCTTACCGGCGGCGCCACGGGGACATAAATAACGCCCACCAAATAAATGGGGATTTCCCCAGATGTGTTTGACCGCGCCGTTCTCTACCTCAACCTCAATTGGGCAACGAACCGTACACATGTTACAAACACTATATACAACATGCTTAGAACTTTCGGACATTTTGCATCCCTCTCATTGCTTCGATTCTTCGATTATTTAATGGTTTTTTGTCACGATGACTTCATAACACAGCGAGCATAAATATACTGAAGTCTCTAAAAGAGAAAACATCGCCCAACATGACTCCAGCTCTATTGCTCCCTTTTGGGCTCAGAGATATAATCCGCAGGTGTTTTCAGCCTGGTAGCGCTTCTCTCATAAGTGTCAAGGGTAGCTTTTATGCTTTTAAAGTAAGGAAGCCTGTATTTGAATTTTTTGAAAATTACACAAACCACGATGTAGATGATTACAAAAAAGAACAAAAAGCCGACCGTGTAGCCCTCAAAGGGAGTTTGAAATTCAACATCCCTGAATCTGGGTTGCATCCACGCTATGGCAAAAAAAACGGGCCACAAGAAAGCTCCAGATAGAGAAATCTGAAGGAAAAATGATTTTCCAAAGGCATCATTTGCCAGCTTGTTTGCAGCCGTGTATGACGATTTGTCCCCCGACGCTATGGCCTTCATGGAAAGGTTCTGATAGTGAACGACCTCTTTTGATGTCTTGTCGATTTTCTTTCTGGCCGCCAGAAAAGCCAGAGATATGCAAAACTCTCCGATCAGAACCGCAAAAAAAGCCAACACGGTAGTTCCGATGACAAAATCAGGAAAAGCGTTTCCCGTCAATCTGTAGAACCAGATCAGAAACGGGTCAACGAAAGCAAATATGGGGTTCATTTCCATGGTGGTTGAAAACTGGGCCGTAGTCCACATGGCTGGCGGCCCAGTTGATCATCATCCTTGTTAAAGGTTAGGGGATAATCGAATAGCCAAGGAAGCCCCTGGATACATATTTAACACCGACATAGACCGCCAGGACTACAAACAGTCGTTTGAGCCAAACTTCCGGGATATACTTGGAGGTCATCGGCCCAAGGATGGAGCCAATGAAAATACCGATCAACTCGGTTCCTACAAGTATGAAATCGATAGGCACGGATTTGATAAACATGAAAGTGAAAATCGATGTGATCATGCTGACCAAAACCGCCAATGCCGAGGTGCCGGCCACGATGAACATCGGAAGACCCGCAACTGAGGTCAGGAACGGAACATAAAGGAAGCCACCGCCAACACCGATGAAGGCCGAAATGGCGGCGATGAAAAAACCACCAAGAAGGGGCCACAGGGGATTGAAACCAAATTCTACACCGTAGAATGTAAAGGTAATTCTGGAGAGGCCCCAGCTCTTGACCTGAACACCCGCCTGAGAAGTATCAGTAGCGTTACCGGCTTTCTTGGCTATGTGGGCATCTTCAAAAGCCTTGGTAGCAGCCTTGGCCGCCTTTTTGCTCGCCTGACCCGCCGGTGTGGTTTCATAAAGGAGCACGCCGGCAACCGCGAACACAACCAGACCGAAATAACCGATGTAACTGCTAAGGTTGATCTTACCGGCTGTTAGCACGGGAATAAGATAAGCTCCAAGGATACCGCCTATGGCCAGACACAGGCCAAGGGGCATAACCAGTCGACCCATACGCAGGTAGGTGATGGAGGAAATCAAGGCCGACAGACCTACCAGATACTGGTTAGACACGCGGATTGAATCCGTCAACATCTTGTTCAACGTCGGGTTGGTATCCCTGAAAGATTTAGCGTAATCACCCAGGCCAAATACGGAAATGTGACCAACACCGGCCATGATTCCACCAAACGCGCCGACTGACGAGAATATCCATCCCACCCACACGCCCCAGAGAACACCCCATAGCCAGAATACCTGCGGACCGCCGGGGATTCCCATGAAACCCTTCTCCGCTGATGGGTTGATCTGTCCTTTGCCAGTGCCCTGGGGTGTCTTGGCTATGGCGTCTTCCAGTGGGCCTGCGTCCGCAGGAGTAGAAAGCACGACCATGGCCCCAAACGCCACAATCAAGGCAATACCTAGGAACAACCAGCTTCTTCGCTTCATTTAAACCTCCTCGAAATAAAGTGCCGACAATAAGCGAGAGGATAAATGTTACCCTCTCGAGACCGTATCATTTTCGGATATTTAATTCTGTGGATTAATCCATTGAAAAACTTCCAACGGATTGTGATGTTTATCCGTCGCAGTGAGAGTCCTGGTTTATGCCGGGGTGATTTTAACAACTCGGACCAGTTCTCAGACCTGAAAGATCCAAATTAGCATGTTATTAATGAAAATATCAAGTCATGATAATAAAGATAAACATATAATACTATAAAAATCTTTTCCTCTATCCTCTCAATATGAGGTCATACGATTCAGAGACCGGCAAATAAGGCATCTGAGGCGTCACCCTGACCGAATAACCGTAAAGCCCGGTGTACAAGAGCGGAATCTTGCCCGAAAAAATGAAGGCCCCGTTAGTCTGGGAGTGCCTGAAATTTTCGAGAACTGTCACATGTCTAACCTTGAACTCCTCGTAGGTATCAATCGGGCCATGAAATATTTCTACCTTTAGTTCATCGGGATTGTGTCCTGCGGTGTCTACCGTGACTGAAATGTCCACAGGGTGATCCTTGATCGCTCTGTCGCTGTCATCCACGGTGACATCAAGGATTCTGAGCGCGTGCCAGTCCTTGGTTATCTGTTTCTTCCAGGCGACCATTTCCTTTAGAACGCGGAAATCGTTTTTCCTCAGGACTTCGGATGTCGTAGCGCATGGCACGTATGAGTGTTCAATATAATCGGAAACCATTCGATGAGAGTTGAACTCGGGGCATATAGTGGTAATTGAGCGTTTCATCATGCTGATCCAGTCCCGTGGAATGTCATCTATGCCGCGCTCATAAAAAAGCGGCGCGACACTTTGTTCGAGCAGATCATAAAGGTCCCTGCTCTCAATCTGGTCCTGGATCTCCTGGTCCTCATATTCTTCTCCCGAGCCGATAGCCCATCCGTTATCGCCCTGGTAACCTTCATCCCACCAGCCGTCAAGTATGCTGAGACTCAGAGCCCCGTTGGCCGCAGCCTTCATTCCGGAGGTCCCGCAAGCCTCGAGCGGTCGCCTTGGTGTATTGAGCCACACATCAGCCCCCTGGACCAGGTAGCGCGCAATGTTAATGTCGTAATCTTCAATGAAGACTATCCTTCCTCTGAAAGGCTCTTCCTTTATTGTCTGGATAATTGTCCTGATGAGCTGTTTTCCCGCGTCATCAGCCGGGTGAGCCTTCCCTGAAAAGATCAGCTGAACGGGTTTCCCTGGTTTGGTAAGTATCCGGGCCAATCTTTCGGGATCCCTGAACAGAAGGGTCGCTCTTTTATATGTGGCAAACCTGCGCGCAAAGCAGATTGTCAGGGCTTCCGGATCCAGCACTCTCTCGGCCGCATCGATTTCATGGGCAGTGGCGTTCCTGTTCCTGAGCTGTTTGATGAGTCTTCTTCTGGCGAAATACATGAGCCGGGTCCTGCAGCGCTCACGTGTCCTCCACAGTTCTGTGTCAGGAATGGTTTGTGCGCGTTGCCATACTTTTTCATTGTCGGGGTCTTCGGTCCATCCCGGTCCAAGATAGCGGTCATAGAGTTTAAGCAGATCTCTTGAGACATAAGAGGGTATGTGGACGCCATTGGTGACATGTCCGATGGGAACGTCGGCACGTTCGAGATGTGGCCAGACCTGGCGCCACATGTCCCGGGCGACCCGGCCGTGCAGCCTGCTGACACCGTTGGCGTGCGAGGACAGTCGCAGGCCCAGCACCGGCATCCAGAAGCCTTCTGATCCGTCGTTCGGTATCCTTCTGCCAAGCTGCAGAAACTTGTGGTACCGCCCTCCGATTCGCTCCACCTCACGTCTGAAATACTTTTCCATCAATCCGGGGTCAAAGACATCATTACCTGCGGGAACAGGCGTATGAACCGTGAGAATACTCTGGCTCTTGACCATCATGCTGGCTTCGTCAAAACTGAGCTTTTTTTCCTCCACAAAGTATCTGACCCTCTCCAGAAGAGTGAAAGCCGCGTGACCTTCGTTGAGGTGGAAGACAGACGGTTCAATTCCCAGGGCATGCAGGGCGCGACTGCCTCCTACACCGAGCAGTATTTCCTGCTTGATCCTCATTTCATTATCACCCCCGTAGAGCCTTGAGGTGATAGCTCGCATCCTGGGGGAATTCTCCGGAATATCAGCGTCAAGCAGGTATAGCGGTATGCGGCCGATATTGATTCTCATGATCCTGAAATAAAGAGGTTCTCCCGCGAGATCTACCGACAGGATAATGGTAGATCCCGAGGAATCGGTCTGTTTTTCAAGCGGGAGAGTGTCAAACTCGGTCCTCGGATAAATTTCCTGCTGCCACCCATCTGCCGCCAGTCTCTGGTGGAAATAGCCTTCCTGATACATCAGGCCCACCCCGACAAGGGGCACATTCAGATCGCTGGCCGACTTGAGGTGATCTCCCGCCAGAAGTCCGAGGCCTCCGGAATAAACCGGCAGACATTCGGTGACACCGAATTCAAGCGAATAATAAGCGATAGTAAAGTCGAGTGGTCTTTCAAGCCGGTACGCGTAGCGTCTGCCACTGGTCATATAATCCCTGAACTTCTGGTGAAGCCTGGCCACGTGCGCCAGGTAGCCCTCATCAGCCTTGATCTCGTTTAGACGTGAACTCGATAGCCGAATAAGGGTCTGAAGCGGATTGTGGTTTGAGTCCCTCCAGAGCTTTTCATCCAGGTGATCAAAAAGTTCAACGACATTCATATTCCAGGAGAACCACAAATTACTCGCAATTTCTCTAAGGTTCTCCAGCTCGCCTTTCATGGGAGGCACCACTACGTATTTTCTCAGTGTCATAAACGTTCCCTGCAAACCTGTTTTTTTATTTTCAGCGCGCTGAACAGTAGCTCTCCGGTAATTCCGGATATGTCAAACCGCAAACGGAGCCCTGCCGCAACAAGCCTGAATATATACTGAACGCCTATTTTAGGCAAAGACATCAACGTAGCAGAATGAAGAACTTGCCAAATTCGCCGTACCTCATTAAAATCAAACACGTCAACACCTTTAAGCGACTAAAGCTGTCAAGAGTTTCTGGAAAATGTTGACTTTCTGCCTGCAGGTGAGTAGGCATGAAGTAGACAGAGTGGAAAAAGTCCCGGCCGAAAACCCCGGACCATGGGGCTTGAGTGATTCTCGGAGGGGACTCCTTTGAACCGCTTGATCACAAAGCAGTTTATGTCGCCGAAAAACCTATTCAGCTCAGGGACCCGGACCTGAACTCATCCCGAACAAAAGGACTAACCAATGGCCGCTTCTGAGATCCTACAAGACAAGCTTATTCTAGCGGTAGATGACGAAGAGGATGTTCTGGATATTATCGAGGAAGAACTCTCTGAGTCGGCAAACGTGACTCTTCACAGGGCCACAACGTTTGAGAAAGCGCAGCAGTACCTGGTATCCTACACCTACGATCTGGTCATACTTGACATCATGGGTGTTCGTGGATTTGACCTTCTGCAGATAGCCCACAACGCGGGGTTCCCGACCGTCATGCTCACCGCTCACGCGTTTACACCCGAGGCGCTGAGGAAGTCGATAGAACTCGGAGCGCGCGCTTACCTGCCCAAGGAAAAACTAGGCTCCCTGGTTCCCTTCCTGGAAGACGTGTTGAAACTCAATTATAACACCGCCTGGAAGAAAGCGCTCGATAGTGTGGGTTCGCTGTTCAACAAAAAATTCGGCTCAGACTGGAGAAAGACTCAGGAAGATTTCTGGGAAGATTTCGAGAAAAAAATGTCTATCGATGAGGCTGCCATTCTCAAGTGAGATAATCCGGATTGTTTCACTCCAATCTGTTCAGGGGGCGGCCTGTTTGACTGTAAACGGCGAGATCGACCCTGTAACTTACGTATTTAAGTAAAAAGTCTTCGAACATTTCCGCTGGCTTGGGCGCGTACGCTCCCAAGCGTATTTTTTTGTACCTGAATTCCGAGGAGAACTCCGATATGACTGATGTTGTAATAGTATCCGCATGCCGCACAGCGATAGGAACCTTTGGTGGAACTCTAAAAGACATGCATGCTTCCAGCATAATGTCTGTGGCCATGAAAGGCGCCATTGAGCGCGCCGGGATTTCGGCGGACACCATAGATGACGTGCGCTTCGGCTGCTGCCTTAACCCCACTGACGCCATGAATGTTACCAGGATAGGCGCGCTAATGGCAGGAATACCTGATTCGGTTCCCGCAGTGACCGTTAACCGGGTGTGTATCTCCGGTATGGAGGCGGTGCTTTCAGGCGCGGCCATGATCAAGGCCGGTGACGCTGAAATAATCCTGGCCGGTGGCGTAGAGCACATGTCAGGTGTCGCTTACACCGTGGAGAAAGCCCGCTGGGGAATCAGAATGGGTAATGACGCAATTACTGACGCCCTGACGACGGGTCTTCATTGCGGGTCGCATATTTTGCCCTACCCGAGCGACGGTCCAGTCGAGTTTTTCAGGGGAAAACCCTACATAATGGGGCACACGGCAGAATTTGTCGCTCTTAAACTCGGCATCTCGAGGCAGGAACAGGATGAAATAGCGCTGCGTAGCCACAACAACGTTGAGAGAGCGACCAAAGACGGCTCCTTCGCCGAGGAGATAGTCCCTATAAGTGTTCCACAGAGGAAGGGCGAACCGAAGATCTTCGACAAGGATGAGCATTTCCGTCCAGGCCTGACAATGGAAGCCCTGACCAGACTGGCCCCCGCATTCATACCCAAGACAGGGACCGTTACGGCGGGTAACGCCTCCGGCATAAATGACGGATCAGCCGCTCTTGTAATCATGAGCCTCGAAAAAGCCAAATCACTCGGCCTCAAACCTCTGGCCAGGATAAAGGCTTCGGGTATGGGCGCCTGTGATCCCAGCATCATGGGTTTGAGCCCTGTTCCCGCAGTTCACAACCTGCTCGGGAAATCAGGCATAGCCCTGAATGATTTCGAACTCATTGAGCTCAATGAAGCGTTCGCAGCCCAGTACCTTGGATGTGAGAAAGAGCTCGGGCTGAATCGTGACGTAACAAATGTAAACGGATCGGGGATAGGTCTTGGACACCCGGTTGGCTGTACTGGCGCACGTCTCATCGTTTCGCTGATTCACGCAATGAAGAAGAGGAACAAGACGCTGGGCATGGCAACCCTGTGCGGTGGCGGTGGCGTGTCTATGGCCTGCGCCATCGAAATGATGTAATCAGGAACGCCTGTAAAGGGAATTAATTCGATTTTACCAGTGGGAATCAATTGTGTGGTAGATGAATCTGGCGACAAGTATTATGATCATCAGAACCGCAATTATTCCCACTGACTGATGAATTCTCCGGCCCAGATCCTTCCACTTGTCAGCGGCGCTGGTCAGTCCTTCGGCGCTTCGGTCCTTGAACACAAATTCTCCAATTGCGTATGATATTACCAGGAGCAATACAATCAGGGTCAGATACTTCATTTTTCCAGTGTCTGCAGGGATTGCAAAAAAAAGTGTTTGTCTGAGTCATCCGATTGTGCATTATGTCCAAAAAAAAAGCGGATGTCGATAGAAAGGCGCCATGTGGAGCCTTCGGGGATTTGTGGTAATCTGTCAAACGGATTACAAATGAACCCAGGCGTGCTAAACTCGCGATGATAATTTCGGAGACCGACCGCTTGCGGCCATTAAACACATAAAACCAGGAAAAGACAATGAACATACGTTTTCATAAAATGCATGGCGCCAAAAATGATTTTGTGGTGTTCCACGATCTCGAAAAAAAGATGGAACTGAGCCCAGGACAGGTCTCCAGATTGTGCGACCGTCGAGAGGGTGTGGGAGCTGATGGGGTTATAGTCGTCAGAAACTCGGATGTAGCCGAGTTCTTCATGGATTACATCAATTCAGACGGTACGGTGGCCGAAATGTGTGGGAACGGCATCAGGTGCCTGGCAAAGTATGTTTATGATAACGGACTGAGCAAAAAGAAAAACCTCAAGATAGAAACCAGAGCGGGCATCAAGACCCTCGACCTGATTATTGACGCCTCTGGAAAAGTCGATAAGGTGAAAGTCGACATGGGAGCCCCCATTTTTGACCCGCAAAAAATACCTGCAGACATACAAGACAGAAACCCCCCAATTCTTGATTATCCGGTAGAGGTAGCCCACCACAAGTTTCATTGCAATCTTGTTTCAATGGGGAATCCTCACTGTGTAATCTTTGCGGAAGACAATCTTGACTATCTCGCAAGAAAATATGGACCTCTGCTGGAAACTCACCCTGTTTTTCCACAGAAAACCAACGTGGAATTTTGCAAGGTTCTGGGTCCAAACAGACTCCTGATGCGGGTCTGGGAGAGGGGAAGCGGCGAGACGTTTTCGTGTGGAACAGGCGCATGCGCGACCGCTGTAGCCTCAGCGCTCAAAGGCTTCACCAAAGGTGAGACGACGGTCGAGCTCCTGGGCGGTCCGTTGTCCATATTCTGGAAAGGCAATAGTAGTTCGGTAATTATGACCGGAAAGTCTGAAACGGTTTATATAGGCGAGATAACCATATAATTATAAGGGATAAAGTCTTGACAATGCTCCATGGCTGGAATATTAGTCAGTCAGGGAGCTTAAAGGGCTATGCTGATAGACGGCGACTGGTTTTTCCGGCGTGGCTTCTGAAGTCTCCAGGCGTAATAAGGCGTGTCCGAGGAGCGTGATCCTGATGAACCTGCGTAATGACCAGTCCGGATTTGCAATGCTTGAGATGGTATCGGCGATATTTATAATCGCGATACTTTCAGTGATATATTTTCTTATGATAGACTCGTATCGCGAGAGGCGGATGAGCGAACAGGCGGCGAAGGCCCTGATGCTTGCGGCTCGCGCCCAGGAAGAATATTTTGCTCGCGAACACAGGTATTTTGACGTTGAGGTGTCAAGCAAGTCCAAAGATTCGAATCTGAATTTCCCTGATGGAGTGCGATCGAATGTTGTTGTTCCGATGGGAGTGACATTGAATCTGAGGACGAGAGGTCCGGAGAGGGCGGCGTTCTCTGGCGAGGCTTTTTATGGTGGCAGTAAAATAGTACACAAGTATGACTCGGAGACAGGACGTATAAATACGTTCCAACGCAGTCAGGGCGACAGGAATGATTAGAAAGCTGCTGGAAGTTTTCAGGAAACATGAGATATTTGTAGTAGCTGCGCTGATAAGCGTGGTGTTTGTAGGCGCGATGGCGATTGTGGCGTGGATGTTGAGGAGTTCTACCGTAGCCAAACCTTATGAGGAATTAGCGGCATCGGACCTTAAGAGGGTTTACGCAACGGGATACTTGCGCTTCAAGGAGGAGGACGGGACCCCTTATCTGAAGGTGGAACTGCACAACGGCACCTTGTGGTGGATCAGGAATGTGGAATTCTTTTTCAATGGCAAGATGAGAAACCTGTCTGATTCTAATGCCTTTAGGCCACTTCATTCAGGGGCGGTGCGTCTTGAGCTTGAAAAGGGATCCATATCACGAGACCAAATAGAATATGATCTCAAAATCGTTAAAGCCTCTGGTTTTCCGCCCGCCAGCAATCAGACGCGTGTCTCCCCGGGGAAAATTGCTGACAAATCAGTTTCTAACTCGTCCAAAAACTGATAAATTATTATCCTGAATTAATGTAAAGGCTCTGCGGCGGGCCATTTTGTATTCTACACACAACAGTGATTAAAACTATTAAACCTGTGTTCATCGGAGGGACTCATGAGTCATCATTCAGGTATTTCCAGCGCGGATTTTGAAAAAGCATTATCGGTAGGCCGTCCACCGAACATTGTAAAACTGTTCCCGAATTCGAAAGCTCTGATAGTGAGTGGCAAGGTCATAGACAGAGCGATGATAGCCAAGGGCAAGGCCATGACGATAGCGGCAAGCGCCCGGAACTCGTTCGGGGCCAGGGGCGCCTTGAAGGCCGCCCAGAAGGCCAACGCCGCCATAATTATAGAAATAGCCAAGTCAGAAGGTGGAGCTGACGCGTACTGCGCAGTGAGTTTCTGGAATCTGGCCCTTCAGGTCGACGCAATGTGCAACGAACTGGGTATAACTGTTCCCGTAGCAATCCACGCCGATCACTATGGCATCAAGAAAGAAAAAGATATTGACGCTGCAAAAACTGAGATTCCAAGTCTTTTTGACTACGGAATGACCTCGATAGCAATTGACGCGTCTCACCTTCCCGATGCCGATAATCTGCTTGCCAATATCGAGTTGTCCAAATATGTGCCCTCATGGGCGGGATACGAGACGGAAGTCGGAGAAATCAAAGGCAAGACCGGATTATCCACTGTACAAGAGGCCCTTTTCCTGATCCAGGGACTAAACGCCAATAGCCTTTTCCCGGACTGGATTGCCCTCAACAATGGAACGACTCATGGTCTGGAAGCGTCCGACGCCGGCATACAGGTCGATCTTACTGCAAGTATTCACAGCGCTATAGAGAAATACAAGGTCTCAGGCGCTCAGCATGGGACATCAGGAAACAACTTTGACCGCCTGCGGCAGATAGCCCAGCAGACACACACCACCAAGGCCAATGTGGCGACCGCCCTCCAGATGGTGTCCTGGGGTCTCAAAGTAAATGAATACGGTAACGCGATTCAGGATTCCGACGGCAATTTCATAAAAATGCCGGATGCCGGTCCTTATGACGCCATGTGGGAAAAGATGGTGGCTTACGCCAGGGATAAGGGTCTCAAAGGTGGCGACTACAAGAAGCTTAACCTGCCTTTCGAGAACAAACTCCTTGGGCTGACTCAGGCCGAACGCGATCGCATGACTCAGGGAGTTGAAGACTTTGTTTACAATCTTTTGACAAACGTTTTCAATTGCGCTGACACTGCCCCTCTGGCCATAGAGGCCATATTAAAGGCGAATTCGTACGATCTGGGTCCAAAGGCTCAGAGAATTGAAGATCCGAAAGACTGGACCCTCGAGAAAATACGGGAAAAAGCCCTGAAGATTGATTCTGACAAGGGTCCGGCCGGTAATTACGACGACTGACATTACAAGGCCGAAGCCTGACAGGTTCAGGTTTCGGCCTTCAAATACGGGAATCAAATGGCCCTTATCTGCCTTTAATTGAGTTTTTCGACTTCATCAGCCTTGTTTTCAATTATTTTAGCCTGCTTTTTCCGGTAATCCAGCAACTTGCCCTTAAGAGAAGCATCGTTGATAGCCAGTATTTCTACTGCGAACAGGCCTGCGTTCTTGGCGCCGGCTGATCCCAGTCCCATCGTGGCTACTGGAACTCCTCCAGGCATCTGAACGGTTGAAAGAAGAGAATCCAGGCCGTTAAGCGAAGAAGAGTCCATCGGCACGCCTATAACAGGTTTAACGGTGTGAGCGGCAATGAAACCTGCGAGGTGAGCGGCCATGCCGGCGCCTGCTATGAAGATTTTCCAGTCTTCAGCTTCCGCGCGCCTTGTTAGTTCTATCACTCTGTCCGGTGTCCGGTGGGCCGACGCCACGGTAATGTAATGTTTCACTCCGAACTCAACTAAAATATCTACCGCTTTTTGCATCTGGGGAAGATCCGATTCACTTCCCATGATTATCGCTACTTTTACATCGTCCATATCTTGGTCTCTCTCCGTATCTTTTTATGAAAAATTATCCCGGAATTGTCTCGAGATAGGCGGATATTGCCGCGTCGTACCTGTTGGTTAGCTCAAAGACTTTGCAGGCTAGTCTGAAATTGGTTTTTTCCGACACATTTCCGCCGGAACTCTTCATTTCGTTCAATACCAGCGCATAATCGCCCGGATCCGTAACAACGGTCACGAAAGGATAGTTCTTTGCGGCGGCCCTGAGTAGGGTAGGCCCACCTATGTCAATGTTCTCGATAGCGTCTTCGAGGGAGCAACCCGGTTTGGCCACAGTTTTCTCAAAAGCGTAAAGATTTACCACCACCATGTCGATCGGCTCAATGTTGTGTTCTGACATGGCTTTGACGTGTTCGGGTCTGGACCTCAAACCAAGTATACCGCCGTGGATTTTTGGATGAAGTGTTTTTACCCTTCCATCAAGCATTTCAGGAAATCCGGTAAAATCGGATACTTCGGTTATTTTAATTCCAGCCTGTGAAATAGTTTTTGCAGTTCCTCCGGTGGACAGGATATGGACTCCGAACTCAGCCAGTCCCCTTGCAAACTCCTCAATGCCCGACTTGTCGGTAACACTTATCAAGGCCCTCTGTATTCTGGACATGCATGGCTCCTTTACTAAATTTATGAATGGCCCGAAAGACCACATTGCTCATTTGTTATTAGGGGCGGACTTGTTTTCCCCGCTTTTGGAGATCTCTTCCTTTGCCTGTTTGCCTGCAGCGCCTTCAGGATCGGCGGCTGCGACGAATTCCAGCAATTTTATTCCCTGTTCGGTGTTGCCCGATTTCAGCTGGATAATTCCCAGTTTCAGGTGAGCGCCGATGTGGTCCGGGTCTATTTCAAGAACATGTCGGTAGGCATCCGCTGCCCGGTTCTGTTCTCCCAGCTTCTCATATACCACGCCTAGCCTGTAGTTTGCCTCCTTGAAAGAACGATCGACCCCTAGCGCCTTTTTATAATATTCCAGAGCTTTACCGGGCTCGTTCTTTTCCTCATGGGCAAAAGCCAGATTATACAGGGCGTTTATGTTGTCCTGTTTCAGGAGTAGTGATTTCTCGTAGTTCCGAATGGCGTTATCATAATCTTTCATGGCAAAATGCGCCACTCCGAGATTGTAGGCCGCTTTCTCCGGAGTAGGGTAAGAAGGGTCCTTGAGGCATTCATCAAAAAGTTTGATGGCCTCCTCATAAGATCCCTTTGCAAGATAGGCCGTTCCCAGGTTATTTCGGGCCTCGCTCAGTTTCGGATCTATGTCAAGAGCCTTCTTGTATTGATCAACCGCCTGGTCGTACAATTTCTGTTTCTGATAAGCCAAACCAAGCGCATGTTCAACATCAGCGTTGTTTGACGCCAGGAGCTGGGCAGCCATCAATTCACGGATAGCCTGTGGAGTTTTTTCCTCATTCAGGAAATTAATCCCCATCTGATAATGCAGTTCAACAGTCTGCTGAACTTTGCCTGGCGCAGTCGTCTTCTGAGGGACGCATGCGACCGGCGCTATCATTATGAAAAGACAGACGATCAATTTGAGATACATCATATTCGTCATTTCAGTGTGTGTGATACACCTAAAAAAAGAGTATCTTCCTGACGACTTTTCCCAATTCCTGTTCCGAATGCTTCGAGCTGTCATAGACATTAAGGCGCTCGGACTCTTCTGGCTTGGGAGGCTCAAAACGCGATTTTTGCTCATGAAACAGTTCCCAGCGACCATCAGAGGGTTCTTTTGACAAAAGAGCCCTTTGCGAAAGTCTTGCTTTTATTACATCGTCAGGGGCGGTCACTTCCAGTATTGAAAATCGGGCGCCATTGTCCAGCGCCACTTTTCTGGCAATATCCCGGTGACGGAAGCTTGAAAAAGAAGCGTCAAGTATCACCGGGAAACCCTGTTTCAGTTGATCGGACGCCAGTTCGAACATCCGGGTGTACGTTTCATTGGTCACATCTGAGGTGTAGATCCCCCTCCCGAAATCGTCAAAATGTCTTTCAGACGCGCCAATTCCAAGCATTTGCTTCCTGATAACATCTGAGCGAATGATCACAGCGTCTGTTCTTCCAGAAATTTTTTGGGCCAGAAAGCTTTTCCCGGACCCCATCAGTCCGCAGGTCACCATGAGAAAGGGAACCTGCCTGTTCCTGAGGTACCAGGCGGAGAGTCTGAAATAATCGGTGGCGGACTGCCTGGCCAGGTTCCTGGAAGATTCGGATATCTCCGGTTCACTCAGTGCGAAACTGTTTACTTTTGCTCGTACAAAAGCTCTGTATGATTTGTAGAATCTGTATAGTCCCTTGACGAAAGTGTTGTCCTCATTTTCTGAATAATACCGCCTGAGTTTTCGGGACAGCGCCGGAAAGCCAAGAAAGTCAAGGTCCATCAAAAGGAAAGCCAGGTCCGACACAATATCTGAATACCTGAACCTGTCGTTGAATTCGATGCAGTCCACCAGCATTATCCGGTCGAGAAAAACAATGTGTTCTGAATGCAAATCTCCATGAAGATCCCGGATGAGTCCGTTTTTTACCCTGCTTTTGAAGTCCGGCAAATAGTGGCCAAGGAACTCGAAAGATCTCGAGGTTATTTCATCCAGCAGTTCTGCTTCCAAACAAACGCCGACATAATTCCTGACCTGTTCAAAGTTCTCGGTGAGGTTCTGGTGTATGACTTCCGGGGCGCCAAAAAGTGATATGCTTCCCGATTGCGTGGCATCCGCGTGAAACTCCTTCAGACGCTTCGCCAATGCCACCAGATGACTGTCTTCAATCTCATCGTTCAAGAGCATTCTCTTGAGTACGCGGTTTTCGGGGATTCTCTTCATAAGGACAGCCACTTCCATGAGCTCTCCCAAACCAGAAAAATTTACCTGAGAATTCCGGGAATAAATTTCGACCACCTCCAGATAAATCCCTTCGGAGAACCTGGAATTGAGAGTAACTTCCTGTTGACAGAAGAATCGTCTTTTATCGAGGGTGGTGTAGTCGAGGAACCCCATGTTGAGTGGCTTTTTAATTTTATATACGAAATCGCCTGCAATGAAGACTACCGAGATGTGAGTCTGAATGACGTCCACATTCTGAACTGGGTGTGGGTAGACAGTTGGGTCTGACAATGCGTCAATCAGAAACTGAATGTGATTGCTCACAGCGTTAGCCTCCGGCTTTTTGTGAAGCGAGCTGTCCACAGGCGGCCAGTATGTCCCTTCCCCGGGACTTTCTGACTATGGCCACCAGGGATTTGGACATCAGAATGTCCTGAAAACTTGACACCCGTTTGGCTGATGGCGTTCTGAACTCATCTGACAGTTCGTCATTGAAAGGAATAAGGTTTACCTTGGCTCGCACCGGATTCAGTAGCCTCACCAGATGACGGGCGTCCGCGTCAGAATCATTGAAACCATCTATCATTACGTATTCAAAGGTGATCCTGTCCCTTCTCGGTAATGGATAAGACTGGAGGGCCTGCATGAGTTTCGCAAGCGGATAGGCGCGGTTTATGGGCATAATGTGGCTGCGCTGTTCATCTGTGACTGCGTTGAGACTAACCGCAAGTTTTGCTCTGACAGTCGATCCAAGCTCGAGTATTTTAGGGACTATTCCCGACGTCGAAACGGTAAGTCTGCGCCAGGAAATTTGAGGCCCATTCGGATGTGAGAGAATTGTGATGGCCCTGACAGTGTTCTCGAAGTTGGCCAGCGGCTCCCCCATCCCCATGAAAACGACGTTTGTAATTCTGGAATCCTGCCGAATTCTCCTCACCGCGAGAAGCTGTCCCACTATTTCACCGGAGGACAGGTTTCTCTGGAGCCCCATTTTGGCGGTTCTGCATATCCTGCATCCCATGGCGCAGCCTACCTGTGTGGAAATGCATAGCGTGTCGTGATCCGTTTCCGGAATCAGGACCGATTCTATGAACAATCCATCGGAGAGCTGAAACAGGAACTTGGCGGTATTATCGACAGATGTCTGGGTAGAGACATGTCTCAGGACGCCAATGTGAGCGTGGTCGGACAATTCCAGGCGCAACGACTTGGAAAGGTTGGTCATGGGCTCGAAATTATCGACCAGGCCCTGATGAATCCACTTCATTATCTGTGCGGCGCGGTACTTCTGTTGGCCACGAGCAATGAGGAAAGCCTCCATGTCTTCAAGAGTCATTCCTGATAAATCGGGCGGCGCAGAGTCCTGAAGCGCTGTTATGTCATTCGAAAATGTCAAAATATCTCAATTCCACTGAAAAAATATCCTATTTCAAAACAGGCGCTCTCTTCTGAATCCGACCCGTGAACAATATTGTTCTGTTTGTTTTCGGCAAATCTTTTTCTGATGGTGCCTTCCAGGGCCTCAGCGGGGTCGGTGGCGCCCATAAGTTCACGGTTGCGTTTGATTGCCTCCGGGGCTTCCAGAACCATCAGAACGACCGGGCCTGAGATCATGAATTCAACTAATTCCCCAAAAAACGGCCGTTCCTTGTGAACGTAGTAAAAACCTTCAGCCTCCGGCTTACTTAGCTGTTTCATTTTCATGGCGGCAATTCTTAGGCCATTACTCTCAAAAGTCCTGATCACCTCCCCGATGATCTGTTTGGACACCCCATCCGGTTTGATGATCGAAAGCGTTTTTTGCATCTTTTTCTCCCACAGGTTGAATATTTTAAAAATCTATCCTAAAAACTCATGAAAAGCTGCTTTGTCGAAAGAGCTGGAATTACTTTCATTGAGTAGACGAAGCCGTGCTATACATGGCCTGTTATTTGGCCATAAGGTTATATCCTTTTTTTTTTTTCGAAGCAATGATCCCAGCGGTTTGAAAGTGGCGAGACCCTTTCCGGGCTGGGCGGGATTGCCAGGTGTGAGGAACCATGAAGGTATCAACGAAGATGTTATCGTTTCTGGTGGCGTTTCTGATTGCCGCGCCTTGCGTTCAAAGCTCTTTTGCGCAAAACGAGGTCAAATTGCCCAAGCCGTCTTATACTGGCAAAATCTCATTGGAGACTGCGATATTAAAGAAGAAGTCAGAGCGGGGATTCAGCAACGCCGCCTTGAGTCTGGCAGAGGTATCCCAGTTGTTATGGGCAGCGAATGGCAATCTGCCGGCCGATGCCATTTCAGGGGCGACTTCCAAGGTTATTCCATCCGCAGGGGGGCTCTACGCTCTGGAGATTTTCCTTGTCAGTGGAACTGACACTGTTTCAGGACTTCCGGCCGGGGTTTACCATTACAAGCCTGAATCAAATACCCTGACTTCAATCAACCCTGGCGACAACCGGTCTCTTCTGGCCAGGACCGCCCTGGGGCAGATGTGGATGGCGTCGGCTCCCGTCATAATTGTAATCGGAGCAAATTTTAACAGAATGACCGTCAAGTATGGAAACAGGGGAATGCAATACGTATTCATGGAAAGTGGGGCGTCTACGCAAAATGTTTATCTGCAATCGGAGTCTCTGGGACTGAAAGTGGGCTCAGTCGGGGCATTCCAGGATACCTATGTGACAGGAGCCCTGAAGCTTCCCGCCGATGTCAATCCGTTGATGCTGATACCCGTTGGAAAGTGAGATCCGGCCGACAACCAGTATAGAACCGGTCTCAAAATGTTGAGGAATCGATTGGCATGCATCTGTGAAATGGGAAAATTGACGATTAAGGCAATGAATGATAGTCCCGAAGCAGGAAGGTAGTACAATCGAAGTTGTCGTATTCCGTCTGAAATGACCACACTGGCAGGATGGATGTCCTCAGAATGGCTGCTCAGGCTGCGCAACGCGCCTGGACGCGTTGAAGGGCAGTTGAAATATCCGGGGCCAAGTGGTCAGACACGGGATCGTACCATCGGTAAATCAACAAGTTAACAAAGTAATGGCAAGCGATGTGTTAATTACTGGCTTCACCTGTAACAATATGGAATAACCACACAATTTCTTAGAACTGAATCAGGATCATCTCACATGCAATACTGGACTCTTGTGCTTTTGTCGATTGATTTCGTCGTGTTAGAAAAACCTTAACTCCCCCGTCGAGTTGTTCGCCCAAACCTCATGAATGCTTTTGCCTCGCCATTCTTTGTCCTTGACATAATTGCAAATCTATATAATCGTAGAGGGTAAACTAGCGCTTTCTAATCTAGAATTCTGTTATTCAAATCAAGGAGGTAGGTGGATGGACTGGGTTATTTATGCTGCCCTCATCTGTGGTGGCCTAGGTGTTGCTTACAGCTTGATTACTGCAGGTTGGGTTTTTAAGCAGGACGCAGGAAACGAGCGTATGCGAGAGATATCGAGCTACGTGGCTGAAGGTTCCATGGCGTATTTGACTCGTCAGTACAAAGTCGTGGCTATGATAGCCGCGATATTGACAGTCGTGCTCTTCCTTACGCTTGGTCTGATGCCTGCGATCGGTTTTCTTGTTGGTCTTGTTGGATCAGGCTTGGCTGGTTTCCTTGGTATGAAAGTGTCCGTCAACGCCAACGTTCGCGTGGCCGCCGCTGCAAGCAAGAGCTTACCGGACGCCATGGACGTTGCATTCAAGGGCGGTTCCGTTACAGGAATCGTTGTGACAGGTCTGGCTCTGTTGGGTGTGGCAGGTTTCTACCTCATGGCTAGAGATCCTGATCCTCACAAGGTATTTAGCGCTCTGGTAGGTTTGGGTTTTGGAAGCTCGCTCATGAGCGTGTTCGCTCGTGTTGGTGGTGGTATCTACACGAAGGCCGCTGACGTTGGCGCCGACCTTATCGGTAAGGTTGAGGCTGACCTGCCTGAAGATGACCCCCGCAACGCTGGTGTTATCGCAGACAACGTTGGTGATAACGTTGGTGACTGCGCCGGCATGGCCGCTGACCTTTATGAAACCTACACCGTTACGATCGTGGCCGCGATGTTGCTTGGTGGCACCATTTACGGACAGGGCACGGCCGCTTTCTACATGCCGCTTCTTATCGGTGGCGTGGCGATCATTGCATCCATTATCGGAACATTCTTCGTGAAGCTCAGCAGAAGCGCCAACGAAAAAGATCTCTACATAATGGGAGCCCTTTATCGTGGTATGGCCGTTTCGGGTATTCTTGCCGCTATAGCCTTCTACTTCGTGGCTGACAAGCTTCCTCTGGGCTTGCCTATTGAAGTCAAGGGCGCAACCGGTTACGCCATTAGCTCGATGGGAGTATTCTGGCTGGCCGTTATCGGGTTGGTGACAACTGGTCTTATCGTTGTCATCACCGAGTACTTCACAGGCATGTATGGTCCCGTCAAATATGTGGCTCAGGCTAGTACAACAGGTCATGGAACCAACATCATCGCCGGTCTTGCCATCAGCATGATATCGACGGTGCTACCGGTTCTGGTTCTGGCCGGCTCAATCCTTCTCGGTTACAGCCTTGGCGGTGGTTTTACCGGCAGCCCGGGAACAGGCCTCTACGGCATCGCTGTTGTAGTTGTTTCCATGCTTTCGATGACTGGTATCGTTGTGGCCATCGACTCCTACGGTCCCATCACTGACAACGCCGGTGGTATTGCCGAAATGGCCGAACTGCCACAGGAAGTCAGAGACAGAACAGATCCGTTGGATGCCGTTGGTAACACCACGAAAGCCGTTACAAAAGGTTATGCCATCGGTTCGGCCGCTCTGGCCGCTCTCGTGCTCTTCGCAGAGTACACAAGGGCCATCGAAGAAGTTTCCAAACAGGCCATCAGTTTCGACCTTTCGGATCCCAAAATCCTGGTCGGTCTGCTGGTTGGCGGAATCATTCCTTACTTCTTCGCAGCTCTTTGTATGTTGGCGGTTGGTAAGGCTGCCGGCTCGATCGTTGACGAAGTTCGTAGACAGTTCCGGGAAATTCCTGGCCTCAAGGAAGGTCTGCCCGGAGTAAAAGCTGAATACGGCAAGTGCGTGGACCTGGTCACCGCAGCAGCTCAGAAAGAAATGGTTATTCCTTCATTGCTGCCCGTTGTAATTCCTCTGGCAGTGGCCTTTATTCTTGGCAAAGAAGCCCTCGGTGGAATGCTCATGGGTAGCATCGTCGTAGGTCTATTCCTTGCTATCGCCATGACAACAGGTGGCGCTACGTGGGATAATGCCAAGAAGTACATCGAAGATGGTTATCATGGTGGCAAGGGTAGCGACGCCCACAAAGCGGCCGTTACCGGTGACACGGTTGGTGACCCCTACAAGGACACAGCAGGTCCAGCCCTCAACCCCGTTATCAAGGTTGTTAACATGGTCGCCCTGTTGCTGGTTCCTTTCATAGTGAAATAGTTATGTAAACAGACTGATCGTCTGTGCTTCAAAAGCCTGCGTCTTCCGACGCAGGCTTTTTTATTTCGATGGAGACCGATCAGTTGCTGCAATCAGAACTGCTTTCTGGAGTCAGCGGGTTGGAATCGTTATCCCCACGGGACCGGCAATGTCAAATTTTTGTTTTGTGGCTGTAATGCCTTTCAATCTGAGGCAATGTAGAGCCAGGAGCGGGAGGGTCTTCTATGAGTAACACCGGAGAGAGAACCGGCAAGTTTTACGAGAGGCATCATTCGCATGTCAGTTGAGAATCTTCCGGATATCAGGGCAGCATGTCGTAGGCGAAAACCACACTTCTAAAGCCTGAGAGGTTTGGAAATAGCATAGGATTGACAAGTATGAGAACCAGGGAATTGTCTCCTTCGTTCTTGAAATCGCGAATAAGAAAATCCGAAATTATGCCGGGACTGGTGACCGTCTTCCATTTATCCACAAACCTGGATCCGTCCCAACCCAAAGCCTCTACCAGGCTGCCCGCATCTACCTGCTTCACAAGGAGCAGTTCATTTGATCCGTCTGAGCTAGCCTTTGAGATCAGAATACGGCCCGGGAAAATAATACTTTTGTGCCCGGCTTTTGATCCAAGACGCAGGCGTCTGGTGACGCCGTACATCCTGTCCTGTTTGACGTTCAGTAGACGGTTTTCCCCGTCAAAAGCCATCAGTCGCTGATCCTGACTCAAAATGAACCTAAGAAACTCTTTTTGAGCTCCAATGTACCCTGAGGCGTAACTCAGCAGAAAAGTCCCGGCGGGCAGTTTTATGGTTCCAACCTCTTGCAGGGAGCCTTCCTCTAGCCGGTAATGAATCATGGTTCCAGAGAACATGTCCTCGGAATCGGATCTCTGACCCAGGAGAGCGGGTTTATCTCCCAGAGAAGGTTCCGTAGCTGTCTTAAGTACAACATTAGGTAGGCGTTTAAGAACGGTCAGATTCATATTCCTGTAGGAAAGGACACTCGATTCCAGTCCGGTCGGCATCTGGTAACACAGGATTAGTTCAGCTATGCCGTCACCATCGAGATCCTGAACCTCCGCCGAAATATACATGGCCGGCAATTGAGAATATCGGGTCAGGGGTCTCAAACCTCCGCCCTCGAATCTCGAGATAGTTATGCCCGACTCGTCTACAAAAACTGTCTCATTTTTTCCGTCACCATCAATATCTCCGATATCAACGGAAGAGATGGCCAGTGGCATTTCCGGACTTCTCCACGGACCCGAGTTCTTTGGAACCGCTACGAGAGAAGAGACCCTGCCCGACTGTGGAATAGGTCCTGAAGCCTGATTGTCGCTCCTGTAAAAAGGGAGTTTGGCCGTTCCGTGCAGACGCCTGGCTACCGCGCCTGTAAAAGTCTGAAGGATGCCTGGCAAAGCATGAATATTCTCAACCCGGATGTCGGTGGTGACCACACATCTGTCTGAAGATTTTGCCCACATGGAACCCTTGAACCGGTAGTGATTCTCTTCAAAAGTCACAAAGCCGAATATGGCCATATCAACGTTGTGCTCCCGGGCTAACTCTATGGCCTGAACTTCGTTAGATACAGATGAGTCCGAACCTCTCCCGCTCTTTATGTCCCGCTCTGTTAGAACCTTATAGTCAGATCCCAATGCTTCTATGGTGGTTCTGAGTGTTTTATCGGAGTGTTCTGCGAAAGAAACGAGTTCTGCGTTGTGTTGGGAAGAAGAGATGCCAAAGGGAAAAATCAAAAGGGATTTGGGAGACGAGGAGGGTTCTGAATCCTGAGAAAAGGCGAAACCTGTAAACCACAACAGACAGCTTATTGTTAAAAGCAACGTGACAAATGAGCAGGGTTTGTTTAACCCGTGATGCATTATGTTCTAAATCGCCTCTTCTAAACCTAAAAAAAAACCAACTGACTCTGCAGTTGGCGTAGGAGGAAAAGATTCTTTTCTTGCCGAAATGGGTTGCAATGACTGTGCCACAAGTAAAAAGTTCATGAGTAAAAACTTTAAGACCTGTATTATCAAATGGTTATGAAATTGTGATGTGGGCGCTGAAAACATATTCAACTGAATCTTCTATTTCTGATTTGTCCAAAAATTTGAACATCCGCTTACTGGAATTGTAACATATTGAAATAATGCGCTTCCTGGCTGTGTAAAAATTTATGCAGGGCGCCGAAAATTTGAACAAACTCAGTTTACATTTACGAGCATTCTCTTGATGAAATCAAAATTGGCCTTTACATTTGACGCGCCCTGAACAGCAGGTCCATGTCCTGGAATGAGTAGCTCCACCTTGAGTTTGGACAATTCGTCCACGCTTCGTTTCAGTAGCTTTGCGTTCCCTCCGGGTAAGTCCACGCGTCCGACACTTTTCATAAATACCGTATCTCCGGTGAAGAGGATCTTATGGCGAGGCCAATAAATGGATATTCCTCCTGGACTGTGTCCGGGCGTAAATATGATTTCGAATTCATGTTTCCCAAGGATCAGGTTACCCTGCTTGAGGTGGAAATCCAGCTCCAGGATAGGCTTTTGGGATTCCTGAGTTGGCCGCCGTGCTATCTTTGAGTCAACGACGTAGTGTTCTTCCTCCGCTGAAAGCGCGAATTTGGCGCCACCACTTTTTAAAGCCAAAGCCCCCTCTAGATGATCCGGATGCCCATGAGTACAGATGACAAGTTTTATGTTTCTGGAATCAAATCCGTCCTGATTCATTCGTTGAAAGAGTGACTGCAGATATTTGCTTAGACCCGGATCGATAACGACGGGGACTTTTCCATCAATTACAATCGTATTGCAGTTATTTTCCCGCTGGTTAGACCATAGATATAGATATAGATGCTCAGATATTTTCATTGGAATATGCCCCACAACCTACTAATCTTATGCTTTTCCTCTGAAATGAGGACCTATCTCATGTCCTCATCGATTTCCTGTCCGCATTGTTTGCAAATAAGATCATTTCCTCTTTTCACCATCCTGCTCAGGACTGCATGTTCGCCGCAGATGGAGCAGGCTCTGGTTTCAACTATGACAGCTTCCGGAGGCGCAGGAGTGTCAATCTCCCTGATTTCAAATATGTCAGATGGATCTGAATTGATCAGCAGGTGTATAGATCTGTTTCGCATCTGTTTGAATTCCTCTATTTCCTGCTGGGAGCCCTGTCCCGAGTCTATCTTCTGTCGCAGGGCCCTCATTGTAGAGCGTAAAGGTAACTCACCTTTCAGAGCGACTCGGACTGCTTTGCCGGAAGTCCTGTCAAAGAAGGTGTAGACTTGCTTTCCCCAGTCTCTGAAAACAAGGTTGCCTTTTCCAAAGGTGCAACCCAAAAGCTTTTGAACGGCGTCAACGGCGCAGGAATCATTCTCGACGATGGTGACTATTTCTTCGTCCTCAGAAGAGTTTAGCTGGATAGCTTTTTTCCCGGCCTTGACAGCGGCGTAACCTATCGCCAACCCGGGACACAGGTGGCCATGAAATTCTATGCAGGCCTTGAAATCATCAGGATAATTCTCTAATTCATTCATGTATAGGCTCCCTTGCTCAGTGATTTATGGTTAGACGCGCTGCTGATCATCAACCAGTTCGACCATATGCTTGAGGATTCGGGCCGTAGCTCCCCAGATGTTGTGTCCGTTCCATCTGTAGGAGATAACTTCTATTGCCTCTCCTCTCATGATCCATATATCCTCAGATCTAAGTCCGGGGTCAAAAAATACTTCGAGAGGCACTGCCAGCAGCCCTGCTATCTCACGCTGACTGGTCCTGAATTCGTAAGGATATGGGACAACTCCCACAAAGGGAGACACGTGAAATTTGGTGGCTACCGTGTAGAAGTCGTCGAGTTCTCCGATTACACGTATGTCCTCAGTCTTTATCCCCACCTCTTCTGACGTTTCCCTCAGCGCGCAATATTCCTCATCTGGGTCTGTCGGATCCAGTTTTCCACCGGGAAACGATATTTCTCCACGGTGATGCTCCACCTGATCAGAGCGTTTGGTCAGGAGAATGTGAGGCGTACCATTTTTTTCGAAAAGCGGAACAAGGACGGCTGCGCTGATAAGGCCTTCAGCAGTAAGCCTGTTTTTAGGTCTTGCTGAAAGCGCTTCTACCAGGCGCTGCTCGAAGGAGACGATGGAACTGTATAGTTTTTTTTGTGTGGTCATGAGTTAAAGGCCAGATTCTTGAGAGTAGTTGAAAATCGTTTCACTTGAATCCGGGATTCCATTTCCCTTCTTCGTGGGTATATCACCTTGGAAACAGCGTCCGTTCTCACAAATATCGCACAAAAGTCATGGTCAGCCTGTCTGCCCGGGGATTGACCTTCTCAATTTTACCAATGACCCTGTCATACGGGCTCAGGTTGTTGTTGGAACCCGTCAGCAAAGCAGCGTTGAAACCATAGTTCCTAATCTGAGCCAGGTAAAAACGCGGGAACCTGTGCAATACTATCAGCTCAAATTCCTCATCTCTTTTCGATGAAATGTATTTCAGGAAATAATACCTGAGTCTCTCCCTCTCCAGAATGGCGGCCCTGTCCAGTCTGTACGATATTTCGGATAATATAAGATCAAGCCGTTGGGAATCCAATGGAGCCGTTTCAGATTTTAGGGCCGATTTGATTTGCCTCTGCATCAACAGGTCAGTGTATCTGCGTAATGGTGATGTGGCGGTTATGTATTGCGGCAACCCAAGAGATGAATGGGGCTCAGGATCCAGCCCGAGTGTTCCCCGCGCAAGGACCTTTTTGCTCCGGTATGAAGCTACCGGATCGTATTCATCGGAAAGTTCCACATGTTCCAGTGGAGGAGGTTGACTCCGGTAAATTGCCGGGATGTGATGTTCTTTGAGATAATGCGCGAACAGGCTGTTGGCCATGATCATAAATTCAGAAACCAGGATCTGTGATGGGTTTTCCCTATCCCTGACAGAAACCTCGATATCTCCGGAATCGCTAATGTGTACCGACAACTCCGGATCTCGAAATATCAGGGCGCCCGCTGCAAGTCTTTGCTCCCTTAGCGACTTTGCAACCGCCAGCATTTCTGATTCTTTTGATCCCGGTGTGGCTATCCTCTCATCTGCTGCGTCATAAGTGAGAGCTTCCTCCACTTTTACAATAGATCGAAGAACCTTGTAGTTCTTGATCTTCAGATCGGCGCCAAATCGCGCCACAACGCTAATGGCAGGTCTGAGTTGGGAATGAGTCAGGCTTGCTGAGGATTCCGACAGCACCGGCGGCATCATGGGAATCAAAAGATCCGGGAAATATATGGAAGTAGACCTCTGACGAATATCTTTTTCCAGTTCGGAATCTCTGTCCACAAAGTGAGAGACATCGGTTATGTGGACACCGACCAGAATGTCATCACCTTCCGATTCTATTGAGATGGCGTCGTCCACATCTCGGGTGTATGACGAGTCTATTGAAATTACGCCCTTGTCAAAAAGTGTGTCTACATCCTCGGGGAGCGGTTTTCTTGCAGCGCATTCCGCTTCTGAAATAATTTCAGGTGGGAAGTCTACAGGGACCGCTTCAGCTCTGAGCCTGATGTTTTCGTCCTGAGTCCATACCCCCAGAGCGACCAGAACGCGGAAAGGGTCCCAAGTCCCGTTGAGGCCGGCCTGATTGAACATGTCCCTGACCTTTTTAACCGTGTTCCATTCGCGACCCAGATACGCGGCGTTCTCCAGGGTGTGGACAAGACTCTTGGGAACATCTTCCGGCAAGACAGGCCGGGCATCTTTCACTCTTGACAGGAATTCAGCGTAAGTGGCCACGGTCTGCTTACGTTCCAACTCCTTGAGTCTTCTTGTTAATTCCTGTTCCACCTGTTCAGGAGAGAGGACTTCGACCACGCCGGGTTTCGATCTGAAGTACGTTTTATCCGCTATTATAGCCCTCAACAAAGCTGATTCACTGTTGACATCGTTTTTAGCCCCAAAAACCAGCTCGGCCAGATCGTGAATCGTGAACTCAGACTCTTCCTGACCGATGATTTCCCAGAGTTCCTTAAGATCTATTTGAGACTTTATTGACTCCCTGATAGCGTTTATTTCTTTGAGTCTGGATATGATTTCGGATCTTGCGGTCAGGTCAGTGAGAGTCTTGTCGCGTCCGCAAGTCAAGGCGCGACCCGAGGATATTTTAACGTCTTTGCCCAAATCGTTAACAAGTTTGAGCCGGTTATCTTCTATCCCGGTGACCACACCACATGTAACTTTTGCATTGTCGAAATAGTCAATGACATCAAGTTTTGAAAAGCTCATATATACCTCTGGGGTGGGTCCAAACAATTACAACCGGAATACATCAAAAATATCAAAGGCCAATAGCTATTATGGCCTTTGCGGGAGTAACCGCAGCCCTGTGATCAACCAGCGTCCTCGGGATAACTTCCTGCCCTGAAAAGAGTTTTCGTATGTCAATCCGAAGAGACAGTTTAAACCTTATCAAGTGGGGGTCTGTCAAGTGGCTGGCAACTAAAGTCATCCACTAATTTAGCAACTTGTCCTGTCTCAAATCCAGACCTTTCGAGAAATTAGTCAAAAAAACTTGCTAGATAGAACTTCCCGGTGGCCGGTTCGTTAATTACGTGGCCAGCTTCATCAATTATATATTCATATTAGGAGCTTGTTGTGATAAATGATCATGAAGAGAACGTATACAAAGTAGTCAAGAAACAACGAACGGGTGGACACTGGCTTGAAAGAAAAAATAGAACAGATTTTCGAAGAGAGCATCAGAGTAAAAAGACAATTCCTTCTTGACCAAACGAATGTGCTTGAAAAATCGGTCAAAGCGCTGTTGGATTGTTTCAGGAACGGCGGTAAGCTGCTTATATTTGGAAATGGCGGTTCCGCAGCCGATTCCCAGCATCTGGCGGCTGAGTTTGTTAATCGTTACCTGATCGAAAGAGCGCCTTTGCCAGCCATCGCACTGACTACAGACACCTCTGTGCTCACCGCCGTTGGAAACGACTACGACTTTACTGAGATTTTCGAAAAACAGATCAAGGCATTGGGGAAAAAGGGCGACACTGTCCTCGGCATAAGCACTTCCGGATCATCAAAGAATGTCATCAAGGGATTAGTAATGGCAAAATCCATGGGGCTAACCACGATTGGTCTTGGCGGTCCCGCCTCAAGTCCCATGTGCGAACTCTGCGATTTCTACATAGCCATTTCAGGGTCTGTTACTCCGAGAATTCAGGAGACGCAGCTGATTGTTGAACACATTCTGGTCGAACTTGTTGATTCGGAACTGTTTGCTGACTAACCCCAATGAACGGGGCTTCTCCTCAGCCTTTGAAGAAAAAATAAGAATCTGTAACGTTTAAGCTTTTTAAAACTTTAATCCATAGGAAACATGCTAATGACTGATCTAAGAGACAAACTCAAGTTGAGTTGGCAGGAGTTGAGTTGGTTGGGTCCATCGGAAGGCCTCATTTCTGGAACCACAGCGTCAGTATCGGCGCAGTCGGACATAATAGGTCAGGAGAGGGCAATTAAAGCTATAAATCTTGGACTTGCCATGAAAAGCCATGGTTATAACATCTTCGCATCCGGTATCAACGGCACTGGACGAACGGTAACTGTGACCAGGCTTTTGGACGAGTTTAACGTGGGAGGCCCGATTCCGAACGACCTGTGTTACGTTCACAATTTCAAGAATGTAGACCAGCCTCTACTCATATCGGTGCCAGCGGGGCAGGGGTCTGTTTTCAGAGATCAGATTTCTGACCTCGTCAACTCCCTAAAAAAGAAAATACCAGCGATCTTTGAAAGCGAAGAATTTCAGGCTGCGCGTAATGAAATAGTAAATAAGCACATGGGCTCTCAAAAAGCCCTTTTCAAAAATTTTGAATCCAGGGTTACTTCTCACAATTTCATGATGGTACAGGTTCAGGTGGGCCCTTTCACCAGGCCGGACCTTGCTCCTGTCGTTGTTGGTAATCCCATGAAAATTGAACAACTTGAATCCCTTGTCGAGGAAGGAAAATTTTCGGCAGATGAGTTGGCAAAGATAAAGAACACTTACAAAGAGTTGTCCCAAGAGATGGAGAAGATCTTCAAAGCTGCTCGTGACATCGATAAAACCATCCAGGAGGACCTTGAAAAATTAGGTAAGGAATGGGTGGAGCCTTTACTGAAAGATCTTTTGGCTCCGATTCGGGAACAACGTCAGGAGGAGTCGGCAAAAACATACCTTGACGAAATAGAAACAGACATCATGCTTCACTTGGAGCGATTCCGTCCAAGGCTTGTCACGCCTCCTCCCGGGCAGGAGGCCGTGAGCTCTCCGGTTCTGTTACCTCCGGACCCCTCACAGCTAAGGAATTACGAGGTCAACGTTCTTGTTGACAACTCTGAGACAACCAAACCACCGGTAGTGGTAGAAACTACTCCAACCTTCAGAAACCTCTTTGGAACCATCGAACGCGTTATCGACCAACAGGGTATCTGGTACTCAGATTACCGTCATATCAAAGCAGGAAGTCTACTCAAGGCCAACGGAGGCTACCTGGTACTGAACTCGAGAGATCTTCTGATGGAGCCTGGTGGATGGCAAACGCTTAAACGAAGCCTGAGAAATCAGGTCAATGAAATTCAGGCCGAGCCATACAGTTTTCTTTTCAATTCTGCCCTCAAGCCTCAGAGCATTCCAATCAACCTGAAAGTAATAATGATAGGAGACCCTGAAATTTACGATCTGCTGCATTGGTATGATGAGGATTTCCGAAAGATATTCAAGATCAAGGCGGATTTTGACTCAACCATGTCCAACAGCGAGACCAACGTACAAAAACTGGTAGGGTTTCTTGCCCGGATAATCCAGGAGGAGGGCCTGTTGGAGGCAGATTCCGGGGCGATCGAAGCGGTGGCCAGAATGGCCATCAGGTGGGCCGGAAGAAAGAAAAAAATAACGGCCCAATTTGAGCGAATCGCAGACCTTGTCAGAGAGTCCGATCATGTAGCGCGCCACCAGGGCTCTGAGGTCATTAGGGCCGAGCATGTTGAACAAGCCAACAGGAATAGAATAGAGCGCGTAAACATGTACGAGGACAAGGTCCAGGAGTTCATAGAGGAAGGGATCATAATGATTGACACTCAGGGAGCCAAGGTCGGTCAGATAAACGGCCTGAGTGTTTATTCGCTGCCAGAATTTTCTTTCGGACGTCCATCGCGAATAACTGTGAAAACCAGCATGGGCAAGTCAGGCATCATCAGCATTGAAAAGGAAGCCGAACTGTCAGGTTCCAGTTATGACAAGGGTGTATTGATCCTCACGGGTTTTCTGAGGGACAGGTTCGCTCAGGACAAGCCATTGAATCTCACGGCCAGCATAACATTTGAGCAGTCTTATTCGGGAGTGGACGGCGATTCAGCCTCATCAACAGAACTTTACGCTTTGATGAGTTCTCTGTCTGGACGGCCGATAGACCAGGGAATTGCGGTAACCGGCAGTGTCAACCAGCATGGAGAGGTTCAGGCAATTGGCGGGGTAAACCAGAAAATTGAAGGCTTCTTTAAGGTTTGCAAGGCCCAGGGCCTGACAGGTTCCCAGGGGGTCATGATTCCTCGCTCCAATATCGGGGATCTGGTCTTGGCTCAAGAAGTCATAGACGCAGTTAAGGATGGCCAATTCAGCATATGGGCTGTCGAATCTATAGATCAGGGCACTGCGATAGTGATGGGAGTCGCAGCAGGTGAAAAAGATGCGGAAGGCAACTATCCCGAAGGCACTATCAACTATCTCGTTGACAAACGCCTCGAAGATCTTGCCAAGGGGCTTAAAGAATTCGAGGAGGGCCCTGAAGAGGAAGAGGTGGAGGAAGAAGAGCAGCATGCAGATTCTTCGGGTTGCGACTGCTGATCATTTTAATTTCGACTCGCATCAGTTACCGGGGGCGCGTCTGCGTCCGTAACTGAGCGATCTGGGACAAAAAAAGCCCATTATCAGAAAACGGATCAGGAAAACGGGCTTTTTATTTTGTCAGGAATGAAACCTTTCGGCGTGTTCAGCATCTTATAGATTGCCGATATATTTTGTCGGGAGGTTAAAATGGATTTCTGGACCGACTCAGACGGCCTGAAAATTTATCTTGCTGAAATTGATCAGTACCCGATCCTCTCAAGAGAAAGAGAGAATGAGTTAGCCATACAATATAGAGACAGTGGAGACAGCGCCTGTTTGAACGAGCTTGTAACGTCGAATTTGCGCTTCGTCATAAAAGTTGCCCTTGGTTACAAGAACTATGGCGTAAAGGTGATGGATCTTATTCAGGAGGGGAACCTCGGCCTGATTAAAGCGGTAGAGCGATTCGATCCTGACAAGGGTTATCGTTTGATATCTTACGCTGTGTGGTGGATTAAGGCATACATTCAGAATCACATAATAAAATCGTGGTCCATGGTTAAAATGGGGACCACTCAGGCACAGAGGAAACTTTTTTACAGGATTGGAGATCTTCCGGACGCTTCGGATGCGGACCTGCATTTTGATAACGTGACAAAGCTGGCTGACAAAATTAATGTAACAGAAGACGAAGTATTCGATATGTGGTCCAGACTAAAATCCAGGGACCTGTCACTTGATGATATGCTTGGTGAGAATTCAAGAGACTCATTTACCGACACTCTACGCGACGAATCCATGAATCAGGAGCTTGCCCTTGCTGAAATTCAGGAACAAATGAGTCTGCAAGACTGGGCCTCGAGGGCCTTGGATACGCTATCGAGCAGGGAACGTTACATCATCCAGAAACGAATTCTAAGTGATCAGCCCGAAACGCTTAAAGACCTTGGAGAGCACTTCGGCGTAACCCGTGAGCGAGCCAGGCAAATTGAGCGAGCCGCTTTGCAGAAACTGAAAGGGAATTATTTGCACTCGGACCTGGCAGCGGCGTAAATTTTTATCAGGTGCAAGAGGGCAGCTTTATAATTATGGCTGCCCTCTTCACGTTCTGAATCTTCTGCTTATTCTCTAAAGGTGGGATCTCTGGGAATCTCGTAAGGATTTGAGGGCGCCTTAAACGAACTCTCCTTGCCGTCCCTGGTTTTGAAATTGGCATCCATCACCGACGCGCAACCGCCAGAAAGTATTGAAAAACAGATTATGGCAAAAATTGCTATGGGAATATTTTTTCTCATGACTACTTCTTGCTAGTTCAGATATTATGGGAAATGAGGTCCTTTAGACAATTGGGATTATTTGCAATCTAACGGACGTCTGGATCAAAATCATTCCACCCGGCTAAAAAAACAAATTTAGCTGCCAAGAGTTGTAAAATGGAATCTATGCCGTTTCTTCACGCCAACAATATTTTTACTATCACTTTTGAAGACGACCTGGCCTTCGTGGAAGTTCGGTCCATTCTCGATCAGTTACTGCGCCTTGACGCCTTCAACCCTACGACCCAGGAACTGGAAGACTTTTACAGCCTTGCGTGCGAAGAAAATTTTTTTAGGGTGTGGGTTTCAGAAATGGAAGTGATAATTCAGAAGCGCCACCTCGAATCTTGAACATTTAGTCTCGCGCTCGCTCTTAAAGTTATGCTGACGCTGAAAGCTGAGCAATTCTTGCCTTTACAAAGTCCGCGTCCGGGGCCTCCGGGAATATCTTGAGATATTGCCTGTAAGCTTGGACAGCCTCTTTGTTCTTGCCAATTGATTCATAAATTCGGGCTATGCTCACATGAGACTCTCGTCTGTAAGGAGAAGTAGTGTCCCTTGAAAACTGTTCAAACAGCGTGATGGCTTTATCATAATTCTTTAGCGAGTAAAGTGTCTGGGCCACGTTGTACTGAATTAGAGGAGCGAAGCCGTGTTTGGCCAGCCTAGTGTCAAGAGACTTGGTGTAACGGTCGAGAGCCTGGTCAAAATTTCCAGCCGCATACATTACATGGCCACTGTAGAGAAGCGCCAGATCACCACTGATGAACCCGCCATATTCTTTTGAGATTAAGTCAAACTCTGCAAATAAACGGTCAAGAGATTCCTTTGCGGGCTTGGTGGTCGAGGCCAATTCCTTTTCATAATTCCTTGAAGCCATCTGAAACTTTTCGTGACCACTAGCTTGCTTCCTGGTCTGATATGCGTAGTAACCCAGACCTACTACCATTACCAAGACCGCGATAACTACCATCGATATCACGGCATTAGGATTGTCTTTTGCGTATTTTATAACTTGACTGGTTGTGCTAATGAATTCATCGGGTTCGTTGAGCAGCTCTTTTCTACTGAGCTTTTTTTCGGCCACAGCTTCACCTCATCTGATCAAGTAGAACAATCGTTAACCTAGAATATCAAACAACATAAATGGATAGCCCATATACCCCATTAAGTCAATCCCCACGTACGTGAAGCCACAAAATTGCTCCTGTTCCGATCAGATCGTCGCCCGTTCGTGTCACAGAGTCCAACCCCGATCTAGCAGAGCGCCAAATATCAATCGTAACCTCGAAGAGCCGCCTTTGACGTGATCGATTCATATGATATACTAAAATATTTTCAACAACGATGCAGACGGTAAGGATTCGACCTTAAATTATGATAGAGCCAGTTTTTGAAGAGATAGTACGATTCATTTCAACCTCCAAACAACCTGGGGCCGTCTACGGGCTTAAAGGCTCTGCCGGTCCCTTCATAATTGCTTCGGCCGTAAAGAGGGATGCTCCTACCATAATTAAAGTGGAGCTGGATTCGGACGCAGCGACTGTAACAGCTCGTGACACAGGTTTTTTCCTGGGACTGGACGAAAACCAGGATTCAACACTGGGCGCCCAAATCTGTCACTATCCGGCGACCCTGACGCAGCCCTATTCTTTTGCCGCTTTTGAGTCTGATGTCTGGATCAATAGAGCAGCGGCCATGTACAGTCTCTCTGAAGGCAGGAAGCCCAGGGTGCTGACCATTGCGCTGGATTCTTTGCTGAGGAGAGTAATACCCAGGAAGTCTTTTGGAGCGACCCTGTTGACGCTGTCGGTTGGCCAGGAACTGGAGAGGGAATACATCCTTGAAGCATTGACTGACGCCGGTTTCAGGCGTTCTCCTCTGGTAGAGGACGTGGGTGATTTTTCTATCCGTGGTTACATCATTGATTTGTTCTCGCCACTGTATATGAATCCAGTCCGTATCGAGCAGTCAGGCGACACGATTGAGTCCATTAGATTTTTTGATCCTGTGAATCAGCGTTCCAAAGACTCTGTTCAGGAAATCATCATCAGTCCTGTCAACACCTTCATTATTCAGGAATCCAGCTTACAGAGAGGATTAGAGCGTTTTGTAGGGGCTTGTGAACATTATGGGGTTGAGAAAAGAATCAGACAGGGGTTGGTCGAAGATTTGAAAATGCGCAGTAGGTTCCCGGGAGCCGAAAATTATCTCCCCTACTTTTTTGATTCTCTCGAACCTGTGACCTCCTATTTTCCGTCCGACGCAACAGTGATACTTCCTGACATGGAATCCATGAGCAGAACGCTGGAGGAATGCCGGGATGAAATAGAGCAGGGCTACAAGAATGCCCTTGAGTCGGGTTTGCCGGCGCCTACGCCACAAGATCTCTACCTGAGTGGCGATGAGTTGCTCCAGCACTTGAACAGATTCAGAAACATTGTGTTCGGAGATTTGGAACTGGAAGGTGATTCAGGACAAACATTCAGGGTAGATTGCTCGTCGAATTCGGACATCAGATCAAGCCTGGTCAAGTCGCAGGGTTTTGACACGGCGATGTCAAACCTGGTTCGCAAGTTCGTATCCTGGAGAGACCAGGGATGCGGTGTTAATTTGATCAGCCACACGCAGGGACAGGCTACTCGTTTACTAAAGCTGCTGGAACCTTATTCTCTGGGCCTCGAATTTATGGGCGACAGTTTTGTGGTTACCGATCAGGAGTCAGCGCCTACTCCAGCTATTTCTCTATATGTTGGCGATCTCTCAAGTGGTTTCCGCTCAGAACGGGCCGGATTGGTTTTTGTTACCGAGGAGGAAATCTTTGGGGCTCGTGTTCGCTCATCTTCAAAGAAAAGAGCTAGAGGACTTTTCATATCGTCTCTGGATGACTTGTCCGAAGGCGAGTCCGTGGTTCATGAAGACTATGGAATTGGCATTTTCCGAGGTCTTCTAAAAAAGGAATTTGATGGGATCACCAGCGAGGTCATGGTAATTGAATACGCTGGCGGAGACTTGCTTTATCACCCGGTAGAAAGATTGCAGAGCATTCAGAAATATGTCTCAGGCTCTGAAGTAGCTCCCCGAATTGACCGTCTGGGAGGCAAAGGCTGGGAAAAAACCAAGGCCAGAATCAAGAAGTCCATCAAGGAAATGGCCAAAGACCTTCTTGAAATTTACGCTAAACGTCAGACAGCCACGCGACCGCCATATGGACGGATTGACGATGATTTTGCAGCGTTTGAAGCTTCTTTTGAATATGAAGAGACTCCGGATCAGGCTAAAGCCATACAGGAGGTCATGGATTCTCTCGACTCTGACAGGCCAATGGACAGGCTTGTTTGCGGTGACGTTGGATACGGTAAGACTGAGGTTGCCATCAGGGCTGCTTTCAGGGTAGTCATGGATGGCAAACAGGCAGCGGTTCTTGTTCCCACCACAGTCTTGGCGCAACAGCATTATGAAACATTTTGCAAACGTTTCAGCGGTTATCCGATAACGGTGGAGGCTTTGTCACGATTCAGAAATCCTGTTGAGCAGAAGGAAATCATTGAGAAGCTGGCCAATGGTAAGATTGACCTGATTGTAGGAACACACAGACTGCTGCAAAAAGATGTTCATTTCAAGGATCTTGGTCTGCTGGTGCTTGACGAGGAGCAGCGATTCGGAGTAGCGCACAAGGAAAGGATCAAAAAATTCAGGGCGCACATTGATGTTCTGACGCTTACAGCCACCCCGATTCCAAGGACTTTGAACCTGTCACTTTCGGGGATACGTGATCTGTCCATAATAGAGACCCCTCCCACTAATCGTCGGGCGATAAGAACCCATGTGATGAGACAGTCTGATGAAGTTGTGAAAGACGCAATAACTCGGGAACTGGGGCGCGGAGGCCAGGTTTTCTACCTTCACAACAGAGTTCAATCGATTTATCAGAGGGCAGCCGGTTTACAACGTCTGGTACCTGAAGCGCGCATTGGTGTAGCTCACGGTCAGATGGGGGATGGAGAACTGGAGCAGGTAATGCTCGACTTTGTGAACGGTAACCTCAACACCTTGGTTTGTACGAGCATCATAGAAGCCGGGCTCGACATACCGAGGGCCAACACGATTGTAATTGAGCGGGCAGACACCCTTGGTCTGGCTGATCTGTACCAGTTGAAGGGCAGGGTGGGGAGGTCCCATGTGAGGGCCTATGCTTACCTGCTAACGCCTCCGGAAACTCTGATGACTACAGACGCCGTCAAGAGGCTCGCAGTAATTCAGGAACACACAGAACTGGGACAGGGCTTTCGTGTGGCCATGAGGGACATGGAAATCAGGGGTGCGGGAAACATTCTGGGAACTTCACAGTCAGGCCACGTAGGTCAGGTTGGATATGAAATGTACCTCGACCTTCTTGAAGAGGCGGTGCGTGAAATGAAAGGTGAGCCCCAGGAAGAAAAGATTGATCCAGAAATACATCTGAAAATGGAAGCTCTCATTCCGGACGACTATGTGCCGGAGCCCAAACAGCGGATGAATCTTTACAAAAAGCTGTCGAAGGCATCGAGTCAAAGCGAAATCGATGAAACTGAAGATGAAATCATGGATCTGTATGGAAAAGAGCCTTTAGAAGTCACGCGATTGATCTCACTGATGAGAATTCGTTTGCAGATGAAAGAACTCGGATTGCTAAAGTTGGACTACGCAACCAGGGAGTTGATTTTTGGTTTCTCTCCAGAGCCCAAAATAGATCCGCTTCGTTTCATAGAATTTGTTCAGGCCGACAAGAGAATGCGTTTGATTCCCGGAGATCGATTAGGCTACAAACTCACTGATCAGGAAGTTGATCAACGAGTCGACATTTGCTTCAACATCCTGAACAGGCTAAAATCACTGAAGGAAAATCCGGACCTTTCATTTGGGGGAGCGCTAAAAACGGCAGTAGAAAAAAGGATTATGTTCAGAAGAGGTTGAAAAAATTCAACATCTAAACTAAGAGTTTATTGTCCGTTTGCGCTAGATCCGATGACACTTTGGATCTCAGAAAAAGGCGCAGATCATGATTGGCCGGCTAATGGAGACAAAACTGAAAAAGTATCTAGTCATCATCCTGTCCGTGGTAGTAGCGGCGGTTGTTCACCATCGACCTTCGATGGCGGAATCCTATTCTGACAGAATAGCAGCCATAGTGAACTCAGACGTCATACTCGAATCAGACGTTAAGAAAGCCAAGCAACCCTTCATGCGCAGCCTAATGAACTTGCCCCTTGGAATTGTTCCACCGGGGAAATGGCCCACCGAAAGGGAGATTCTTGACGAACTTATTGTCATTCACCTGTTGGAACAGGATGCTGCCAAAAAAGGAATCAATCTTGATGAGAAAGCGGTGGACGCTGCGCTTGAATCCATCAAGAAGAGGAATAACCTGACTCAGGAACAGTTCACGATATTTCTTGCAGCCAATGGACTGACCTACGACGACTATAAAAAAGTCATGATGAAACAGTTCAGGTTAACCAAACTTATTGAAACGGAAGTGACCCGGAAAACACCAATCACCGAAGAAGACGTCCAAAAGTATTTTCAGAAGCACAAGGACGAAATAGAGGATCAATACAAAAACATGGTAGAAAGTATGACTGCTCCCGTCGCTCAACCTGCGCAGGACAAGCCCAACATACCAACACATGAGGAACTTCAGATTGGTGGCAAGATAAGGCTTCGACAGATCACGCTTAAACTTCCTTCGGACAAAAAAAGCAAGGACCTTAATCGGGCTATGGATACAGCCAAGCGGATTTACCAGGAAGCTCAAACAGGGGCTGACTTTAGTCAATTGGCCAAGAAATACTCTCAGGATCCACTGGCAAAAAGTGGAGGAGACCTGGGTTACATGGATTACAAGGACATGGTTCCGGCGCTGCAAAAAATGGTTCAACGCATGAAGCCTGGCGATATAACTCCTCCCCTGCAATCACCTCAGGCGATATTGATGTTCTACATGGACGAAGCAAAGGGGCGGACGGTAAAGAGTGTCCCCATACCTGAGAAGACAAGGAAAGAATTGGAAAAAAGGTGGCAGGAAGAAAAAGAAAAGAGGCTGGCGCAGCAAAAATCGAGGGGGAAACAGAACTCTGAAGTCCCTGACCCCCCTGACCCGGGGCCGCTCGCCGGCGCAGATTCATCTTCTGCAAAGCCAACTGGAATCTTAACTCCTGAAGAGGAAACTGAATACAAGAAAGTCAGGGGAAAAGTCATGGCCCTAATGAGGACCGAGCAAATAAAATCCAGAATGAAAGAATGGATAGACTCTCTCAAAAAAAGCTCTATCATTGAAATAAAAATGTAATAATGAATGGCGCATGAAAGAAGGAAAATCGGAATCAGAAGATTCTATTAGTCAGATACTCAGACTCCACAATAGACCTTCCTGATTGTAGTTCAAGCTGTCCGCACAGCCTTTTTATGCAAAGGATTCATGAAACTGTTTCAAAGGCAAGTAGCTGATGTGAAGGTATTTTAATGCTTTTTGATTTTCTTGCTTCAAAAGTTTCCAAGGACCTGGCCATAGATCTGGGAACTGCCAACACGTTGGTTTTTGCCAAGGGGACCGGTATAGTTCTGGATGAGCCATCGGTGGTAGCTATTCGCAAAAGAGACCGTAAGACCTCTGAAATATGGGTGGGAGATGACGCCAAAAAGATGGTTGGACGAGTACCAGGGTCTATTGAGGTTTACAGACCGCTCCGAGAGGGGGTCATTGCAAACTTTGAGATAGCGAGCCTGATGTTGAGGTATTTCATACAGAAGGTTCACCATAGAAAGTCTTTTGTACGTCCCAGGGTCATAATATCAGTTCCTTCCGGGGTAACTCCAGTGGAAAGAAGAGCTGTAAGGGACGCAACACTGAATGCCGGCGCAAGAGACGTATATGTGGTTGAAGAAGCCATGGCCGCTGCCATGGGGGCCGGTTTACCTGTAACTGAGCCCATGAGTAACATGATTGTGGACATCGGTGGTGGAACCACTGAAGTTGCCATCATTTCTCTGACGGGGGTGGTCTATAGTAGTTCAACCAAGATAGCCGGTGACAAACTTGACTCAGACATCCTGAATTTCGTGCGGAAAAATTACAGCCTCCTGATAGGCGCAAGCACTGCGGAGCAGATCAAAATGCTGGTCGGAAGGGCATATCAGGATGATGAAGAGGAAGAAATCGACATAAAGGGCCGGGATCTCATGGATGGGATTCCAAAAACCATCACAATAAACTCGAATGAAATCACCGGCTCAATAATGGATTCAGTAAATACTATTGTGAACAATGTCAAGTATGCTCTGGAACAATGTCCCCCGGAACTGGCTGCCGATATAATTGATACAGGTATAGTTCTAACGGGCGGCGGCGCACTATTGAAGAATCTGGACGTTCGGGTGCGCAGGGAGATAGGAGTTCCCGTGGTAGTGCCGGACGATCCTTTGACCACCGTTGCCCGTGGAGCTGGCATGATGCTTGATGATATCGAACTGTTAAAGGAAATAACAAACAGCTAACCTGGATCAGTCTATCGCTCTTGATCTCCACAAAGACAAGGAACCTGGAATCATCAAGTTTTCATTGAATAATTCGATCTTGCGCCGGATCAGTAATGAGAATCCGGGCTGAGTGGGCTGTTGGTGTGCAGGGACTGAACCTTTACACGATCCCCCGTCCTGTATGGAGCCTTTTCAGGGGGCAGCATCAGGAGACCATCGGCCAGGACCATTGACCTCAGAGCGCCCGAACTTTGTGTCCCAGTAGTGACTGCCATCATTTCTCCATCTTTGTCGAAAAGTTTACAGCGCACCAGATGAAGGCGTCCAGCCGAAATTTTCACATCTTCCGCCAACGTGGCCTCGATCAGTGGTCTGTACAGGTTCACATGTCCCATCATTTTCAAAAGGGCTGGCCGGACAAACTGTTCAAAAGATATCATTGCCGAGGTGGGATTTCCAGGCAACCCAAACACAGGCTTTCCACCCAAGGAACCAAAAACCAGAGGCTTTCCGGGTTTCATGGCTACCTTCCAGAATTTTACCTCCATACCCAGTTCCTGCAACGTGCCTTTCACCAAATCGTATTTGCCTACAGAAACGCCACCTGATGTCAAAAGGACATCTGCTCTCATTCCACCTGAAAGTTTCGACCTCTGATCATCTTCGCGGTCGGACGCTATACCAAGTGACAGAGGTATCGCTCCGCATTCCGCCACCTGCGCTGCCAGACTGTAAGAATTGGAACAGACTACTTTTCCTCTGGAAAATGGTTCATCGAGATCTACCAGTTCGTCCCCCGTCGATAATATAGCTACAATAGGTCTTTGGTAAACATACACGTAAGCGTGACCTAGAGTCGCCAGCATTCCCACTTCAGGCGGTCTCACTATGTCTCCACAGTGAAGGACCACTTCACCGGTCTTGACATCTTCTCCCTCTGGCCTGATGTGGGCTCCAAATCCCGGATCATTCATGCAAATTATGTCGGAACCCTCAGTTTCAGTATCTTCCAGCATTATGACGGTGTCGCCACCAGCGGGGATTGTCCCACCGGTGAATATTTTTACAGTTTCTCCGCGACCTATGACACCGTTAAAGGGTCTGCCCGCCGGTGACTCGCCTATCATCCGGACCCTCTTCGGATCTGCTGATGTAGCCCCCCTTATGTCGGCATGAATGAGGCAGTAGCCATCCATGGCTGAGTTGTTGGCAGATGGAACATTTCTGACCGCCTGAACGTCCTGGGCTAATACCCTACCCAGCGCATCGGTTATGTGAATTCTTTCGGCTCCCAGCACGGGAATCGCTTCCAGAACCCTTTGTTGCGCCTCACCTATCTGCAGCATGACGAGCCTCGCATGGGTGTATTAATCTCAAAAAACTACTACAAAAAATCGCAGAATGCAAAAGAATCTGCCTGATGCCTTGTTATCAGGCTCTTTAGGGTTTCTCGATCGAGGGCTCGACGCTTATTTCCACGAAGCCATTTTCACAAGTGAAATGTTGTGTTTTCTAAGATTTAAAGCTATAGCAATAGAGAGGTTTAATCCACAGCCAAAACTTGCGAAGTTTTTGCGCTAAAGCGACCAGAGCAAGTATCTTGAGATAGAAGATCAACGAAGATCATCTTGAATAATTTTTTCAGGGTTTATACCACAGATTGAGTTCTAGAGGAGGCAACGACCATGAAATGGTCCTTCAGACTTGGATCAATTTTAGGCATACCTTTGAACGTTCATCTCACTTTCGTACTGTTGCTAATTCTCGTCTATTTTGTTGGCGAGTCGGTTATAGGCGCAGGTGGACTCCATGGCGTGGTATTTGTCATGCTGGTGTTTGCGTCCGTAATCTTTCATGAACTCAGCCACTCCATAGTAGCCAGACATTACGGAATCAAAGTGGAAGATATTACTCTTTTGCCAATAGGCGGAGTGGCGCGTATCGGAGAAACTCCGGAGAAACCGATTCAGGAAATAGTCATAGCGGCTGCTGGACCAGCAGCCAGTCTCTTTCTTGCGTTCATGCTATGGTTCATTGCAGACATTTTCGGGACTGGAATTACTTTAACTGACATGTCAATAAAAGGTGGTATCCTGGCTGAACTCACGGCAGTGAATTTCATCCTGGCTATCTTTAACCTTTTACCGGCGTTTCCCATGGATGGTGGACGAATTCTCAGAGGTTTCATAGCCTTATATCTTAGTCCTTACCAGGCCACTAAAATAGCAGTGGGCATAGGCCAGGTATTTGCGATTGCAATGTTTTTCCTGGGAATCCTTTCCGGAAACTTCTTCATGATTCTGATTGCCCTATTTGTTTACCTCGGCGCAGAGACAGAAGAGCGTCAAATGGGCATAATGGTTGCTCTTGGAAGCGCTACAGCGGAGAATGCAATGATTACAGAGTTGCATACTTTGAGTCCTGATCAGACGGTAGCTGATGCGGCGATAAGATTCTGCACCGGATTCCAGAGTGACTTTCCTGTCATGGATGACCGCAGACTGATTGGACTCGTGACTCGCGAAGCGATAGTGGAAACTCTTCATCAAAAAGGTCCTTCAACACCGGTCTCGGAAATAATGGTCAGAGATTTCCCGACAGCCAGTGAACAGACGCCTATGACTGAAGTCTTGAAAAAGATGCAGTCTACGGGAAGTAAAGCTGTTCCGATACTCAATCATGGTGAGCTTCGAGGTCTTATAACGCTGGAACAGATAGGTCGATATAACATGCTTTGTTCCGGTTATTCGTGCGATTTTCTACAGGCCAGAAAGGCCTAGTACTGACACACAGGATCTGTGCTGACAAATTGTATCATGGCGGCCTGCAACGGGCCGTCATGGGAAAACCTATAGTCGGGAATAAATTTTTTTGGGTAGGTTGACGCATGTATGAGCCCTTGGTCACTGCTCAGCAAATGAGGGCTTTTGACCACTCGACGATCAACATGTTCGGGATTCCTGGCGTCGTCCTGATGGAAAACGCCGGTAGGTCCACGTTTCTCGAGATATATCGACGGTTTGAGTGTCAACTGTCGGGGTTGAAAGCTGCGGTCATAGCCGGCCCGGGAAATAATGGGGGGGATGGATTTGTTATTGCCAGATATCTCATCAACCACAAGGCCAATGTTCGAACATATCTTGTATCTCCCATCTCCAGAATCAAAGGCGATGCCTTAGTCAACCTCAACATACTTTTAGCCATGGGTGGATCTGTAATTGAACTCAAGAATCCTGAAGATCTTTTGGAGGCGTCCGGTTTCTGGCGGGAATGTGGTCTGGTAGTTGATTCTGTTCTCGGAACCGGACTTCAATCAGATGTTCGATCTCCAATAAAGGAGATAGTCGACATCATAAACGAATGCCCCGGCTTTACTGTCGCAGTTGACATTCCGAGCGGAGTAGACTCAGACACCGGTCAATTAAGAGGTTGCGCTGTTCGAGCCGATCTGACCATGACTTACGGTTTCAGAAAACTGGGCATGGCCATATACCCCGGAAAGCGGGCTTGCGGTGAGATTGAGGTCGTGGATATATCAATTCCGGCTTCTCTTGTGAACGAGGTGTCACCGAAAGCCAGACTGGTTGATCATGCTGACATCAAATCCTATTTTCAACTACGCCAGAATCCAGTAACCCACAAAGGTTCATTTGGGCACGTATTGGTTGTAGGAGGTTCTCCGGGCAAGACCGGGGCTGTTGCCATGGCTGCAAGGGCCGCTTCGAGAATAGGGGCAGGGCTTGTCACTGTAGCCACACCGGAAAAGCTGAATCCGATTCTTGAAAATAAGTTGACGGAAGAAATGACCGTCCCTGTAAGTTGCGATGGAAGTGGTCAATGGAATGACAGGTCGGTCGAAGAAGTTACAAGTCTGATTCAGGGGAAAACTTGCATAGTTGTGGGCCCTGGACTTTCCTCAACAGAATCGGCACAAAAGGTAGTTGAAAAAGTTTTGATTGAGGCCCACTGCCCTGTGGTCCTCGACGCGGATGGATTGAACTGTGTTGCTGGTAAACTGGACAAACTTACTGGACGCCAAAAACACATGGTTTTCACCCCTCATCCGGGTGAAATGGCCCGACTGACCGGTTTGTCCTCCAACGAAATTCAGGCAAACCGGGTAGACGCCGCCAGAAATTTTTCAATTAAACACAACCTTTGGCTTGTACTTAAAGGCGCAGCCTCGATCTCATCATCTCCAGGCGGGGAGATATATGTAAACGCATCAGGAAATCCGTGGATGGCCTCAGGTGGGCAAGGGGATGTTCTGAGTGGAATACTCGGTGGACTTCTGGCTCAGGGACTAGGGACTCAAGTTGCCGTTCCTCTCGGAGTATTCATGCATGGAACATTGGCGGATATGATTGTCAATGATCATGGGGCTCGGCCTGTGCTGGCCATGGATGTTGTGGATCGAATTCCAAATTATCTTAGCGAGCTTGCCAGGATAACATTTAAAACAACCGGATAGTTAAATGGGCCATCGCTTTGACAAAACTATTTTGTTAGAAAAAGTTTATGGAGACAAAGATCTACTGACGGAAGTTCTGGACATGTTTCTGGAAATGTCACCATCGATGCTGGATTCCATCGATCATGCTATCCATTCACGTGATACCAAAAAACTGTCTGAAGTGGCCCATACACTCAAGGGATCCGTTGGGCATTTCTCCGTAGAAGGGCCTTTCAACACAGCCAATGAACTTGAAAACATGGCAAAATCGAACGATCTCTCACAGGCTCCAGACACTTTTGAAATATTGAAGAAGGAACTGGAAATTCTCAATCAGGAATTGAAAGACCTCAGACACGAAATTAATTCATGATCATTTCAGGCTGATGAAATTGAGATCCACCCAATAACGTTTCCCTGAACTCCCCTGAATTATTGTTTATATATACAGTACAGAATCTTATGACGCAGGTCTGACGGGGGTCTGCGAGATTAGCATTAGAAAATGCTGACCTGACGAAATAGTGTTGACAATGTGCTAGTAATGAAATATTTTTTAGTAGATGCGAATTATTACTATTTGCATGTCATTTGTTGATAGGCTGACGCGCCAACTGTGCAACAGCTCAAAAATTTGACCATAACAAAGGAGGCGGACTCGGTCACCAAAAGGTTGAGCCAATTAATTGAAAAAGCCATGCTGCAGAATTGATAAACAGCATGGAGATTTCCGCCTTCGGCAAAGGGAGTCCAGCGTTGCTGGCTCCCTTTAATTGTTTGTGTCTGACACATGAAGTATTGAGAGGCCGGCATCAAAATAGCGGGACTCAGCAGGTCAAGCTTGGTCTCTTCGATTTCCTATACTCTTCCAGTATGCTTTTGCGTAAAACAAACATGTCTTCTGCCATGGCCAAAGCGACAATATACTGCACAAACCTGCTTGGATTCCTGGTCCACATTCCGAAAATCTGTCTCCAGTACTGTCGACGCGCCGGCGATTTTACTCCCTGCCTCCAGGATATTCTGAAAAAGTTTTTTATGTCCATAAGTTCCTGATTTAAGGGTCTCCAATGCTTGGGGACCTGGGATCTTGTGGCTCCGCTTTTGATGGCTGAGGCGCGTCGGGTTGGACGCATGGTCAAATAATAATTATAAGCTCTTGTCAGGAAATTGGAGTGATCATAGATTTCATCCCATGCAGAAACGAATTCCTCAACAATGTCAGCTTCAGATCTGGAAGGAGTAAAATTCATGATATTTGAGGTAGAATTTCCTGTGGTCCTCGAATCGCATAGTCGACCTTCAGCCTGAAGTCTATCCCACAATTTGGTATTGGGCGCAGCCTGAAGCATGTTCAACATTACGATGGGAATATTGCATTCCTTGACAAAATTGGAGATTCTCTTCCCGGTTCCAGGCTTTTCACCATCGAATCCTATAACAAAGCTCCCAAGTATAGTTAACCCATTCTGATTGATGCTCTTAAGCGAATCCATCAGTGGGTTCTTGATGTTTTGATACTTGTGGGCTCCAGCAAGAACGTCCTCATCCGGAGATTCTATCCCCACAAAAACAGACGAGAAATTCGGTTCAGTCATCAGGTCTATCAATTCAACATCCTGTCCGAGGTTCACTGACGCCTGAGTCCAAAAGGAAAAAGGGCTTCCGTGGTTTTTCATCCATGGGTTAAGTTCCTTCAGCAAGGCCTTGGCATGCTTTCGGCTTCCGATAAAATTGTCATCAGCGATCAACATGTTCTTGCGCCAGCCAAGCCTGTAGATGGTTTCAAGTTCGTCAATAACCTGTTGTGGATTCTTGTACCTTGGTTTCGCTCCATAAAGATTTACAATATCGCAAAATTCACAGTCAAAAGGACATCCACGCGAGGTCTGAACTGACAGGGTGTTGTAGTCATTGATATTGAGTAAATCGAACCTGGGTATGGGTGAAGTGGACAGATCGGGTTTGACAGGATTCTCAAAAACACCTGAGAAGTTTCCTTTTCTTATGGAATCCAGCAAAGCGTCAACCGTATTTTCGGCTTCACCTCTGACCAGCATATCACAACCCGCTTC
>CAZIVV010000072.1:0-3189 GCA_964542775.1 uncultured Desulfomonile sp.
ACATCCAGCAATTCCTTTAGGCCCGCTACGGATACCAGTCCTCCGAACACGCCGATTAATCCTGCAGCCACGCTTACAATGACCGATTCCAGTATGAACTGATTCCGTATCAGAAGGTCCGTGGCCCCCATTGACTTGCGAAGACCGATCTCCTTGGTCCTGTCCTGCACGGCGGCCAGCATCACGTTGGTCAATCCCATCTTCCCAATGATGAACACTCCTACTAATGCCGCATAACTGAACAACTGGATAAAAAATACTATGAGCCTGACCCGGTCCAGTCTGTTTGACCGATAAGTGACCTTGATGCCATGTTCCAGAAGTGGATGATTATACTGGAGAATGGCCTCAGTCTGCTCCCGAACGTCCCGGACATTGTCCCAGTTGTTTACACGCACATAGAGTTGCATTATCTGTCTTACGTTATGAAGATGATGAGGCGCCAGCGACAGCGGTATGAATACCGTGCGTGAGTTATCCTCCTGCTGTTTGCCGCCAAGGACTCCCACAACAGTGTACTGATAAGAGTTGATTACAACATTTTTACCCAACGGGTTGAGTCCCTGGAACACGCCAGAATGTATTTCTGCGCCTATGACGCATACCTTACGCATATTTCTGACGTCATCGTCGTTGATAAGCCTTCCCATGGCTAGCGGAGTCGATTGTGTGCCCCAGAACTCTTCATTAACCGCTATCAGAATCGTTCGCTTACGCTCGATGGAGCCATATTGCAAAGTGGTAACGTCCCCGGTGCTCCTCAGTGGGGCCACTGTCAACACACCATCGAGCTTTCTGAGGGCCTCTACATCCTTGTCAAAATATTCACCTGGATGATAATTCTTGCGGTCTTCCCACATGGCAGAAAGGACTGTAGCCTCGCCAATGAGTTCAAGGTCGTCAGCCACCTTTTTCTCAACCGAATCTCCGAGGCATCGTATGATTATGAATCCTATTGTGCCGACCGCTATTGCTATGAGAACGATCTTGTAGCGTCTGCGGTTTCTAACTACCATCATCCAGGATGTCAGGAAAAGATCGTCAGGTTTCATTTGTCTACTCGAAACGCATGGCGACTATGGGGTCCAGTCGGCTGGCGTTCCTGGCCGGAACAAGTCCGGAGGCCACACCGATCAGGACCCCCGCCATCATGGCGAAGATCAGCGAGATTAAATACATGTCGAGCGAGATTGGCGTCCGGAAAACGAGTTTCGATATTGCCAGGACCAGGGATGTGCCGATTAACACACCGATCAGGGCCCCTACCGTGCATACCGTCGTTGATTCGAACAGAAACTGGTTTATAATATTTCCTCCGGTGGCCCCCACGGCCTTGCTAAGACCGATCTCAGTGGTGCGTTCGCGAACCAGCGCAATCATCACGTTGCCGACTCCGAATCCCGCCAGAAGTATGGTTGCGGAAATTGCAAGGTATATGAACAGCTTGAACAGGTGGAGTATGCCCTGTATCATTTTGACCAGTTCCGGCTCGTATTGCACGGAAAAGTGGTAAAGCGGCTTTCTTTCCCTGAGCACACGTCTTACATCGTTGTACACGCTTTCCACATGGTGGAGGCCGGTGGGTAATACTGTGACACGCCGAACATTGTACATTCCGGGTAGCCGTTTTCTCGCCACTGTTAAAGGAATGAACACCGCATGCTCAAATTCCTGGTCTTCGGCGTCTTCCACCAATCCTACAACGGTTAATTCCATGCCTTCTATTGAAATGGTTTCGCCGACCGGAGATTTGTCTTTGCCTATCAGATATTTTCTGACGTCGTTGCCCATCACTGCGACCAGTCGGTTTTCCTTGACATCCGACTGTTCTATCGGGCGCCCGACCGTCACAGGTATGTGAGAGGCCAGTTTGAAAAAGCTGGAATCAACCCCGACAATTTTCAGGTCCGGATAATCGGTGTTTTTGTATACTGCGCTAAAGTTCAGCACAGACGGCCACCACGAATATACGGATGGAGATACTACTTCAACCCCCGGAATGTCCTTGAGCGCCTCTATGTCGGAATCGTTAAACTGTCGGGGATCATCGCTGAAGTCCTGATCTATGGGCAGACTGATCTTGACGAGTGTCGCATTTCCCAGAACGGCAAGGTTGGCGCCTATCCTTCTCTCCGCCACATCTCCGATGGTTATTACCACGATCAGGGCCGCCGTCCCGATTATTGACGCAATTAACGGACTCCGGTAGCGCCTCCGCATACGGTATACACGTTTAACTGACATCAGGGACAAATCGGAAAACTTCATTAATGAGAGATACCCCGCCGAACTTACTTTTACAACAGGTATTTCTACATCGTTATTTTATTTGAGTCAACACAGCAAAAAAATATTGCAATATTAAGCGCCATAATGTAATACTTACCAGGTACATCGCAGCCAAATACGCAGGGACTAAACTCGGTAACATTGTAGCCATACGTGGCTAACGTAAATTTATTATCTCACTAAACCTTGGTGGGGCAGGTATATGGTAGTCTCTGAAGTTTCTGAAAAACAGAATTTCTACATAATCACCGTTAATTATAAATCCCGGGACTCCATCAGGTCTCTTATTGATTCGATGGGGAGTCTCTGCAAGCCCAAAAAGTTTATAATTGTTGATCACTCGGGCGAACTTTCGGCTGCGTCATTTTCCGCCGGCTTTCCGATTCAGATCATCACCCAGGAAAACACAGGCTACGGCGCCGGGCTTAACCGGGGACTAAGGGAAATCCCCGAGTCTGATGCGCTGGTCCTGCTGTGCAATCCGGATGTGCGCTTACTCACACCGGAAAAACTGGCGGATGTAGCAGACTATATGAACGGGAACAGTCAAGTCGGCGCACTTTCTCCGCGGATCATCACCCATGAAGGTTACAACGTCAGTTCCTGCCGGCAGTTCTACACATTCCTGACTGTATTTGCCGTGAGAGTCGGATGGATTGTCAGGAAGTGTCCGGCCTTTATCGAGAAACACTACTACTGGGACAAAGGCTTTGAAACTCCATTTGTAGCTGATTGGGCCAGTGGGGCCGCATTGTTTTGCAGGTTGTCCACCTTTCCTGATCGGGACTTTTTTGATGAGAGATTTTTCCTGTATATGGAAGACGTTGATTTTAGCGCAAGACTATGGGAAAACGGACGGACGATTGAGTATTTTCCTGAATTTATGGTAGAGCATTATGA
>CAZIVV010000073.1:0-20489 GCA_964542775.1 uncultured Desulfomonile sp.
ATTCTTGTGGCCCGATGAGAATATCCGCATCAAACAGACTGAAATGTTAACCGAATTTTTTCTGAAGTCATCGTCGAGAACATACAGTCTGGAAACCGGAGAAGGAGACTGCGCGGCTGTATTGGGGGCGTTTGCTCCTTACGAATACCCGCCGTCGTTTCTTAGTTCATTGAGATTGTTGCCGGGATTGTTGCGCATGGTGTCTGGCTCGCTGAAGTACAGTTCTCTGGCGACCATGAAAAAAATAAAGGGTCTGATGAGGATGGCCGAGAATATGCGACCACTTCAGCCTTATTGGTACATACTCGTCGTCGGAGTAGATCCCCGATATCAGGGCCGGAATTTTGGAGGAAGAATCCTTGGGGGCATAATTGAGAAGGCCGAAGGGCAGGGGGTCAGGATCTACCTCGAGTGCTCAAATCCCCGTAGTCTCGATTTCTATGGCAAGCACGGCTTTGAGGTAGTGCAGGAAATAGTTCCATTCGCGGGCGGCCCCCCTATCTGGGGTGTTGAGCGAAAGCCCTGCTGACAGCGTGAGTCCGGATGAGGCTTGTAATGAAAGACTGATAGTCAGGGATGCGGACTCTGAAAATGAAAGAGAAAGGCGCCCGAGGTCTTTCAGGCGCCTGTTTCCCGTAGTTAATCACTTTTTTGTCTCAACTCAATGCGTCTGATTTTTCCGCTGATGGTTTTGGGCAATTCCTTGGTGAATTCGATTTCACGCGGATATTTGTATGGCGCTGTCAGGTTTTTGACAAAATCCTGAATGTTTTTGGCCAACTGGTCAGACGGCTGGAATTCCGGTCTAAGGACGACGAAAGCTTTGACTATTTCGCCGCGGACCGAATCAGGCTTGGCGACGACAGCCGACTCAAGCACCGCTTCATGTTCTATCAGGGCGCTTTCGACCTCAAACGGTCCAATCCTGTATCCTGAACTGATTATGACATCATCTGCCCTGCCAACGAACCAGAAATAACCTTCTTTGTCCCGATAAGCCCTGTCACCGGTGATATACCAATCTCCCCGAATGGTGGCGTTGGTTGCGGACTGATTTCCCCAGTAACCCATGAACAAGCCCATGGGCCATTCAGGTTTCACCCTGATAGCAATGTCACCCTCGGTGTCAGGTGGCACGGGCATTCCTTCGTGGTCAATGACATCGACGACGAAACCGGGAGACGGTTTTCCCATAGAGCCTGGCTTGATGGGGGCGTCGGTTACCGGAAAATTTCCAACCAGCAGGACGGTTTCCGTTTGACCATATCCATCCCGGATTTTCAGACCGGTCTGTTTTTCCCAGATGTCTATAACTTCCGGATTCAGAGGCTCCCCTGCGCCTACGCAGCTACGAAGTGATGAGACATCATATTTGGACAAATCTTCAACTATCAGAAGTCTGTAAGCTGTTGGTGGGGCGCACAGGCTGGAGATTCTGTATTTGGATAAAAGGTCCAGTGTAAGATTTGCGCTGTATTTCCCTTTGGTATTGTGAACAAAAATTGTGGCTCCTTGCCCCAACGGCCCAAAAAGACTGCTCCATGCGGCTTTTGCCCAGCCTGTGTCTGACAGGTTCCAGTGAAGATCACCCTTGCGTAAGTCCAGCCACAGCTTTCCTGTAATGGTGTGGGCTACGGCAAATCTGTGCGGATGAAGGGCCATCTTGGGATAACCGGTAGTGCCACTGGTGAAATACAGCAACATCTCTTCATCCTTGTGGGTTTGAACCCTTTTATCAGGCGCGATAACCTTATCCATGCCTGAAACCAGAGTTTCATAGTTGAGCCATCCATCGCGATTACCATCTACGACTATCATGGCCTCGAGTCCGGAATAGCCTCTGCGGGCAGCGTCGAATTTGTGGGCATTTTCCAGATCAGAGATCACGCACTTGATGTGACTGGCTTCAAACCGGTATTCTATGTCTTTCTCAGTGAGCTGTGTGGTTCCCGGGACTGGCACTATGCCGGCCTTGATCATCCCGATCATGCATTCCCACCATTCCGGAATTCGGGACATCACTATCATGACGCGATCATTTTTTTTCAGTCCAATGGAGGAAAGAGCATTGGCTACCTGATTGGAGCGGTCCCTAAAATGAGCGTAGGTGAGATGCCTGTCTTCAGCGCCGTCTCCAGCCCAAAGCATCATTTTAAGATCCGGATCCTCTGCATACCTGTCAATGACGTCAAAACCGAAATTGAAGTTATCAGGGCATTCCAGTTTGAACTCGGCGTAAGTTTCCTGATAACTTTTCATGTTGTGATCAGTCTTGTCGCAATCAATTCCCATATGGTTTTTCTCCTTACAATTTGGCGACTAACAAGCGCCTAACAGTCAATTTTGAACCTGTTAGGTCAACCCTGCGGTGGCTCAAAAACTTAACGCATTAATATGTTGTAGTACACGCAAAAGGTCAATTGATATTATTGAATCTTCTGAAAATTCGCCGGTGATGATTCCCGTACACAAGCTGGCGCTCCGGTTCCTGAAGCGCCGTAACAGTGATGATCAGTCAGGCGGACAGGCGCAGAACAGTCTGGAGATCATCAGCGCTACAACCTGTCTATGAATAAGGCAGGTCTGAAGGCTTCCCTGATCAGCTGAAAAAAAATTTAATTTGATGGTGGCAAAGTCGTGTTGTCTACAAGGATTATCTGATATCATGCCGATGCTAAAATTGTTGGGTAAACATTGTCCGTAGCGCAGCTATTGACGCAAAGGCGTTCAATTACAGGCTCGAGAAAAAAGCGGAGGTGATCAGGCGCCGGAGTTGACGCCCATGACGCGCTAGTTCTTAGCGTGGTCGATGCCCCCTGACTGGATTGCGAATTTCATAGAAATTCCGGGAACCGGCATAAATCCCCGACAGTTTTTTCAACTACATTCTTGCGCTGTTCAGTGCGCTCAGAAGAGATAATAGTTCCGTGGAGACTTGACGAGTGGCAATCACCAGATCCAGATATTCCCCCAAATTTCTGAAATTCATTGAGCTTTTTGTGCAGATTGGCGCTGATTCCCGTATTTTCCCGAAGAAATGCGCTACTTGCGGTCAGGTGTTCAGGAATTTTCCTGAGTATATTCACAAGACTGAACCTGTCTTGCACGGCCTGGAGGATTATTCCAGCGCCTTAGACCTACCCAGGACAATGCAGTACAGAAACTGTAGCTGTGGCAGCACCCTGACGATACTGTTCACCAAGGAAGTTTATCCACTTCTGGACAAGTTCTGGGAAATGCTGGGGCTTGAATCTAAAGCCTCAGGTCGTCCGCTGCCGGAGGTGGTTACCGAGTTCAGGGAGCAGTGCAACAGGTACATCAGCGAGATGGAAGAGTAAACGTCTATTCCTTCATCAACGTGGCTTAAATAAACACTCCAGGAGATCGACCAATGCCGAACTTCATCTGCAGACTCTGTGTTTGTATTCTAGTTACTGTATTCTTTCAATTGGCTGTAATTGTGAATGAATCCACTGCCCAGTCTGGCTTGCCAGGCAGGGAGGGTGGTTTAAGCATTGGTTACATGTCTGGAGACCGTGGTTTGTCAGCGGGCTATACCGGCCTGGTTTTACCGGGAACCTGCGTCTCATCCTACTTCGTTTACAATCTGGGCGGAGTCAGGGCGAGCGGCTCAGTCAAGGGATTTGAGTGGAACAGGTTTTCAACACGCCTGAGGGGTGATTATCTGTTCGCTTTCGATGTTGCGGCGGATCAGGAGATAACATGGCTAACCATTCCTCCGGGAACGAGACACTGGGAATCGGCCAAAAGCTCCTTTTACATTCTGGAAGGTGAACTGTCGTATTTGATTGATGACTCGTTGGACTTCATTTCAGGTGTGAGATGGGAATCGCTGAGCACAAGCTTTTCCGACCCTGATCCCGATTATCCTTTTACGATAGCAGCCATGGAATCCGGATTAGGTATCGGGATTTATCAACCTTTTGTGGGGGCCAGGGTCCAGAAAAGGGCCGGTAGCAATCTGGTATCCGCGCGTCTGGTTGGTTTTCCGGTTATGCTGGCCACTTTGGAGCACTTCAACACCTGCAACAACGAAGGCAAGCCTTTCGCCCATGTGGGGAATCAGGATATCAGGGGCGGCTATTTTGTAGAGTTGTCCGCTGAGGCGCGGTCCATGAATATCCTGGGGGTAGAAGCCGGGGTGTTCGTCAATTGGGAATTATACCGCGGTTCATGCATCATGAACCTTGAAAGAAGGGCTATGGGGCCCCCAGAGTCGGTGTCAGCGGCAGATGTCGATTTTGTTTACAACAGGTCCAGTTTAACAGTTGGGGCCAACATGAGCATTCCTTTCCGGTCTCCTCTATAATCAGGAGCGGCTCTGCCCAGACCAAACTCACTACGGAGGTTCTTGAATGCCACATATAATTGTAAAAATGTATCCGGGACGGACTGAGGAACAAAAAATCCGTCTGGCTGAGGCGATAACCCGCGATGTGGTTTCTATTGCCAAATGTTCAGAGGATTCGGTTTCAGTCGGCATAGAAGAGATTTCGCCCGAGCAATGGCAGGATAAGGTTCATAAACCGTTTATTGAAAATAATGAGTCCACTCTTTACAAGAAAGCCGGACTGTAGATCCCGGCAAATCATCAAGATTTCATAAATCAGGACGAGTAGAGCTATTCGCTGTCAACGGGAAGTTCAGCTTTCTGGCGATGGCTCGCGCTGTACCTGCGTCTTGCGAAATGAAAACAGCATAAACAGGCTCGTCGTGTGAGAACGGCATTCTGGCACAGGAAGATCCGCTGTGGTCCAGCGCCCACATTGGTCTTGACTGCAAATTAACCATCTTCGACATCCTCAACAGGCTTAGCGCAGGAATACTAATCTTTCAGGTCGTGTCAGGAAGAATGACCAGAGCGCATCAAACAATAGTCGATCCCTGTCAAATTTTAAGATTGTCCTGATCCGCCGTATTTAGTATCAATAAAAGGATTTGCTAAAATCTCATTAGAACTACAAGGAAGAAAGACATGCCGCGATTAAAAGACATCAATAAGGTTATGATAATCGGCTCCGGCCCAATAGTAATAGGTCAGGCTTGCGAATTTGACTACTCAGGCACGCAGGCTTGCAAGGCCTTGAGGAAACTGGGCTACAAGATCGTATTGGTAAATTCGAATCCAGCGACGATCATGACTGACCCCGGCATGTCAGATGTGACCTATATAGAACCACTGAACTTGAAGAACATGACCCGCATTATAGAAAAAGAGAGGCCTGATGCGCTGTTGCCTAATCTTGGAGGTCAGTCGGCCCTGAATCTTTCTTCAGAATTGGCTAAAGCAGGAATTCTCGAAAAGTATGGTGTCAGGATCATCGGGGTTCAGGCGGATGCTATTGAGCGCGGTGAAGACAGGATAGCCTTCAAGGAGACCATGAACCGGCTTGGCATAGAAATGCCGAAGAGCGATCCTGCTTTCACTGTTGAGGAAGCAGAGGCGATAGCCAACGATCTGGGATACCCCGTTGTGGTGAGGCCTGCCTACACAATGGGTGGAACAGGCGGTGGCCTGGTCTACAATGTTGAAGAGTTGCGTGTAATAGCCAGCAGAGGCATAGCGGCGAGTCTGGTAGGGCAAATATTGATAGAGGAGTCTGTCCTTGGTTGGGAAGAGCTTGAACTCGAGGTTGTCCGTGACTCAAAAAATCAGATGATAACAGTCTGTTTTATCGAGAATGTTGATGCCATGGGAGTTCATACTGGTGATTCCTACTGCACCGCTCCAATGTTAACCATCGACCCCGCTCTTCAGAAAAGGCTCCAGAAGTATTCATACGACATAGTTGAAGCGATCCAGGTCATTGGTGGAACGAATGTGCAGTTTGCTCATGATCCGCGAACCGGCAGGGTAGTGGTCATAGAGATTAACCCACGAACTTCAAGATCCTCAGCTCTGGCTTCGAAAGCTACAGGTTTTCCAATTGCCCTGATATCTGCCTATCTTGCTGGAGGAATGACCCTCGATGAAATTCCCTACTGGAGAGAAGGCACGCTGGACAAGTACACACCTTGGGGTGATTACGTTGTTGTAAAATTTGCCAGGTGGGCGTTTGAAAAATTCGAGGGCGCCCAGGACAAGCTTGGAACCCAGATGAGGGCGGTTGGCGAGGTAATGAGTATTGGACGAAATTACAAGGAAGCCCTGCAGAAAGCCATACGGTCTCTGGAAATCGGACGATACGGTCTGGGATTTGCCAAAGATTTCAATAAGAGGACCGTTGATGAATTGATGGACATGCTTGCCGAGCCATCCAGTGAGAGGCAGTTCATCATGTATGAGGCCCTGAGAAAGGGCGTATCAGTCGAAACCCTGAGCCAGAAGACATACATCAAGGCATGGTTCATTCAGCAGATGAAGGAGTTGGTTGAACTTGAAGAGGAAATGTTGAAGTATCAGGGAAAAGCCTTGCCGGATGAACTGCTGAAAAGGGCCAAGCAGGATGGTTTTTCTGACCGCTACCTCGCACAGATTTTAAAGACACCTGAGGATCAGATTCGATCAACCAGGAAATCCCTGGGAATTGTTCAGGGCTGGGAACCTGTTCCTGTAAGTGGAGTTGAAGATTCAGCTTACTATTATTCAACATACAACGGTCAGGATAAGGTGCCGTCCAGTGACAGGAAGAAAATAATGGTTCTCGGTGGTGGTCCCAACCGGATAGGGCAGGGCATTGAGTTTGACTACTGCTGCGTGCATGCTGCCTTCGCAATAAGGGACATGGGTTATGAATCGATAATGATCAACTGTAATCCCGAAACTGTTTCAACCGACTATGACACGTCAGACAAGCTTTATTTTGAGCCGCTTACCGTGGAGGATGTTCTTAGCATATACGAGAAGGAACAGCCCGAAGGTGTAATCGTGCAGTTTGGAGGACAGACACCTCTTAATATAGCCAGCGAACTGGCGAATGCCGGAGTAAAAATCATAGGGACTTCCCCTGATGTTATTGATCTTGCAGAGGACCGGGACCGTTTCCGCAAGATGATGAGCAAACTGGGAATACCTGAGCCTGATTCAGGCATGGCAAGCAATCTTGACCAGGCCCTGGATGTCGCCAACAAGATCGGATATCCGTTAATGGTCCGGCCATCGTATGTGCTGGGTGGACGCGCCATGGAGGTCATTCACAACGAGCAGATGCTGAGGCGTTATGTAACCGCGGCCGTTGAGGTAAGCCCGGAGAGGCCGATACTTATTGACCGGTTCCTCGAGAAAGCCATTGAAGCTGAAGCTGACGCAGTAGCCGACGGAACCGACGCGTTCGTGCCGGCTATCATGGAACATATCGAGCTGGCTGGTGTTCACTCCGGAGATTCCGCCTGTGTAATTCCCCCGATCAGTATTCCACCAAAACATCTTGAGACAATAAGGGATTACACCAGAAAGATAGCCGTGGAGTTAGGGGTCGTAGGTCTCATGAATATGCAGTACGCCATAGCCAAAGACACAGTGTTCGTCCTGGAAGCTAATCCTCGCGCTTCACGCACTGTTCCGCTGGTTTCAAAGGTCTGCAACATCGCCATGGCAAGGATGGCCACTGAAATAATGCTGGGCAAGAGACTTTCAGAATTTGATCTGAAGGCAAGGGCAATTCCGCACTTTGGGGTTAAAGAGGCCGTTTTCCCGTTCAACATGTTTCCGGAGGTTGATCCGCTCCTTGGACCGGAAATGCGGTCAACCGGCGAAGTGCTGGGTATGGCGAAGTCATTCGGACTTGCTTTCTATAAGGCTCAGGAGGCTACCCAGTCAACCCTGCCGTCTGAGGGGGTAGTCCTGATATCGGTTACCCGAAATGAAAGGCCGGCAGTGCTTGAGGTTGCCAGACAGTTCGCAGAACTGGGATTTAAAATAAAGGCCACAGAGGGCACACACAAGTATCTTGCTGAACAGGGTGTCCAGTCTGATGTCGTGCTAAAACTCAGCGAAGGACGTCCGAACATTCTCGATCACATCAAGAATAGTGAAATCAACCTTGTGATAAATACCCCGAGCGGTCAAATCAGCAAAGAGGACGATTCTTACATTCGTAAGTCAGCCATAAGGTACAAAATACCTTATATTACTACGCTGGCGGCCGCTTTTGCCGCAGCCAGGGGGATCAGGGCCCTGCATGAGGGGGAGACCGGAGTAAGGTCTTTGCAGGATTACCACAAGGATATAGTCTGATAAATTTGTATAAAACCAGTGATCAGGATGCGCTCCGGATTCATGACCGGCTCCTTCTGAAGTCTTATTTGCTTTTTGGACCGTCATCGAGTTCAACTGTATGTCCTTATGGATTTTTGTGAGCGTCCTCAGGATCAGGGCCATGTGATGATTGCTTTGTGTAGTTAATGGAGCAGAAATGTTACTGGTGATAGTGGTTTATCTGTTTGTGGGGGCAATAGCGGGAATTCTGGCTGGCTTGCTGGGAGTCGGCGGCGGATTGGTTATTGTCCCAATTCTGGCCTACACCCTGACCTGGCAGGGAGTAGCTTACGAGCATATAATGCACCTGGCGCTTGGCACTTCTCTTGCCAGTATCATCTTTACCTCCATATCAAGCTTCACGGCGCACAATAGAGTGGGGGCCGTCAGGTGGGACATTTTTTGGAAGATCGTATTGGGCATTCTGGTTGGAACCTTTCTGGGGTCCTGTGTCGCTTCGAGAATGTCCACCTCATTTCTCAGCATCTTTTTCGTCATATTCCTTTACTACGTCGCCTTTCAAATGATACTCGACCGTAAACCCAACCCTTCAAGACAGCTACCGGGAAGCTCAGGGATGTTTGGCGCAGGCTCGCTAATTGGGGCCGTCTCCAGTTTTGTTGGCATTGGTGGTGGGAGTCTGTCGGTTCCATTCATGATCTGGTGTAACATTCCAGCTCATGTAGCAATAGGCACATCGGCGGCCATAGGTTTTCCGATAGCCATATCCGGAGCCTTGGGATACGTTTATTCCGGGTGGTCTGCCTCGAATTTGCCTGACTGGTCATTTGGTTTTGTATACCTGCCGGCCTTCATGGGGATCGTCTCGGCAAGTGTCATTACCGCTCCATTCGGAGCAAGACTGGCTCATCGGCTTCCTGTCAAAAGGCTAAAGCAGGTGTTTGCGGCGCTCCTGACCGTCATGGGGACACGAGTTCTTTTTGGATTGATTTAAGAGAATTCCAAGGCGGACAATCTATGGTCCCATTTGATGAATGCTGATAATTGAACTGGAGGCGGCGCTCCTGTCATTTTCAGTTTGATACGCCTGGGCAGAAGATGATGAACCCCGGGCAGAATCCATCCAGCGTTATTTTTTCATGATTTGAACTTAATTGTGTTCCTTGATTCCGCTGGGGTCAATCTCCAGAAATTTATCAGTTTGCATTACCTCGATATCTTCAACACTGTAAAAGACTGGAAAGAAATGGATAGAAAACGTTTTTCAGCAATAATGGTGGTGGCGCTTCTGCTCATGAGCGCGAGTGTCATATTTGCACGGGACAGTTTTTATCCACTTGAGCCTGTAGCGCTGTCCAGTCCGAGGGACACGATGGAGTCTTTCATAAACAATACTCTAGAGGCGGCAAAAGCCTATCAGCGTGAAGATTTCGGGGAAGCCAAAAGGTTGGCGTTCCGGTCGATTCAATGTCTCAATCTTGAACAGGAACTGCCCGATCTCAAGGACATAATCGGTTTTGAATCCATGCTGTATCTGATCGAAGTTCTGGTCCGTCTTGAAAAACCGGACTTCAATACAATTCCCGACCTCAAACAGGTGAAGGAACTCAGGATAACAAGCTGGACAGTCCCTCATACATCGATAACGATATCTTTGGCTACAGACAAAACCACCGGCGCCAAATTTCTTTTTGATCCGGAAACAGTCAAACGGTCTGCGGAGTTTTTTGGAGCGGTCAGACATCTTCCTTATCTCTGGGGACTGGAGACCGCTGCCGTCTATCAGGATATTACTTCCCATGGGGGTCTTTTCCTCAAGAGAAAATATCTATCGGAGCTTCCAGGATGGGCGGTCATCGAATTGTCCGGATTACGTTTGTGGCAATGGGGAGGGCTGTTCCTCTACATAATAATTGGATCGGTAACATGTCTGTTATTCAACGCCTACGGCAGAAAACTTCTCGGTTTTGCTGATAACAGACTAAACACAAGACTGAAAAGCCTCATAGGCGGTGTGATACTTCCTTTATGCATAGTAGCCTTTTCCAAAGTAGGCGTGTGGTTTCTGGCCCATGGCTTGCACATTTACAATATCAATATTTACTTGCCCTTAGCTTACATTTTTCTGGTGTTGCTGTCTTTGGCAAGCATGTGGCTGGTTGGATCATTACTGAGGATATTGGCCAACGTAGTCATTTACCTGAGTGGTTTCAACAAGGACGACATGGACACCCAATTGATCCGGTTGGGTTTCGAGATCCTTTTACTGGTCATAATAGGTATTATGTTGATAGATGCGGGGGCACGCCTCGGGTTGCCGACTTATTCCATGGTAACCGGTCTGGGCATTGGTGGAGTGGCAGTGGCGCTTGCCGGCAGAGAGGCTCTGTCAAGTCTTTTGGGCACGATCATGATCATAGTGGATCGGCCGTTTAAACCCGGTGATTTTATTGTAGTTGGAGATTCGGACAGGGGACGGGTTACACAGGTTGGCTTCAGGAGCACTCGAATACGGACATCGGATGATACCCTGATATCAATTCCAAACTCCATGGTCGCAAGCATGAAGATTGTTAATCAGAGCGCCCCGATCTCAAATGTCAGAATTCAGATTCCAGTGGGCGTCGCCTATGACTCATCGCCAAAAGAGGTTGAAAGCGCCCTGCTGAAAGCGGCTCATAGAACTGAATCCATTCTGGGCGAGCCGGCTCCCTGGGTAAGTTTCTCTGGATTTGGGGAATCGAGCCTGAATTTTTCACTGGTGGCCTGGATAGCCAGGCCTGAGGTTCGTATGAAATCTACTTCACAACTGAATTTCAGCATTCACGACGAATTCCAGAAGAGTGGAATTGTCATGCCGTTTCCCCAAAGGGATGTGCATATTGTTCAAAACCTTCAGCCCGAACCCGGTTCCGACACAAAAATAGATTGAAAATATCGGTCTAACCGCATACAGATGCCATACAAACGTCATCCTAAAAAAGTCAGGTTTCAGCGCTTTGACGCTCCGGAGATTGCTCAAAGAAGCTAGAATTGCTCTGTACGGGAAGTTCAAGTGACCAATCGGGGAATATCAACTTCATCAGGTCTGTTCAAACCGTTCAAATACAGAAACATGTCGGTATCTGTCATTGTCATCTGTGTTCTATTCTTAGCTGTTTCTACTTCTTCAGGCTGGGAACTTAACATAGAATCAGCTGCTGTTTATGTTCGATATGCTTATGCTTCACAGGCCGGGACTAATGGATTCTTTGGACCGTTCAACACGGATAACGGATCACTCAGTGGTAATTTCGCTCCACTGAATGGTTGGTATAATGACAAATTGCTATCGGGAACAACTGCGGAGACTTCTTCGACCAGCTTTGCCATTTTTCCTGTATTAAAGCTCAACAAATCCATAGCTGTTCGTGGCACTTACAGGATCAATTCGGACGTCACCAATCACCTTGCGGCAATCCAGAACCCTGACCTTGAAAATGTCATTTCATATGGTCGATGGACCAGACTTTGGGTAACTGCCGACACTCCCCTGGGGAAAATCTTTTACGGCAGGAGGGGGTTCAGACAGGGTTGCGGTTTACAGTTCAGTAGCGCCGAATCAGCGGAAGACCTCTTTGATGTGGGGCGAAGGTCTGTTGAAATGTTCCTGCTCCAGAACCAGTGGGGACCAGTGACATTGGGGGCCGGCTTCTATCCCTGGCGTTTTGGTGGTCGGGACTACTGGAACCTCGATGATCAGAATGCAGCCCGTCACGTTCATCTGTTAACCTATGTAAAATACGCCGCCGGAAAGATTGAGACAGGTTTGGGAGGTTTTTACTATACCTTCCATGAAGGACCGGAATCCCAGCAGACAAGCGAATACAGGCGAAGTTATCCTCCACGGGAAACACAGGTTTCCGAGGGATGGCTATATCTTAAATATAACGACGGGCGTTTCTTTCTGAACACCGAAGCAGACTGGTTTTATCGCACAATAGACTATCAGGCGGCCATGGATGGATTCTTGCCTGGTCCCGACAAATACAACATGAGCCCTGCTTACCCGTTGTTACCGGCAAATCCGCGCTCTCACGAATACTTGCCACCCTACACTGAATCTTGGCGATGGATGATAGAAGCCGGAGCTTATTCCGGGCCCGCAAAACTGAGTTTACTATTAGCGCACATGCCAGGTCCCGACAGAAGGCATGGTGTCCTCTACAATACCCAGCCATACATTCAGGAAATAGAGAGGAGCGGCTACGCCGTTTTCAACCAGTACGGGATTTTGATGGGCAAGTTTTTCAGGGCCGGCGTTAACTCATATCTCGACATGTCCGCATCAAACGTCATAGCCGCAAGGTTTGACTATCTGCTGGCCACGAACCTGAACCTTATCGTGTCGGCTCAAAAAGCTGAACGCTCTTCTCACGGTTATGGATGGGGCTATGTCAGACCAGATGTCAGCCAAGATTTGGAAACTGCTTTTCCAACAAAGTTCGGATATCTGGACTTCAAGAATCGGGGGACTCTGAATTCTCCTGTTCCATCAATACCTGATCTGGACCTGGGGTGGGAACTCGATGTGGGCATTGTCTGGAAGTTGTTGGAAAATTGGCATGTTCTTGCCAGGGCGGCCTACTGGAAGCCCGGGAAATGGTTCAACTACGCCTTCGTGGACAAGTCGGTCTCCAATTGGAATAATCCAGGGATAACAAATAACTATGGGATTAACCCGGGTAGATCAATTGACCCTGTGTTTGGGGTTGAACTTTATCTGGACGCCCGTATGTGAGTCGATGCGCAATTAGTGGAAATCAATTTGCCCTGGTCAGTTAAGCACAGGCAAATGTCCCGAAAGACGCTTTTGCTCTCACTAACATGTTAATGGGTTCATCTGCCGGTTGGCAAGCTATTCCAGAATCACTACGGGGAGAGCATCCTGCCGCATAGTACATACAAACAATACAAATTAATAAATAAGGGGGACTATTTCTGAATCCTGACGTCCGCCAACGGGGTAAAGGTTGAATCCTGTCAAATCAATCTACATGAATTATCACTGAAAAAGAGCCAAAGGACGCCCAAACTTCGTCCGATTCCTTTAGTTCAAGGTTTTTAAGGCTTTCAGCAGTCATGAGAGAGCAAATCTCGGTCCCGTCGTGAATTCTGACCGTGATTTCGCTCACAATCCGTCCGTCCAATATTCTTGCTATCCTGCCATTGAAAATGTTGTCAGATGAGCATGTCTGATCGGGAGAGCTTTTGTGAATAACTACCCATGGCGCCTTGACTTCAGCAGTCGCCAGTGAACCTGATCTGAGTCCCAATCTGGAGAGACTGTTATTTGTTATAACAGAAAAAACAGGGTCTCCCGAGAATGTTCTCAACTCAAGAAGAGATTGAACGTCTCCCGTTACAATTCGATGGATCTTGCCAAAAAAAGTGTTCCGTGCGCTGGTCTTTCTGGAGCTTTCCTTTTCAACGAAATGTTTGGTTACCTGACGAATCTCATCTTCGGAAAATGACACCAGAGAAGCCGTGAGATTCGGTGAAGACTGCCCCAGGATGCGCTGGACTACCGGTAGTGGAACATTATTCTTCATCAATTCAACTGCCCGAGCCCGTCGTACGGCCTGCGGAGCGCCGAGTTCGCGTGGCAGACCGCATGAAACCGAGCGTTCATAGAATTTTCTCCTGACATGGCCTTCATCGATCCGTAGGCTAAATCTGTTGGAGTCTGGTGAAGCATTCTCAGCCGCAATTTTCGCCATTTCATCGATAAGTCCAGCCGAAACATGAACTGATCTCCCAGAACTTTCATCAAAGCAACCCAGACGCACCAACTGACCTTTCGGGTCAATATCCCTCGACAGGTCAACCCCGAGAGCTTCATTGAGCCGAGCTCCGGCATAACGAATCAAAAGAAAAATGATCAGTATCTTCTTGCGTGATAGTTTCACGTCGCGTCTGGCTGATTCCTCTGACCACGATCGAAACGCAGTCTCAAGTTTCAGCAGCTCCTGCGGATCCAAACACTTCTGCTCCAGAATGCTGGAATATATTCTCGAAGGGTTCAACAATCTTGCAGTTCCTTGATTCGCTGAATCATTTCTCGCCAGGCGGTGGCGCAAATGTCCCCAGAAAACATGCCTGCCTGTGCGCTACTGTTAAAATGTGACAACAATCATTCCGAAGTAATATCTCAGGCATTCTGGGCAGAAAGTAAAGTGAAAGTTCTTGACATGCCACGTCAGGTCCCTTATTTTACTAACACGATATTACATAAAACCGTGTCAGTTAGGACGCTGTTTTCAGAGCTCAACCGCAGTGTTTTATTGAGAAGCTTCCAGATTAACTCCTCAATTCTCTGGCGTCCCCGATTGACGCGTCTAAATCGGAGTCAAACATGTTATTTCCAGTTTCCGGTGTTGAAACAGCCATCTGGATACCTCCGCTGGTTGGCATGGTTATTTCGTTTTTCACCTCAATGGGTGGAATATCCGGCGCTTTCATAATTCTCCCTTTTCAGATGACTGTGCTGGGGTTTACCAGTCCTGCAGTGACTCCTACCAACCTGGTCTTCAACATTGTTGGTATTCCAAGCGCCGTTTACAAGTATTTCAAAGAAGGCCGGATGAACTGGCCACTGGCCTGGAACATAATAGCCGGAACTTTACCCGGTCTTTTCATAGGTCTTTTCATCAGGATCTGGTATTTGCCTGATCCTGCCGAATTCAAGCTTTTCGTCGGGTGTGTTCTCATTTACATAGGCGGACGTCTGCTATTTCAGGAGGTTTTCAGAAAGGGTAAGGTTTCCGGGAACGGTTCGGCTGAGGCCAGGATGCGAAATCAGGGCCATTCGCAAGGATCGGGTTCGGATTCTCACAGCAAGTCCGTGATAAAGACATTGAGCTGGTCACTCAAAAAAACAGAATACGAATTCTTCGGAGAGCGTTTCAGTTTTCACACCAGCGGACTTTTTACGTTATCCCTCGTTGTTGGCCTGATAGGTGGCGTTTATGGAATTGGCGGAGGGGCCATGATAGCGCCTTTTATAGTTTCCTTTTTTGGTTTGCCTATCCACACTATTGCCGGAGCTACTTTGATGGGGACATGCGCTACCTCTATAGGTGGGGTTATTTTCTACCAATTTGTGGGACCTCTGGTTGCCCTACCGGACCAAAATGTTCGACCTGACTGGCTACTCGGATTTCTGTTCGGGATTGGTGGATTCGTGGGCATGTATTTCGGCGCAAGCGCTCAAAAGTATGTGCCAGGTTCGGTTATCAAACCGGTGTTGGGCCTGGTGATTTCCGGTTTGGGTTTGAAATATTTTCTGGGGTATTTCTAGAATCACTCCTACTTGCCCGGGACATGTCCATCCATAAACGATCTCACTGGCTTTGACCTGCAGTCACTACAACGCCGTGGAGCGCGATAAAGACAATCTCGCCTTATCTTTCAAGCTTTTTACTTATCCATAGAGTTCCATAACACCTCGCCAGGTAGCACAAAAAGCATGACAGTGCTACAAAGTTCTTGACAGCGAATTAGTAGCACAGTTATAAAGAACATAACACTAATCATGCCGTATTTATTGATCCAATAACACAACAGGCGTTGCGACGTGGGGCTCGGCCTTGTGGTCCATCAGTCGAACTCCGTCAACGTCTGTCTATTAGGGAGGTGACATGAAAGCGTATTATATTCGCTTAGTTGTATTAGTCTGTTTGTCTTGCGCATGCCTGAATCCCTCTGAAGAGACTCATGCCTGGGAATTCTCGATGGAGGGCCAGTTTAACTATGTTTACGAACAATACGATCAACTGGGATCCAATGGTTTTTTTGGTAAATACAATGTGGATCGATCAACGGGAAGTACCCTGATACCTGCTGGAGACTACAGTAATTACAACGGGTGGTTCGGATTCCAGGTGAAGGATCTGGTGTCGGGATCGAATGCCGGCCGTCATTGGCAGACGCTGGAGTTATATCCGGAATTCAGGATAAACAAAGCTGTCAGATTTCGGGGGAAGTACCGTCTGGGCAATTACGGCGATCCCTACGCTTCTGACTACATAACGAACACCCGGCCAGGGATTGATGTGGCTACTTCGGACGGGCAGTGGACTCAATGGTGGGTCACGGCTCAGACGCCCATGGGCATAATAGTGGTCGGGAAGAGATCTCAGCTTTTTGGCATCGGGATACAGAACGACGGAGTGGCCAACAGCACAACTGAGGGGGTGGCTTTGATAGCCCCATATGGTCCGTTCAGGATAAGCTTCGCATTTCGCCCTTTCTGGCCTCAACCTCCCAATCCCCAGATATCAGCCAGAAAAGTTGGAGATAATCCCAATTTCAGGTCTGCGCAGGGAACACCTTACTACAACATCTTTGACATGAGCGGTGTCAAGAATTTTGTTGTGAGATATTTCACTACATATCAGGCCGGTCCGGTTGACGCAGGGGTATTTCTGTCATGGCAGGGCTGGCATGCCGGTCCAGAGGCCAGGTCGGCCTACTACACTTCATTTCAGGGAGCAGCCCCGTCCTTGGGTCCTGAGTCCAGCGCCAGATTCAACGCCTATGATCTGAATCTGTATCAGGGAATGCTGTATTTTAAATACAATGATGGTCGTTTTTTCCTGAACGCTGAGGCTGCCTACTGGTATGAGGCAAGCAATGTTTCACCGAGTCTGGAGGAGCCTGTTCCGGGAGTCACAAGTCTCCAGGGGAAAGGCCGTCAGTTCATGGTCAGTTCGTGGCGTCGCATGATCGAGTTCGGTATGTTGGCAGGTCCCGCCAAGGCGTCTTTTCTTTACGCATACCTGCCAGGTCCCGATAGACGCAACGGATACGTATATGACGACCAGTCATACATACATGGGTCAGGTCAGGGGAATTTTTCGGTTTTCAGGCCGTATTCATACCTCATGGGATACGTTTACGGCTCCGGGGTCAATGCTTACGACACTGGAAGGAACGGTTATTTCAATTCTGCTGAAGTTCTGGCTACCCGAATCGACTATTCCCTTGCTGCAAATCTCAACATTTTTGGATCATTTCTGTGGAGCCAGAGGTCAAGCCATGGATATGGATGGGGATATCTGAGACCGGCAAAGGATCCAAGGGTAACTCCTGTTGTAAACGCTGCGGCCAACAACATCGCCAGTTTCATCAAATGGGTCCCATACGTGAACTATCAGAACTCAGAGGGCGCTCCAAACATTCCGGATCGTGATCTGGGCTGGGAAGTGACAGGCGGTATTGAATGGGAGCTGCTCGACAGATACAGGCTGAGGACCACGCTGGCTTACTGGAAGCCAGGTAAATGGTTTAGCTACGCTTGCGTGGACAAGGGTGTTAGCGGCTGGAACAGAGAAACCAGAACCAACATCAATACAACGCCATATTACCCATACGGTGTCAATCCTGACAGGGAAATCGATGCTATCCTGGGTGGTGAGGTTGCTTTGACGGTGCAATTCTGATCAATAATGGATTATTGATGGAGAATGAAATCCATAGCAGGGTCCCTCACATTATAGGATCCTGTTTTAATTGTTTCTTCGCTACAAAGGGGTCACATCATGAACCAGGCTAAAGCAGCCTTTTTTGATTCGGAGACTCAATCTGACTGGTCTTCAAAGGAATACACCGCGGAAGAGCTGGGGAAGATAGAAAGAATATTTGAAGCGGCTGGAATAGAGCGGGGTATGAGTGTATTGGAACCCGGCTGTGGCTCAGGAAGGCTGACAAAACTTGTTTCCTTGAGATTGGGGGATAGGGGGCAGGTTTTTGCCTCAGACATAAGCTCCAGAATGATGGAACAGGCGGTGAGGCGAGTTGAAGGCTCAGTTAATGTCCGTTTTTTCATGGGCGCTATTGAAAACGCCAACATAGGAATGAACAGCTTTGACGTTGTTCTATGTCACAACGTATTTCCTCACTTTGACGACAAGCCATTGGCTCTGCGTAAACTCAAATTTGGGCTTAAACCAACAGGCAGACTCATCATTAGCCATTTCATGAATTCGTCCGAAATTAACAGCCTTCATCGTAAAGTGAGCCCTGCGGTGGCAAGCGATTTTCTTCCGGGCCATCAGGAAATGAAGACTCTCTTTGAAGCGGCCGGCCTGTCCATCGAATACATACTTGATGATGAACAGGGGTATCTGCTAAAGGCCACACCTGAATTTACTTTCTTGACATGAAACCTCTATCAATCTAAAAACTGGAAATCGTCGACCGTGTTCAAACGGCATCGATTCTTTCCGGAAGATGGTTGCAAGAGGCATGGCAGTGAAAGAAACGCTCAAAGCTCTATCATTTACCTTTTCCGCTGGCGTATTTGGCGCCGTGATGAACATGATCGCTGTGGTTATGTTCTCACACTTTGGATGGGCTGCAGCAGTCGGCTACAAGCTACAGGTCAATCTTTCCCCTCCAGGCATATACCAGTGGATCTATCAGAGGCTCATCTGGGGAGGATTGTGGGGATTCCTGTTTCTTTTTCCTTTTTTAAGGTCCATGCCACCCGTGAGGATCGTCGTTTTTGCAATGGCGCCGACACTTTTCCAGCTACTGGTGGTCTTTCCTTATCTGGCAAACAAGGGATTTCTGGGGCTGGATCTGGGCCAGTCAACTCCTCTCTTCGTCATCGGTTTTAACATAGTGTGGGCCCTGTTTGCAGAAATATGGTTAAAGATAGCATCCCAGAAATGGTGATGTTATGATTTATTAAATTATTTTATCTTGTTTGAATTACTATATTATATTGACATAGTTTGAGTGAGTATGGTAGATTTCGGGCAGTAATTCTGTATGCCGGAGATCCTCTTGAAATTTTCAGGTCTCTTTTTCACATCTGTTTTGCTCGCCCTGACCACAATTCTGACACACGGTTGTGGTGGAAAAATTGCGACAACCGGTTCGGCCTTTGTGACAGATGTGGCTCCCAACGGAATTTTCAGAATGCAGTATGATGACGGAAAGGCAGAATGGAAAAGGGTCAGTCCCGATGATCCGGTACAGACCACCAGAATCGCCGCCAGCAACAGGCTTACTCCTGCGCGTTATGTCGAAACCAAAAGGGGTAGCACGCTGACCTTTGTGGATGGGAAGACGATCAATTATCTGCCGCTTCATTGACGCTGTGATCCAGCCTTTGAGACCTGTCAGGCAAGCCCTTATTTATCCTCATGACTCACAATACGTGCCTGTTTCATTATAGCGGGATTAACGGAAACGATGAGAATAGGCTGGCGGAATTGTCATGAGAGCTTGATTATTGGTTCAATAAAGAGCATTTTTATGGGATAGAAAAGCAGGGAGGCTACAGATGCCCATTTACGAATATCATTGCGAAAATTGTGACAAGATATTTGAGACGCTGGTATTTGGATCTCAGGAAGTGCAATGCCCGACATGCGGTGGAACTGTTGAACGGGTCATGTCTTGCTGTAGTTTCAAGAGTGGAGCTGGGGATTTCAAAACATCAGGATCCAGTGGATCGAGTTGCTCGGGATGCACCAGTTCTTCATGCGCAACTTGCCATTAGCTCTATTAATCCAATTGCGGGAGGGCGCCTCATGAATGATTCAGCTAGTGCTCAACAGATGCTTCAGGGACTTATAGACGCTACAATTGGGCTCAACCTGCGAGATGAGCTTTCAGCGTGGGAAAAGGCGGGATGGCCGGAAGACCCAGGAACGCATTATGATGAGGCCCCTCTGAAATACATTGCTATGGTTATCATGGACGCTGTCGCAAACAAGGCTGTTCGAATCTCAATAGACAAAGATAGCGGAGCTGCGGTCCATGGTGACACGACTTATCAACTGCCAAAAGCTCCGTCCAGTTTCATAGCCAGAGGACTGGAAATTTTGCGTGAGATTGCAGGCATGGAAGGGCCAAGCTCAAGGGGTTCGATAATCGTTGAAATACCTGGCGAAAGCCTCGAATTGATACTACAGAAAGACCGAGGCCGTCACACTGTGACGATCCCGAAGCTTCGCTCCCGCGATTAGGCAATCATTCGGGATTGTGTAGTCATACTCAACCTGATCAATGATGCTCGGTGGACTATCCCGGGGAGGCTTTGGATTCATTTGTCTGAAGCCCTGGATGTCGCTCCGAACAGGTCTTAGTGTTTCTCCATGGTCTTGGCCTCATCCCAGAGCCTGTCCATTTCCTCCAGTGACGCGTCGTTTATGGCTATGCCGGATTGCTTGAGTTTGTCTTCGATGTAATGAAAGCGACGCTCAAACCTGTCAGACGCTGAAACCAGTGAAGATTCACAATTTACGGAGAGTTTTCT
>CAZIVV010000074.1:0-2174 GCA_964542775.1 uncultured Desulfomonile sp.
AGGCGCGCCGCAGGCCATGGCCTCCATGAGTATATTGGGACAGCCCTCCGTCAGCGATGGAAGACAGAATACATCCAACCCCATCACCCAGTCCGGTATTTTACGGTGGTCAAGAGTAGTGGGTGAGTCAACAAGGTCGGTTATTCCTGATCTGTTTAGCATGTAATGGTAGATGTCGATTTCCGAGTCTCTCAACTGTCCCTTTAGTGACAGACGGACCGGGTATTTCCTGGACAGCTTTTCCACAGCCTTGAAAAGATACGGCAAGCCTTTGGCATATTTGAAGATGCCGGCGGCGCCAATGACAAAAGTATCTTCACGCGCCTTGTCCCATTGAGTTTCAGGGATGGCCACAGAGTTGAAGATGATCCGGGATTTGCTCTTAACCGGGGTCAGGGCGTCGGCCATCTCGATAAGGTCATTACTGAGGCCTATCACCATGTCGGCGTTATCGAGCCCGCTTTTGCATACCGCCGCCTTCTCCGGGCTGAATATGTATTTTTTAACGTCATTTCCGACGATTGTGGTTATGGATGGTCGGGATCGTCGCCTGGCCAGTAAACCGGTCACATATCCGACGGGATACAGGAAGAACGAGTGGAACAGGTCAAAATGTTCCGCAAGGTCAAGTTTCTCGATGGACTGGTACATCATCTGTAGTGTCAGGTTATGAGGGCAATCCCAGAGCCCGCGTTCGGACTCATACATGTTTTCACTGCCCAGTTTGATGCGATGGAGCGTGATCCCATTGTAGTCATATGATTCGACATTTTCGTCGAGAAGCACAAAGCTTGTGGGTTCAATCTCAAAACACGCCACATGAACATCCAGTCCCAGACCGAGAGCAAGCAAGGATACTCGCTCCACCGTGCGCGACAATCCGCCCCACTGTTTCGGAGGAAATTCAGGCGTGGTAATTAACAGCTTGATTCTATTGTTCATTATTCTTGAAATTGGCATTTGTCCCGGTTCTGAACTATATTGCTATGGAATGTGTAACACAAATACGGGCTTTTTTTGAGCCTCAAAAGCAACGGACTACAATTCCGGAAAGACATCCCGCTGAAACTCCCGATGGCGCCGACAAAAAAAAGAATCGGAATACTTTTTCACAAGACACCGTTTGTTTCTGCGAACGGCATAGACCAGGTCCGTCTTCGGGCAATAAGCTCAGGCCTTGTCAAGCTGGGTTTCGAAACCGAGATCGTGGCTCCGGTCCCCTCGGGGGGACAACTCGAAAACGGTATTGCCGTCAGGCCCGTGAGCGTTCTGAATGATAACGGTCGATACGATCTTGTAAAGACATCCTATCATGGATCACTGAAATATCTGGACTCTTTTGACGGCCCTGTCGTTTCCAGGATAGTCAGGGTAATTGACGAGGAGCTTCCAGAGCGGGATGAAGCCAACCGCTCGGAGCTTATCCATTTTCAGGAGATCATTCGAGACAGGTCCGATGTGGTAGTGGTCAACAACGAGGAGAACCGTCAACGCTGGATAGGCAGATATGGAAATGGTCTTCCGGTGGAACTGGTTCCGACGGGTTGTCCCGAGGTCATACCGTCCCCTGGGGAGAATCCTTTCAGGAACTCCGGGAAGAACATCCTTTTCATAGGCAGTATAGCGGCTCCGAGGATGCTTCACATGCTGAATCAGGCGGCAAGACGTCTTGAGCATTCGGCGGACATACACCTGATAGGGCTGAACAAGGTCTGCATGTACGGCGGGGACGATTCCTGCCGATTGGACTCAAGGATTATAGACCACGGCGAGAAGCCCGAGGACGAATTGTGGAATTACATCTTTCATGCGGATCTCGGGCTTGCCTTTGCCACAGGCCTCCACGCCTTCGACAATGATGTTTCCAAAATACTCAATTACCTGCGTGGCGGACTTCCCGTGGTGTCGGAATCGCCGATCATCAATAATGAACTTATCAGAAAGACCGATTTCGGGATAATCTTCGATCACGGAGATGTCGATCACATGGTAGACGCATGTGAACGGGTCATGAACGGACCTTTCAGGCGAATAAAGGAATCGGTGATGAGTCTGATGGCGCGTGAACATTCCTGGCTCAGGCGATCCCAGGTTTACGCCGAGATATTCGACAGGCTCCTGTGATATGCGGGCAATCTTGAAAAACAAACAGGATAACAAATGAAGTTAGTTTT
>CAZIVV010000075.1:0-10979 GCA_964542775.1 uncultured Desulfomonile sp.
ATGAACCCACTCCAGAAATATGGGTGCTTATAGCCTTCCTTTCTGATGTCGTCACGAGCCGCCTGCAGAGCTTCGAGCTTTGTTTTTCCGTCCTTGCGGTGTTGGAAGAACCGTTCGGTCAGCTTGATGGCCGAAGCTTCTTCAACTTCCCAGAGTGTCATCAGGACTGATTTGGCTCCTGAGTACTGGAAGGCGCGGCCCATGCTCATGACCCCCTCACCTGAAACGTCCTTACCCAGGCCCGTCTGGCACGCGGTAAGCGCAACCACGTCGGCGTTCATCTTGAGGGACAGAATATCCGACATCTTGAGGAAGCCGTCTGTCCCCGGCGGACACATGGTCAAGGCAAGGAACGGCTCCATCAGACCCGGTATTCTGGTTGACATTACCCCGTGAGTGGCAAAGACTATGTTACTGTACGAGTCTATTTTAGGGGCTATCCTGTTCATGAAATCAGGTTTGTTGGCCTTTAGTCCGGTAAGAGACACACAATCATCGCCGTAGATTTGTTCCAGACCGTCTGCCAGTTGTGAAGTGCGTGGCAGTCGCTTCATTACGAAGAAATTCTGTCCTTCTTCCTCCATTGCCCTCATGAGTTCGATATTCTGCTGCTTTTCCGTCTCAGCCAGCCTTGTCTGAGTGGTGGCCTGCTGAGCCCTTGCGTCCTGCATCGAAAAAACAGGGTCGGCGATAACCAAAGTCCTGTTTTTGGATCTCTCTTTCCTACCCAAAGTCCTGGCCAAGGTCAATGCGGTGATGGACTGATAGTAACTGACAGGGTGGTCTTCCACAAGAAAGCGCACACCTTCAGGATTATCTCTCAATTGATCCGGATATCCCTCCAGAGGGGCCTTGCCCCAATTTATGACCCCACCTGTCACCAGAGCTTCAAAAGGCAAGGTGGCTAGAATTCCGTCCGGGATTATAATTAGCGGTGTTCCTTTGGGCACATCGACCAGAACCCTCAGTAGCAACCTGTTATACAGTTTAGAGGCCAACTCAACGTCGAACTCCCTGAATTTAAGTTTTTCAAGAGGCTGTCTGAACTTTTTGACGTCTTTTTCAATTTCCTCCTGCGGCCATTCCGTATAAAAAGTCTGGTAAATCTTTTTGTTGCGGATGAGTTTCATTCCTACGCCTTCACTGGATACATCAAACATGACGACGTATTCCTCAGGTTTTAGAGCGGATTCTTTGAGACTCACCGGTCGTGGATACTTGACTGCCGCATAAGCCGGATATTTTTTCCACAAATCATCTATGAAATTTGCCAGTTCCCTCTCTGAGGTCTTTATATCTGCGGAGAGCGTGTCAAATTTGGCAGGCTGTTTTTCCCTGTCGGTCTGGGCCAGCTCTTTTTTTAGAGCGGCTACCCTGTTCACCAGTGATTGTTCTTTCTCCATGGAATCCCTGGTGATGCCTGTGGACCCCCCTGATGAATTCTCAGCTAGATGTTCTGCGAAAGAGCGGGCTCTTGTTACTTCACTTGATGCTATGCTGCCGTCCGGAAGGTTGAGTTTCATCCGGACTCTTGTCAGACCTTTGGCGGGGTCGGAGCGCTGAAAACCACCCACTTTGACATCGAAGAAATTCTTCCGCTCCGTTGGCACAAGCGCTGACCGAATTTCTTCAATCACCTTAACCGCTCGTGAATAATATTCTTCTGACTTTTTATAATCCTCCAGGCTTTCATACGCCCTTCCCAATCCGGTGTAACTGCGGAACATGGCGTCTGTGTTTCCGGTTTTTTCCGCCCATTCGGCGTCCTTGGTAAAGTAGGAGACAGCCGATGAATAATCGGATTTCATCAGGGCAATTCTACCCTGAGTTGAATAGTAGCCGGACTGTTTTGCCAGAGGTTCGGCCATGGTCATGTTTCCGGTATCTATATAGTAGTTTGCGATGTTATCCGTGATGACCTTGATGGGCACTCCGATTCGCTTTTTTATCTCCAGTGATTCACTCGCCGCTTTGATGGCTTCATCGTAATTACCCTGCTGGGCATGCATGTAGGCAATGCTCCCGAGCGCATCCGCCCTCCCCTTCGTGTCACCTATCTTTTCCCTGATTTTATATGACCGCTCGTAATACTCCAGACCACGGGAATATTGACCAAGATGTGAGTAGAGCTTTCCTACGTTTCCCAGGGTGATACCCTCCTGTTTCACATCACCCAGTTTCCGGTTCATCTCAAGCGCCTGCTGGAAATATTCAAGCGCCTTGCTATATTGACCCCGAAAATAGTAGATCAGACCTATGTTGCTGAGCGTAACGCCCTGAGTCTGGCGGTTCCCGATCTTTTCACTTATACGGATTGATTCAAGATAGTTGTCAAGCGCCTTGGCGTACTGCCCCTGTTGTTGATTAACGAGGCCTATGTTGTTTAGAGTCACGCCCTCTCCGAATACATCCCCTGTCTTTCGCCTCAAAGGCAGAGACTGCTGATAGTATTCCAGGGCCTTTGCATATTGACCAAGTGTTGAATAGATCAAGCCCAAGTTGTTAAGCGTTATCCCTTCTTCCCTGTTTTCACCAATCTTTCTATACAGTTTTAGGGCCTGTTCGTATGCTTCCAACGCTTTTGGGTATTCACCGGAATTGTCATATACCAGTCCGAGGTTGTTGAGACATATCCCCTCACCCCGTGTGTCACCTATTCTCTTCCTTATCTGAAGAGACAACTGAAAATGTTCGAGGGCGGCAGGAAAGTCTCCAAGTTTCCAGAGAACCAGGCCTAAATTGCTAAGTGTGTTTCCCTCTTCTTTGGCCTCTCCAGACTTTCTTGATAATTGTATTGAGCGTTCAAAATTGTCACGAGCGGGTCCATACCGGCTCAATTTGTACTGAGCCCACCCGATGTTGTTCAAGGCCACCGCCTGACCTCTTAACGCCCTCCTAGTCTCAAATATTTTTAACGCTTCTTCATATTTCTTTATGGCCCTATCAACGTCGGCGCTGGATTGAGCCTTGTGCTGGATGTCTTGCCCCTCACGTAACAGTTTGTTTCCGGTGTCCTCCGATTGGCCCAGTACCATGGATGCCAACGCAAGATTTAAGGAAAAAACCAACATGACCGTTGACAATGACTTTCTCATGGGAGTTCTCCCGTTTCAGGGTTTCCAGATGTTGGTGAAGTTTTTGAGATTTCGTGAAAAGGTGATTTCGCCGAATGAAATGCAACAAAATCCAGTCGGGTGACTCGTCGCAAATCCAATCATGAAAGGTTGTCTTAAGCCAAGTTTAGCAGGTTTTGGCGCCGGTCGCAAACTTTAATACGGGTGAAATTTTTTCTTTGACAATGTTCAGCAATATAGCAGAAAATAAAAAAATAACGATCTGAAATGATTAGTATTTGTTATTATTTAGGGACACAGGGAATCATTATAACTCACCATAAAGCGCCAAGAAATGAGTTAAAGGCCATGTTTTATGATTGGCCTGGGCTTGAACGCGCGGCTACGGAACCAAATCACTGATGGATAACAAAAATCTTAATCATAACGTTGTGCTTGTAATAGACGACAACCCTGTGCTCATGGCTGCGACATCCAGAGCCCTGGAGAAAGCGGGCTACGAGGTTCTTCGGGCAACCAATGGGGAAGAGGGACTGGACCTGGCGTTCAAGCATAATCCGGATCTGATTCTTCTTGACGTTGTGATGCCCGGCATGGACGGTCGGGAGGTCTGCCGTCGCATCAAGGCCGGCCATTCTCCCGTGGACTCTTATGTAGTTTTGATGTCGAGTATAGAGACTGACACTGATTCCCAGGCGTTCGGCCTGGAATCTGGAGCGGATGGATATATTGCAAGACCTGTTTCCAACCGTGAGCTTTTGGCACGCACGGAATCCATGTTTCGCTTGAAGCGTGCGGAAGACGCCCTAAGGGCTCATCAGGCAAAACTGGAGGAACTTGTCGAGGATCGCACCGCTGAACTAAGGCAGAGCGAACAGATGTTTCGTTCTATGTTCGAAAATTCGATGGACGGTGTTCTGTACACATCTCCTGACGGGACCATCCTGATGTGCAATCCGTCGGCATGCAGGATACTTGGAAGATCCAGTGAAGAAATCTGCAAAGCCGGACTTCAGGATATAGCTGATCCGGACGATTCCAGTTTCGCGAGGGTTATGGAGCTTGGGAGTCAGGACGGTGATGCGGCGTTCGAAACAAATTTTATTCATGCAGGTGGAGGTAAGGTTCCTGTTGAAGTCTTCTCAAGCGCTTTCAAATGTTGCTCTGGTGGTGAGAGGGCGACATTGTCGTTTCGTGACATAACCGAGCGAAAAAAAATGGAATCAGCCCTTCAGGAGACCAGAGACAATTTCCTGGCTTTCTTTGAAACCATTGACGACCTGACCATGGTCACCACGTATGACGGAGAAGTCATTTTTTTCAACTCTGCAGTTTCCCGCAAGCTCGGGTATTCTTCGGAAGAGATCAAGGCCCTTGGAGTCTTGGGTTTGCATCCACACTCCAATCGTGTGGAAGCACAGGAAATATTTTCTCAAATGCTCAGAGGGGAAAGAGATGTATGCCCCCTTCCGCTCCAAAAGAGGGATGGGGATTTTCTGCCTGTGGAGACCCGGGTATGGCACGGCCGCTGGAGTGGCCAGGACTGTATTTTCGCTATTTGCAAAGATCTGAGTGAGGAACAGGAGTCTCTGCAGAAGTTCAACCGGATTTTCAGTTTCAATCCCACGCCTATGGCCGTGAGCAGCATGCCGGAGCGACAATTCACCGAAGTTAATGACGCCTTTCTCTCGGTCCTGGGTTTCTCCAAACCCGAGATAATAGGCAGGACCAGCGCTGAATTGGGGCTTTTTGTGAGTCAGACCAACCAGGATAACCTGGCCCAGCAGCTTCAGAATTCCGGAAGGGTCAGGGACGTTGATCTTCAGGTTCGCACCAAAAGTGGAGACATTGTCGAGGGTGTATTCTCTGGTGAAATAATTGAAAACCACGGTAAAAAGAGTTTTCTCACGGTAATGACTGATGTTACCGAAATCAGAAAAGCCCAAATAAATGTCAGAAAGAATGAAAAACGGTTCAGAGAGTTGGCTGAGCTTTTGCCGCAAACTGTGTTCGAGATGGACATGGATCACAAATTCACGTTTGTGAACACAGCAGGCCTTCGCCTCACCGGTCACACTCAGGAAGACTGCCTGGAAATTGCCGACCCGTTTGATTTGATTGTACCGGAAGATAGAGAGAATTTGAGAGAATTTCTGAAAAAGGCCTTAATGAAAGAGCAGATGTCCATGACTCCCCTCACGGTCTTGAAAAAAGACGGCTCCACTGTTCCAGTCCTGCTCTACACTGCCCCCATTCATGAACTCCACAAAATTGTCGGATTAAGGGCAGTGGTTGTCGATATTAGCGATTTGAAAAAAACCGAAGCCGAAAGAGATATATTGAGAGACCAGCTCTTTCAATCGCAGAAACTTGAATCCCTGGGCACACTTGTCGGAGGAATAGCCCACGACTTCAACAACATGCTACAGGTAATAATCGGCTACGTCGAACTGCTTCAGGGCGACCATGAATTCAGCGACCGATTCAGAAAGGAATTGGAAACAGTCTATGAAACCGGGAGGGAGGGGGCCACCCTGGTCAAAAAGCTAATGGCTTTCGGTCAACAAACTCCCGTAGCCCGCAGCAGATTAAACATCAATGACCACATAAAACGACTTGAAAGACTCATATCACGCTCGCTCCCTCAGGTTGTCAGCATAGAGCTTAATCTGGGCGCTGATCCGGATGTCATATTGGCAGACAGCGGGAGTCTGGATCAGGTTTTAATGAACCTGGCCATAAATTCGGCCGAAGCAATGCCCAAAGGCGGTAAGATAAGCATTTCCACCACATTTGTGACATTGGATGAAGAACACTGCAGACGCCATATCTGGGCCAAGCCGGGCCCTCATGTTATGATTTCCTTCGAAGACAACGGTCGTGGCATTGAAAAGGAAAACCTGCCCAAAATATTCGATCCTTTTTACTCCACTAAACAGAGAGGGGCTGTCAGAGGAACCGGGCTGGGTCTATCTGTCGTCCGAGGCATTGTCCAGCAGCACGGAGGGCATATAACCTGCGAAAGCGAGCCAGGCGTGGGGACATTGTTCAGACTATATTTTCCAGCCCTGCAAACCATTTGTGTACCGGATTCAAGAGAAAAGCCCAAACTTGCTCTCACACAACCCGGCATTGTCCTGATTGTCGAGGACAACGAGAGCGTGGCTGAACTTGAACAGGCGGTTATCCAAAAAGGCGGCTACGAAACGCTTTTGATGACTTCTCCCGTGGAGGCCCTGGAAAAGTTCAGACAAAAACATCAGGAGATATCCCTCGTAGTGCTTGATCTTGTCATGCCGGAGTTATCCGGAAAAGAATGCCTCAAGGAAATGCGGAGAATCGATCCTGACGTAAAGGTGCTGGTAGTGAGCGGCTATGGTCCGGACGACTACATGGTTCAGGAAATCCTGCATCAGGTAACCGGCTTCTTGTCGAAACCATGTTCCAACAGGGAACTGCTCGAAGCGGTAGAATTAGCCATTACTTCAGAAATACATGTTTGGGACACCAGTGCTTTGCGCTGAGGTGTTATTTCGTACACGGTATCAGCAAACTGAACCTGGTGGGAAAGACGAGCTATTACAAAATAAATTCTGGTTATCGAACCTAGGTTTTTTGACGAAGGGGCTTTAGAGTATTGGTTTTGCTCATCGATGCTCAATACATGGGACAGGCTTTTCCGGGTTTATGATATTTCAATAGTGCTTTACTCTGGGGCGTGATATATTGCGGGCATCTTTTGGCGTTGCATCCTGAACGTAAGATCAACTGTTAAAAATTTTGCGAATTGTTCTGGGGGGAAACATGGCGGAGAAAACGGATAGGACTTATGCTCTATCACTTTTGCGTGAGTCTTTAGGGTTCCCGGAGGCTGAGTTTCGTCCGGGCCAATGGGAAGTGATAGACCGGCTCGTTAATATGCAAAAGAGAATACTGTGTGTTCAACGCACGGGCTGGGGTAAAAGTTGGGTCTATTTCCTGGCCACACGCTTGCTTCGGGACAAGGGCAGAGGCCCAACTGTTATAATTTCACCGTTATTAGCCCTGATGCGAAATCAGATTGACGCTGCCCATAGACTGGGTGTCACTGCAATGTCAATCAACTCCACCAATCGATCAGAATGGCCTACGCTTACTCAGACCATCCTCAACAACCAGACAGATACTTTGTTGATATCACCGGAGCGGCTTGCCAATGACGATTTCGTGAACGAGGTTCTTCTACCGGTTTCAAAGCGTGTTGGTCTGCTGGTAATCGATGAGGCCCATTGCATTTCAGATTGGGGGCATGATTTCCGTCCAGACTATCGGAGATTGATCAACATCCTTCAATATCTCCCATCCAACATGCCTGTGCTTGGAACTACCGCCACGGCAAATAACAGGGTTCTGGATGATTTAAGAGAGCAACTGGGCTCTGTCGAGATCCAGCGCGGCGCTTTGACGCGAGAATCGATTCATCTTCAAACGCTTTGTCTATCGGATCAGGCAGCTCGTCTGGCATGGCTTGCCGAGCATGTTCCGCAGTTGCCGGGAACCGGCATAATCTACACGTTAACCAAGAGAGATGCGGAGCGAGTCACTCAGTGGTTGGTAAAAAATAACATAAAAGCGGAAACCTACCACGCGTCCGTTACCTCAGAATCCTTCGAGAGCACTGCGGATTACAGAGAATTCCTGGAGGATCAACTCCTGAAAAACAGGATCAAGGCGCTGGTGGCGACTGTGGCATTGGGTATGGGCTATGACAAACCGGATCTGGGATTTGTGATTCACTTTCAGGCCCCCGAGTCGATCATCTCATATTATCAGCAGGTTGGGAGAGCAGGCCGATCGATTGACAAGTCTTTCGGCGTTCTCTTGATGGGAAAAGAGGACCATGTGGTTCATAGATTCTTCAGAGAAAACTCTTTTCCTAGCGAGCAGGAGGTTTCCCTGATCCTGGAAGCGCTTGAGAATAGCGACGGACTCAACATTCGTGGTATTGAACAGAAAGCCAACATTGGTTATGGCGCTATTGACAAGGCCCTAAAATATCTGTCGGTGGAGGATCCGTCTCCTGTCTTCTTTAAAGAGAGGCTCTGGTTCAGAACCCCAACCAACTACAAACTTGACCACGAGAGAATCGGACATCTCACTAATTTGAGAGAAACGGAGTGGAAAGATGTCCTGGAGTACATAAATCACAAGGGTTGCCAGATGCAATTTCTCGCGGCCAAACTTGACGATCCTGCTACCGTCCCCTGTGGAAAGTGCTCCAACTGCAGGAGGTCTCCTGTAATTTCGGAAGAATGCCCTTCGCATATGGTGGAAGAAGCTTTGCGGTTCCTGAAGCTGTCAGAGTTTGAACTGCACCCCAAAAAGCAGGTGGCCCAAGGGTCATTTCCAATTTATGGTTTTAGAGGTAACCTGAAAAAGGACCTGCTCCCTGAAACGGGACGCATACTTTGCCGAGTTGGTGATATCGCATGGGGTGAGATGGCGCTGGAAGATATCCGGGTAAAGCGTTTTCGTGATGAATTGGTGGATGCCATGGTTGACATGGTGTCCAAACGATGGGTGATGGATCCGGCTCCAACGTGGGTGACTTGCGTTCCATCTCTCAGGAACCCGAGGCTGGTGTCGGACTTTGCCGGAAAAGTGGCGCAGGGACTGGGCTTGCCTTTTAGTGAGTCAGTGATCAAAGTTCGTAATAATGAGCCTCAGAGTCTTCAGCACAATCGCTTCCACCTGTGTAACAATCTTGATGGGGCCTTTGAAGTAAGTAACGTAAAGACAGGCGCCCCGGTTCTGTTGATTGACGATCTCGTGCATTCCGGTTGGACAATTACCGTAGTGTCCATCCTGTTGCGCCGGCAAGGAAGCGGCCCCGTGTGGCCGGTGGCGCTCACTACCGATAACAATTCAGTTTAGGAATATGAAACGCTCAGAAAACTCACAAGTAATCATTCTCCTCACAGCGGGATTTGGAACCCCGGTAAACAGCCAGTTTCCTCCTCTGAACTTTGGCGAGTGGAACGGTTTGAGACGGTGGCTCCAGTCTAATGACCTGGAGCCTCGTCATTTACTTGCTGACGGCGGAGAAAATCTTCTTCTGGAATACGGAAACTCAAATCTCGAGTCTGCTCGCATCAGGGCTCTTCTTGAACGCTCCGGAGCCATGGCGGTGGCCATGGAACGCTGGAACCGGGCTGGTCTGTGGGTTTGCACGGAATATGACGAGGCCTATCCTGCCAGAATTAAACAGTTACTAAAGGACGAGGCCCCTTCGCTGTTTTTCGGCTCAGGGAAGTCGTCCCTGCTGGGAAGATATGGTGTGGGCATCGTCTGTGACGCCAGTGGCAGAAAAGATGACACAGGTTTTGCAGAAGATCTTGGACGCAAATGCGCCGAACAGGACATTCTATTAGGCTCTTCCATGTTCGATGGAGAATGCGGACGGGCCATCGGGGCAACACTGGAAAACGAAGGTCCGGCTCTGGTGATCACTTCGGGTAAACTAATGTCAATCTCACTGAACGCAAGGTTTCGAAAACACATTGCTTCCGGTAACCTTGTGATGGTTTCTGCATCAGATCCAGAAGCCGCCCCAGACAAGGATTCCGTGCGGATGGCAAACAGACTCATTCATTGCACGAGCCAATCTGTAATCATTCTCACAAACCTGTCTGCCAACGGAACGCTTCATGAGTGCGCCATGCAAAATCTCGCCAATGGCTGGTCTACAATATGGATTAGGCCGGAGTCCTCGAACCGTTCGGTGAGCCGTGATTTATTGGTCAATGGAGCGCATGTCTTGCACGGCGGAATTGAAAGCATCGACCTTAGTAAACTCAACGATCCTGTCACGTTAGAGACTCCTTCGGACACTCATCGGCATTGTGAGCCACTATCCGGGACACCATCCCGTGACATTTTTTACGAGCTGTTCCTTGAGAAATTAAGACTATTGAGCCTTAATAACGCGTGTGATATTAGTCGGTTATCTGTTGAGATGCGATTGTGCGAGACTCAGTTGATGGTTTGGCTCAACAGGGCTGCGGATCAGGGGCTAATCAAGCAGGTCGGGCTGTCCGGCGAGTACCGGTGGATTAGCCCGGCGCCGAAGCAGGACACCATGTTCCCCTGATTACTAGGTCTACGAGAGAAAGGTTAATCGCCGACCTGCATCATGGATTCTATGGCCTGCGATAGCTTATCAACTTTTATCGGCTTGGATAAATAGCCGTCCATTCCGGCCTCAATACATCTCTCTCGGTCGCCCTCAATTGCGTGAGCGGTCATGGCTATGATCGGGATATGATCACCCGTAGCCTTTTCCTGGCTCCGAATGATTCCAGTGGCTTCGAGTCCCGTGAGTTCGGGCATGGAAACATCCATGAGAATTAGGTCGAAATTCTCCTGAGCGAAAGCGTCAACGGCCTTTCTCCCATTATCGGCAATTGTGACAACATGGCCCATTTTCTCCAGAATCTTTTTTGCCACCTTTTGATTAACCGGGTTGTCTTCAGCCAGTAGTATGTTCAGACATCTCTTACTCTCTCTGATGGAATGCCGTGTAATGAGAGATTTACGAGAGGAGTTATCCGAGGAAGCTTCAAGAGCGTTTGTGATAGCGATGAACAGCTCATCCTGCTTCAGCGGTTTGGTAAGGTAGGCTGATATTCCCAAATCCATGCTCCGCTGAGCGTCGCCTCTATGGCCTCCAGATGAAAGCATCATCATGGTGACAGCCTCACAATGAGGGCTCTGATTGAGTCGCTCAACAAACTGAAAACCATCCATCTCAGGCATCATGGAATCCGTGATGATCAATTTAAATTCTTCCCCGGATTTACAGGAGTCTTCAAAAATTCTGAGAGCCTGTGAACCACTGGAGACTACGGTCGGTTTCATACCCCAGTA
>CAZIVV010000076.1:0-1924 GCA_964542775.1 uncultured Desulfomonile sp.
CCGTTCACACCGGGCTTCCAAAGCACTCCTCTTAACCTCATGCTATCACGAACTCAATGTTCTCGGGATAGCCCGACCTGTAATCATACACCACAACCTCGTCAACGGTGCCCAGAGCGTTCACTGCCATCAGATGGTCGCTGGTCTTGTTGTAACATTTTATGGCATAGTCTTTCAACTGCCCGAGGAAGTCAATAAGACTGGCCGTTGGCAATTCAAAGCTCACGCCGTACTTTCTTGCGTCTATGCGGTACGAGCCGTGCTTCTCGGCCCACTGTGTGGCCTCCGATGTCAATGCCGTGCGCTCGTAAGCGTTAAACCAATACGGGAATTTCTGTCCGCCGTATGTGAAATAGAAGTTGTTCACACAACCTTCTCCCTCTGCCGAATCATAGGCAGCAATAGCTTTCTTAATCTGCTCCTTGGCGAAGTCAGTCTTTGCGCTGTCCGAGAAGCTGACACCACTCTCATGCTCGAAGTCAGCAAGCGTCTGCTTGAGTTCTGCCTGCGGAATGAAGTTATCCCCCAACGCCACCGACAGGTCATCCAATGTCGGCACCGTGAGGTTAATACTGTCCGGCTGTTCCTTGTCCGTGTTGAACAGTACCGTATAGATGTCATGCGGTTGCTTGCCGTAAATGCGGCTCTTAATTACATTTATCATATCTATATTTCTTTTTTGTTGTTACCTTTCTCCTATTTGTGATGTTGAAGTACACATACCATGCATGATTGAGCATGTTGAATATTTCTGTTCTTTTCCTATATTCGTTTCCTTGCGTGAGAAATCCAAAGTAAGAGTTGAATACCTGGCACCAGTATTCCGCCCGTATCTCCGTCATGCCATTCTCACATTCAGACAGGCAGAGGTTAACCTTGTCTATGAATCTTCCAATCGTGCGGTTGATGGTGTACTTTCTATGGGCATATACATATATCCCAAGAAACTTCACTCCGTGGCTCACTGGCTGGAAGTAGATTTTGTCCTTATGGCACTCAATGCCGAGCTGTGCGGACGTAAAATCCGCAATTTGCCTTATTGCGTGTCTTAGGAAGATGCGGTCATCACAGATAATCACGAAATCATCAACGCTCCTCGTATAGCTGTAGTTCTTACCTTTGAACAGCTCTTCGACAAACTCGTCAAGAAAACTGTTATAATACCCTGCAAAGAGTTGTGTCGTAAGGTTGCCTATGGGCTCACCGAGGTCATCGGCTATGTAGAATAGGGATTTATCTTTCCTTATGTACTGCCACATCTCTATCGGAGACTGAATCGTGCAACACTTTTCGGGATGGTGAAAAACCGTTATTCTAACCAAGTAAAGCAATATTTCTGCATCTTCTCCAGTGTACTTTCTCTTGATGAGGTCTTCAAGCATATTCCAAAGGATTGTCTTGTTTATATTCATAAAGAACCCGACAATATCTCCCTTGTATATCCAAGTTTCTTTCTGTAGATGGTCAGAAACCCTTATCATACCCTCCTGCACCTGCGCAACAGCCGTCTTTGTGCCATACCCTTTTCGGCAGGCGTGAGAGACATCGCCAAGCTCGTGGCATCTATCCTCGAATAATGGCAGTAGGCGTGTACATATCCAATGGTGTACTATTCTGTCTCTGAAAGCGGCTGCAAACACCTCGCGGAGCTTCGGAAAAGTAACCATGAAGCAAGTCGACGTGGAAGGCTTATAAGTCATTGTATACACCTCCCAGGCCAACAGAGGTAAGTCCTCGGCCGCCGTAGGCATGTACTCCAATGCCTGTGGACTGCTTCTTTTTCCTTTTAGGCAGTCCTCATAAGCCTCGTAGATAGTCTGAAAGATGATATGATATTCCACATTTGCCGTGCAAGGACGAACGTAGTTGCTGTTGTACTTGTTGTTGTTGTTGACGTTGCCGTCATTGAAGTGCACGCCCCAGC
>CAZIVV010000077.1:0-1741 GCA_964542775.1 uncultured Desulfomonile sp.
CGGTGCTCTCCCGCTGAGCTACATCCCCGTAATCGGAAACTAATAACACGTGGTATTGTAGTGTGTCAACATTCTGATAGATAAATAGATGTCGTACAATTGCTTTTTTTGTGGGGACCGGTTCTTGTAATCTGTCTGACTGCTCTCGCCTTCGCGCCAGTTATATAGCGCCAGCGCTTACAATTCCAAAGATTGATGTATAATATCTTAAAATGAACACAAGCCGGTTGGTAGATAATTCATGACAAGATCATTTTTCATAGTGGTGGCATTGATAACCCTGGTTTTCGTACTATGCCAGTTGAGCGTTTTCAGGTATGTGCGAAGATATGTTTTTGCCCGTTACTCGCGGTTGAGTTTGAAGAACACGGCTCTGGTATTTGCCGGTCTCTTGTTGATCAATCTATCGCTTGCCTACCTTTCCATGAATTCAAACTGGGCCTCGGCCGATACGCAGACACAAAAAATAGTGGCTGTAACGTTTTTCACTTATCTGGGTGTAACATTTGCGATTGGAGTCTTTCTCCTGATACTCAAATCGTTATACTTCACGGCTACCCTGACTCTCGCAGGTTACAGGCTCTTGCTGATACTGGTCAGCGGAGATCTCAACGGATCAGAAGTCCATAGGAACAATCATGGCAAGAAATTGAGCGACACGGATGAGGCTGATCACCACAGCAGTACGGACGCGATAAGGAACCCATCTGGTGTAATAGGCTCCGGTGTGAGCAAAATCAAATCGGGTCGGTTTTCATTGCTATCTTGGCCAGTATCCAGGCTCAGGTCAAAGAGCCAGGAAAGAAGGGCCAGGCTGATAGCCGTGGCCATCCTGCTGACATTCTCATTCGGCGGGATCTACGGTGTCATGGAAGCTTATTCCGAGCCGCAGGTTGAACAGCATGACATCAGGGATGTCAGGTTGCAAGGCCTCGAAAAGCCAATCAGACTCATACACGTTACAGACATTCACTACGGAATGTTTTACGACAAGGCAAGCCTGGAGGGTTTGGTAAAATCCCTCAATTCAATCGAGGCTGACGCCGTGCTGCTGACGGGGGATATATTCCACTCACCCATGACAAATGTCGAATCCGCTCCAGAGGTCCTGAAAAAACTCAGGTCGAGGAAATTCGGCAATTTCGTGATATTCGGGAATCATGAATTCTACACGGGAGAGAAACGTTGCGTGAGTGCTTTACAGGCAAGTGGTCTCACACTCCTTCGTGATGAATGGGTTTCCTTCCACGACGGAAGTGGCGCGGTTCATCTGGCGGGATTAGATGATCCGCGACATAATTGGCTATGGGGTCATCGATTCCCGAATTTTGAAAAATTGATGGAGAAAGCCCCGCTCAATGATGGATACAGGATTCTGCTATCCCATAGACCGGCGGTCTTTTCGCTGGCCTCGCAGAGTGGTTTCGACCTGATCCTTGCCGGTCATACTCATGGGGGACAGGTTATAGTTCCAATGCCCAATTCAGTGAAGGGGTTTAGCCTGGCCAGCCTTGCCTCAACATTCACACACGGATGGTACTTTGAGGGCGCTGCAGCATTATACCTGAACCGCGGGGCCGGCCTGACCTTCATCCCGTGGAGAATAAACTGTTCTCCTGAGATATCGGTATTTACTCTTCATCCGGCCTGATGAGTCATGTATCATTGTTGGGAGCATTCTGAATTCATGGAGCAGGTATGTCTGACCTACTGACTGTAGAAGAGCATGACAGGTTGGTTG
>CAZIVV010000078.1:0-2095 GCA_964542775.1 uncultured Desulfomonile sp.
AGACCAGCAGATATTTTTTCATAACTTCTTCGTTTTCACGTAATTCGTCGATAGTACCCGAGTATTTGATAACACCATTATCGAGTATGTAGCCCCTGTCACTCAGTCTCAATGCCGAGCGCTGGTTCTGCTCTGCGAGGACTTGGAAAGGCGCTCCGACAGGATTCTCCGTTTGGCATTACAACTGTTATCAACCGCCTGTATGGATCAAGGATTGATACAGACTGAAATTGCAAGAACTTTGGTGTTTGATGACCGACTACCGATTGATCCCTCTCACATTCTCTAGAACCGTAACACAAGGAAGTAATTCCCCCCTTTGGGAATTCTTCGGTAATCTTGACCAATACCTTGTCATCATGTTGGTCGGGTCGTACAGACTTTCAAGGATCAAATTATTGTTACGGCTACCTTGGTCGTATACAGCTACCGAGTAATTAGTTGTCTATGGATAGAGGAGTTGCTATTCTAGTCATATAATCTAAACGGTGAACCACACGGGCAGGACATTGATTTCCATCGGCGAAGTAACATCATTAATCCAGGTAATGAACCTGACCAAAAAGTTTGAAGGAACTGCGGCTGTAGATAACGTATCCTTTTCGGTCAACCCTGGAGAATTTTTTGGATTTTTAGGCCCTAATGGAGCCGGAAAAACTACTACAATCAATATGCTCACGGGATTGGCGCGACCCGATTCCGGAACAATACGCATATCTGACCGCGACTGCACAAACAATCCGAAGGCAGCGCAAGACCTGATTGGGGTAGTGCCTGACGAGAGCAACCTGTACCCTGAGCTGTCAGGTTTTGACAATCTGACTTTTTGCGCATCTCTTTACGGAATGCCGAAAGCAGAACGACTAAAAAGGGCAGAAGAGCTTTTAGCCACATTTGGACTAAGCGAGGTGGCAAACAAAAAGTTTGGCGCCTACTCCAAAGGGATGAAACGCAAGCTCACGATTGCAGCGGGAATAATTCATCACCCGAAAATCCTGTTCATGGACGAACCGACAACCGGCATCGACGTTGGAAGCGCTCGTCAGATAAGACAACTGATATCAAAACTTCATAGAAGTGGAGCTACGATATTCCTGACAACACATTACATAGAGGAAGCCGAAAGACTGTGCGAGAGAATTGCGTTCATCGTAAACGGAAAAATTGTGAAGATAGACACTGTTTCCAATCTGCTTCAACCAGTTCAGGGAAAAAACGCCATGTTGCTCACTTTTTGTAATCCCGTTTCAAACCTCTGCCAAAAGTTTACGAACACTTTTACAGACCTAAGCTGTGAAGCGCTCTCGCCTGGCCAGATTAAGGTTGAATCTCGCTCCCCGCTGACGGTTTTTCCAATAGCACGTTTTTTCCAGGAAAACGGTTGTGACGTTCTCGAGGCGAAACGAATGGTTCTGTCGCTAGAAGATGTCTTCGTCCAGACAACTGGAATTGAGATAAGCGCCATGAGAAAGGAGCGGGAAAAATCCCGTCTCAACCCATGAAACAGTGGATTGCATTCTGGAGCATCGTTTTCAAGGATATGCGGGCCTATTATCTCAAACCGCCTAACGTAAGTTGGGGGCTTATTTTCCCGCTGGCATGGACAGCAATGTTTTTTATTAAATCAGGACAAGGTGTTGAAAGCATCCTGTCTGTGCTGCCCGGAGTGGTGTGTATTTCCATATTGTTTGGCTCCACCTCAATGCTGGCGGTAACAGTAACATTTGAGAAGAAAAACCGTTCCTTTGAGCGTTTGCTGTTAGCCCCGATTTCCCTCAGTCTATTAATGTTGGCCAAAACTGGAGGGGCCATACTTTTTGGCGTCGTAAACGCTTTTGTTCCAATACTGATCGCCATGTTTATAACTGATCTTGCCGGTATCTCGTGGAGTATAGCGGTTCCGGTCATAGTGCTGATAGCGGTGGTTTCAACATTTCTGGGACTTTTTGTAGCCGTGTCTGTCAGTGAGGTATTTGAAGCCCAGACATTTTCAAACTTCATACGTTTCCCAATGATATTCCTTTGCGGATTGTTCATTCCAGTCCAGTCATTACCGGTTTTCCTGCATCCATTCTCCTATATCCTTCCACTAACT
>CAZIVV010000079.1:0-4211 GCA_964542775.1 uncultured Desulfomonile sp.
TAAATCATCTATAAAAATCCTGGAGTTTGAGTGTCTTGCGTTTATGGTCGGATGTTTTGTCCGTGCCCTGATCAAGACGGCCCAATGTGGCGATGTTGTCGGTTGGGAATAGCAGCTTAACCTTGGGCTCCAAGTATCCAATAAGATGAAAACCTATATTCACACAAAAGAATACTTCAACTCTGGAGAAAGGAAGAACACCGGTCTGGCAGTTGCTCCCGGTCTGATGATTGGAGACGAAGTCATCCCTATAGACGCAGAGCTTTCAGAAAAGGAAATAGAACGTATCATTCAGTCGAGGTTTTGGTCGTTTCACATTGTTTAAAGCTTTTTCCTTTTAGCTTGAGACGTTTATTGTTGAACCGGTGTATTTTTTCAGATGGTCATTGTCTTGTAGCTATAATGACGCCGATAATTATCAAGGCGCCGCTGATCAGATCGACAGCATGGACCGGTTCCCCTAAAAGAATCACCCCCTCAATAGCGCTGAAAACTGGAAGCGAATAGTATACAAAAGCCGAATGTACCGGTCCAATGAGCATGATTGCCCTGTTCCAGCAGAGAAAAGCGATCAATGAGGGGCCGACGCCCAGGTACAGGATGGCTGCTATAACGTTGGATGAGAGGCTGACTGATTCCACGCCGTGAAGTTCCCACAGCAACCATGGGACAAGGAAGCCTAGCCCCAGTAACAGGGTCGAAGACAGAAAAGCGACCGAACCGAGATCCGAGGGTTTGAAGCGCACTAGAATGCTGTAAATGCCGAAAATCGCGGCCGCAAGGATCATCCAGATATCACCTTCAGAAACGCCGAGGTTGACAAGTTGGTAAAGGTCTCCCTCCGTGACCAGGCAGGCGACACCGAAGGTCGCAGCAACAAGTCCGATAATCTTGCTGAGGCTGAGCGGGGTTTTCAGGAATATGTGTGCGAAAACTACTATAAAGACAGGTGATGAAGCTGCTATAAGTGACAGGGTTACTGCCTTTGACGTATGGGCGGCAATGTATATCAGCGTGTTGAAGACTGTGACAAGCAGAAACGCCGTGACGCAAAGATAGCCCAAATTAGCCCTTATGACCTTAAAATCCTGACACAATGGCCTCAGGCCGAACGGCAAAAGCACGATAGCCGCCGTCGTCCAACGTAAAAAGGCAAGCGTAACCGGAGGAACTGTGTCGGACAGACCTCGAGCCAGAATGAAGTTGAATGACCAGATTGCCGTGGCGGATAATGCGAGGCCATAACCTTCCAGATGTTTGAGGTCTGAAAAGAATTTTGTTAAAGCGCTTGTTAGATTTTTCAAGTGCCTGGCTAACTTTCTTAAAAGATGAAGTCGGATTCCTTCAGTAAAAGGGACGGGGACCGAATTTACCTGTTAAATGATACCCGTAGCCACCTGGAAATGGACCAGCTGGTCATCAACTGTGGCTTTCGGCCACCTTTGCGAACATTCTCATGAGCCCAACGCAGAGGATAAATATGGATTCAATATTGAGATTGGATTCCGCTGTGCTGTCCACGAGCGCCTTCAGATAGGATTCAAGACCGTCTTCCGGTTTCCAGTAACATATCAGAATGGGAAGCCTCGGCAGAGGTTGCAGAGCAATTGAAATATCAGCGCCGATGGGAGAAGGTTCTGGATGTCCACTGAAAATCTGCACCATAGTCTCAAACAGTTCGGGATTGGTGTCTGCGACGTGTTTCAGGGGAGTCTCAAACTGCTCCGCAAAGAGCTGGCCCCAGGATACACCGTCTTTGAGTTCCCTGAATGGAATCCATTTCCCGGAAAGGTCTTTTCCCAAACATGAAACCACATAATTTAGCAAAGGCGCAGTGACCCAGGCATGCACATGACAGGCGGAGACGACTCGCCCATCCGGGAAAACCTGAAAGTCTCTGCCGAGTGATTTGATTAACAGACTGTTTCCTGAAAGCGACGCTCCCAGCCTCTTAGCTGATGATGGAAAATCCACTCTTGCGATCTCTCTTTTTAATGGCTCCAGAGCTTTGTGAAAATCCTGTTCCATCATTAGCCAATTGGGGAGGTGACCTTGATGTTGGTCAATTATGTCGGAAGGCAGACCAGGGCACTCTCCTAAACGCCGATCACCCTTGAATACGGCTACCGCAAATGCCAAACACGTTGGAAGTCGACATTTTCTGCAATTTGTTCCTGGCAGAATCCTGAAAATCTCCATGGAATTCCTGAATTGCTTCATGACCAACACTCCTCAGTCGTTTTATTGGGATTGCGAACACACTCTGCCATGGTCTTTAAATGAGATGTCAGCCTCCTGTGCATGCGTAAGTCATTAATTTCGGCTCCGTACCTGTTTTCCGGAAACCCGGTTTCAATCATTTTGGGAAAGTTTATTCGTTGGGTCTCCTTCATCCACCATGGCTTTCAGAATGGCTCTCTCCTCATCATTTGGAATGATTCCCTTGATAGTAGCTGAAATCACGAGGTCTCCGTCCTGGTTGCGAAAATCCACTTCCGCCTTGGCTCGACCTCTTGGGTCAATCTCAGTGAAAGTCAGGCTACAGGTTACCGTATCTCCAAAATACACCGGCTTTTTAAAAGAAAGATCCATACGCGAAGCCAAGACCCCAATCTGCCCACCGATTTCCGTAAGCATGCTTCCTACGAGGAGTCCATGACAGATCCGTCCCCTCAATTTTTTTGCATTTGAAAATCGGTCGTCAAAATGGACAGGGTTGTAGTCGCGTGTCAAATCCGCAAAACTCAACATATCCTCTTCCCTGAAAGTTCGTGAGAAAGAAAAATGGTCCCCTGTTTCCAATCCTTCAATAGTCCTGTTCCTGATATATGTCATTGGAGTTCACCTTCTGGTTGAGCCGCCTTTCAAGCGAATTTCAGCGCAGGAGATAGTGTGCATGGCCGTGTAGCGTGTAAAGTTGGGATTCTGCGAATATGGCAGAAAACGTCTGGGACAAAATATATCTAGACCAAACCATGAAAACCATTATCACTGTATATGGGACTATTCAAGGACTTCTCTTTTGTTAGGTTTGGCTATTCTGATATTTTCTGGAACTAATTGATGGATTCTGCGCTGTGGGGTAATTAATTGTCTGAATGGTTATAGTTTTTTGGAGGCGCAGACGCATTCGTCGTGGAAAAATTCCTCGCAGGGTTTACTGTTGGTAATCAGCCTCGACTTTAGCTAAAAAACATTGCAGTAAACAAGACACTTCCCGGATGTTACCGCTGGTTGAACATTCGGGTTTTCCCATAGCCCTACCGCTTGAGGATTCTCATGACATTCGAGTAACTTTTGTTGAATTTACTCAATGTCGGGCTATCTGTCCTCGCTCTCTGGGTGTTGTCAGTGTTTGAGGTTTCCCTGCCAAAAAAGGTTACGCTTTAAGGGTAACGGAGGCCAAGATTTGATATCCCGATACGGCGAGAGCGAAAAGCACGATCTAATCAAACTGAATGAGAATGCCAGGTGAAACTCACGCGCTGCATCCTTGCGTTCTTGATCCTGTCATATATGTTGGCGTCTACCACACTAGCATAAACTGTTCCTTCCCGGGAATTTGACAGTGATATCTTCCACGAAGGCTTTCCTACAGCTGAGTCGGCAAAGAGACTTTCGGAAGAGCTTCTGTTCCAGCGGGCATTCCAAACCTACCTTTGGGCGCTGCCTGCGCTCAATATGTATTGGATGAAGGAAGGCTCGGAAAAAATCTTCGGCAAAGGATACAATATCCTTCCGATATTCAAGGAACGGCTCAAAGCCCGGACCCTCATAACAACACACAATTCCGATGTGATTTACGCCATGGGTTACCTTGACCTCAAGGAGGGCCCGCTTGTTATTGAAGTACCTCCGGGCCTTCAAGGCATTTTGGATGATTTCTGGCAGCGTCCGGTTTGCTCGGAAGGCAAGATAAGCGGGCTGGTCTGGTGTGGTGATGTGGGTCTACCGGGACCTGACCGTGGGGAGGGTAGCAAATATCTTCTATTACCTCCGGATTCGAAGTCCGAAAATTCTTATTACACACATTCATTTTCCAAAAATCTTCCAACTAGTTGTCAATTCCAGTTATCTCGTGTTCACTCGTTTTATATCAAAAAACGTGATCAAAATTTCCAGAGGTGATTGGCTGTGATTGTTCCAGAAGCGAAAGACTGATTGTCATTCCAGAAATAAGGCCGTCTGACAATTCCTGAAAACGGATATTA
>CAZIVV010000080.1:0-51639 GCA_964542775.1 uncultured Desulfomonile sp.
CTGCTGTCGCAGCCAGAGCCATTGAAGGAGCTATCCTTCATGATCCGCGTCTGAGATCGAGATGGGGTAAGAGAGACCTCTACATTACCCCGGAATATGTTACCTGGCTGCCCAAGATCAAAAAGCAGGCCCTATCAAAAAGAAGAAAATGACCTGGTGGGGACAACAGGGTTCCCCAGTCAATCCCTGATCTCTGCAAATGGAAGTTAGTTAAAAGCGTGGATGAACTTTAACAGATTCGAAATAGCTGAGAAATCAAGCCTGATTTGTTTCACAGCCTTCGCCAAAACTCTAACAGTCTGCATGTCGGACTTTATCCCAGGGCTTTGGCTAAAACATTAAAGTCGCCCAAGAAATGGATGATCCTCCAAACTAACGGAGAGGACAACGAATGGTATCCAAATGTCACGACTACATAGTAGGCAGGATAACGAAATCTCCTCCTGGAGGTATCATGAAGAAATTATACCGACCAGTAAGCAACCCCAAAAACCTTATCTCTGAGTACTTTGGTGTGGTGAGTAGAGGTTATCGGAATAGATAACAAGTGATCTCAAATTTGACTGACAGTTGGACCTTGAAATCGTTTCAGATCGTAATACATGGTCCATGTTGAGGATTTTTTTTCATTGTTGGTCTCAGGAACCCGCTTGAATTGGTTCTTTTTATAAAAACTCTCAACACGTGGCTCTTTATACGCATCAACGATTAGAATTCGACAACCAGTACGATTCTGTGTGAGAAAAATAGATTTTGTCATGTTTAAAACAAGATGCCCAATATCCTGTCCCTGAAATTCATGGTGAACCCCAAGCCGAGCTACCTTAGCTGCTGGAAGATGCCCATAATATCGGACACCTTCTTTTTTCTGAAATTCCTGAGCTTGATTAATATGGATTGAAGCGTTGCAATAGCAGACTAGAGCTATCGGAGGATTGTTTGGCGTTATTTCATAGAAATCTTGTGAAAGGATATAGGTTTTTCCACTAGTGTCCCAACGTTGTAACAGGATATTTACCTAACCTATTGATTAGGTGCTGAAAAAACCGCATTATGTCATTAATCGACTTGAAATCTTACCGATCAAAAAGCCACCTTTGGAGAAAAATTCCTTTGGGGCCTTATCGTGTATTCTGGAAAAGTCGTCTTCTCTCAAGTAATGGAGTTTCTTCCTCTCCATGTCTTTCGTCAATGCGTGGATCGCTACGACGGCAACTACAAAGTCAAGCAGTTCACCTGTCTGGATCAGTATTACTCCATGGCATTTGCCCAGATCACGTACAGGGAGAGCTTACGCGATATAGAAGCATGTCTCCGGGCACAGCATGGCAAGCTCTACCATATGGGAATCAGAGGGCCAGTTTCCCGAAATACCCTGGCCAACGCGAACAAAGTCAGAGACTGGCGCATCTATGCGGACCTTGCGCTCTCGCTAATTGCTACAGCACGCAAACTCTACAGCAAAGATGCATTTCTCGAAGACCTCAACGAAACCGTTTACGCTCTGGACGCAACAACTATCGATTTATGCCTTTCTTTATTTCCCTGGGCCCATTTCAGGAAGACCAAAGGAGCTATAAAGCTCCATACCCTGTTAGATCTGCGCGGCAACATCCCATCGTTCATCCACATCTCAGATGGAAAACTCCACGAGGTCAACACTCTGGATATAATTCCCATCGAAGTGGGCTCTTTCTATATCATGGACAGGGGCTATCTGGACTACGCCAGGCTCCATCGTCTTTCACAGGCTACGGCCTTCTTTGTTACGAGGGCAAAATCGAATCTCAAATGCCGTCGTCTTTATTCTCATCCGGTGGACCGGAGCACTGGCCTGATATGCGATCAGACTGTGATGCTGACGGTCCCAAAGTCAGCCATGGATTATCCCGACAAGTTGCGCCGCGTAAAATATTACGACTCACAGACCGAAAAGAGTCTGGTTTTTCTTACGAACAACTTCACTTTACCGTCTTTGACCATCTGCATGCTATACCGGAGTCGTTGGCAGGTGGAGCTGTTTTTCAAATGGATCAAGCAAAATCTCCGGATAAAAACTTTTTACGGCACATCAGAGAATGCCGTAAAGACTCAGATATGGATTGCTGTGTCGGTCTACGTGCTTGTTGCAATCATGAAAAAACAACTGAATATCCGGGCCAGTCTCTACACAATTTTACAGGTCCTCAGTGTCTCGTCTTTCGAGAGAACACAACTTTTTCAACTACTTGCAAAACACGACTACAAAAGCGACAAGCCCGAATTCCATAACCAATTGGATCTATTTAACTAAACGTTGGGACACTAGTGAGGTTTTTCCTAATGATTCTTCATCATTGATGAAAGCATCAACCTTAAAAAACTCGTTCAAGTCATCATTCTTACAATCAAAAGCATCGAAGCGAGTTGATGGGCGCATCGGTTCCAGAGTCCACTCTTCAAGAACAAATCTATTTCTTGTCACTATTGGATCGCTCCAAAATCTTCTTACTCACAGCAGACAATTTCGATGAAGGACGCCAATCAGGTTCCTTGATATTTTCTTCCATAGCGATTTGCTCTAGAAATTTAATACCTTCCTCTAGTTCCAAAATCGGTGACGGAGCAATTACGATCGTCATTTTAATCCTCTAAAAACCTCTACTGTTAATTTAGCTAGAAAACAAAACAGTCCGACCAGTATACTCCTAGCAGAATACACGGGTTAAACTCAACTTCTGAATGTCTAAACTCTGAAAAATAGATGACACCATATGGATTGTGGTTCCCATGAAAAAACAAGTCAAATAGACATTATTACCATGTTGTTGAATCCCGACGTGATTAGGGAGTATGCCGATTTCAAACAGCTTGACTGATACGGTATTTTTTTTCGTGGTCCGATCTTCCTGTACCGTTAAGAGAGGCGAGGTGATAAGCGCACTCTTTTTGCTGCTACCTAGGCGTAGGGTATGGGGTATGGTACTCCATCAGACCTGATCCGGACTCCTTGAGCCAAGGCTCTGATGTCCTATTTCCCGGTTGTCGAACTCCAGACAGCCTTCTAACTCTTTTCGTGCTTGTGTTAAGGATTTATAACCCTTGGGGCATACTTCCTGGTATTTGACTGTTTCCCAGAATCGTTAAATAATACATTGCCCTTCCAGCTTCATTTCCCGTCAATGCAAATCTTGATCCACCGAGATGACAGAGCCTGGATGAATGAATCAGAAGTGAAGTGATGCCCCTGATCTGTGTTGAAAGTCTCTGGGATTCCGAACCTTGTGATAGCTTCTTCGGGTGCATCAATAAAGGATCGGGCATTCAAAGTCTTGGATACCAGCCAGGACTTAATCTTGCGGCTTGACCATTCCATAATTGCCATCCGGTAGCAAAATACCTTGACCATGGTATTGTTCCCGCTGGATTTACTGCTCGCTGATACGATTGTCCAGCCTGAAAACTCTCAGCTTATCCCCAAAACAATTTTTCAGATCCTGAATTTCCGACGGCGCCTGGTCAATTTTGCTTCAGATCAGATAAATCTCAGGCAATTCAGATGCTCAGAAAAATGATTGGGAACTTGTATACATTGACTTAAGTCAAATACCTTAATACCAAAATGGAACAAAATATAGCATAGAGGTTCAGGACTCAATTTTCACAAGGAGGCTAAAAATATGGGACCAAGAAGATTTAGCGAGTCAGTAGATTGGGTAGGAGTGATCGACTGGAACAGAAGGCTTTTCGATTCACTCATACCGCTACCCGATGGAACCAGTTACAACTCATACATCATCACGGGATCAGAAAAAGTAGCTCTTGTTGATTCAGTCGATCCTGCGTTCTCAAACATTTTGATGGATCAACTCAAGGATGTCCCACACATTGATTATGTCATTGCGCATCACGCTGAACAGGACCATTCGGGGACAATTCCAGGCGTTCTCAATAAATATAGGGATGCCAAGGTTGTTGCAACTCCGAAGGGAAAGGAACTTCTGACGCTCATGCTCGGCGTAAGTGAGGACCGCTTCATAACGGTGGCCGATGGTGAGACAATTTCACTTGGAGACAGGACCCTTGAGTTCATACACACACCGTGGGTCCACTGGCCCGAAACCATGGTGACTTTACTGAAAGATGAAAAAATTCTTTTTAGCTGTGACTTCTTTGGATCGCACATTGCGACATCGGAGCTTTTTGTATCAGATGAGGGCAGAGTCTATGAAGCGGCAAAGAGATACTTTTCCGAGATCATGATGCCATTTTCAAAAATAATCCAGAAGAACATAGAAAAGCTGGCAGGTCATGAAATCCGGATCATAGCGCCAAGTCACGGACCGGCCTACGACCGACCGGAATTCATTATGGACGCCTATCGTGACTGGACTTCTTCAGATCCACGGAATCTGACTGTGATTCCTTACATATCGATGCATGGAAGCACCAAAAAGCTGGTACGGAGACTGACGAACTCGCTTGTAACCAGTGGAGTGGATGTGGCGGAATTTGACCTTTCAGTAACCGATATAGGTAAACTGGCGATCACACTTGTGGATGCCGGGTCGATCGTACTCGGAACCCCCACTGTTCATGTAGGACCGCATCCGGGAGTAGCCTATGCGGCAATGCTCGCAAACATGATCAAACCCAAAGCCCGATATGTTTCGGTGGTAGGGTCCTATGGCTGGCATACAAAAGCTGTTGAACAACTCGCAGCGATGATACCAAATCTGAAAGTTGAAGTTCTTTCACCCGTCATCTGCAAAGGATTACCGACAGAATCTGATTACGGGGCAATTGATCAGCTCGCCAGGGACATAGCCAAAAAACATGCTGAGTCCGGATTTCAGCGGTTGCAGAGGATATCAATAAAGAATAGCTAAAATCTGATGTTCCATTCCTGAATTCACCCTTGTCCACAGGGACTTCTGAAATTGGAAGAAATGATGTGGTGACTTCATAAAAGAAACGGTGGCGCATTCTCCCTGATCATTTCCTGGATGATGCGCTTCCTTATTCAACCTGGAGCCAATGACGGAACGTTTGCAGAAATCCTTATGAACATGAAACCATCTCCAGCTGGAAGCAAACTGGAGCAGTTGCTCAAGATATTCGTTTGGTGTCAATAATCTTTACAGCTAGTTGGACATCCAATAAAACTTTTTTACACGAACTGAGTCGTATTAAATTTTTCGATGATAGTGAGGACATCGTAGAATACAGAGTTCCAGATTCGATGTAACTGCCCAACGATGAGAACTGTGGCTCTTGAGACAAGCCCTTGATTATTCCGAGAGGGGTTATTTCTCGCAGGACTGCAAATATTCTCACTGGAATTTCCCGGGAAACGCTGCAGGCTATATTTTGCTTCAGGAAAATAACGGATTGGACATTATTTTCTTTCGACATGAACCACGCCAGGCACAACATCCTACTTTCCAAAACAGTCCAACCTGTCCATAAAAACTGAAATTTCCGCCCAAATCGATTGACTATTCCACAGAGTCTGTTGATAACTCGTTGAGAAACCTGTTGATGAAATGGATTAATTTTTAATTTTCTAGATGTTACGCAGAATGACACAAAACATGACAGGAGACGTTTAAGCAGTAATAACAGGACCTTATTCGCCTGGAGTATCAAACAGTATGCGCCCTGAATCTGTAAAAATGACTCAGAGACGTTTATAAACAGTTGTTGATAAGTTATCTTCGTTTTATCAGGCTCTGGTATGAATAATCAGGATAACCGGTCCACCGGAAGGTCTCTGATCCTGGTGAGCCAGCCTATCCTGATCCTGTTTGGCTATTCGGTGTCATTGCAAGATAGGAAACATCGGCAAACCAGACCGTTGCGAAATCCCCTGATCAAATGTCATCCGTGAGATTCCTGTCTGCCTCTCTGCAGTCTTAGCCGTCTGGTCAAAAGAAGGATTTTCTTTATTCCCCATGAACCTGGCGTAACTGTTCCGCTTTCATCCAGATGTTTCTTTTTATGTCTGTATACTCCTAATGAACTCACACCACCAAGGATCGTCTTGATCAGTCGGTCACTCCACCCTCTCTTTTTCAAAGCTTCCGTGGTCAATTCTTTTTTCGTCATGACGCTCCCTCCTGATTAGCGCTGGAACAAGTCAGGCCCTAACAAATCACTGTCAAAAGTCATCAGATTTTCTCTGTCAGGACTCTTAACAGAACATTTCTCATATTCTACAGCAGGTTTACCAAACCGAAGCTTGTTTCCCCGATCACTTGATGAACCATTTATGACTCAGACATGCATCAAGGACACTATACGGCTCCAAAAATTCGATACCTGACCCTGATAATATTTGAGACAAATGTGACCCATTTCAGTTCGGATCAGCTATCAGATTCAGAGAATGAATGACTGTAGTAATAGCGGGACAGTGTACAGGCAATTGTTGAAACTACATGGCCAATTGGAAAAGATAGGCGCTGATCGCCAGAACTGCTTTAGTTGTTGAGGGATCTAATTAACATGGCAACTCAGACAACGGTTTCTACAGCCGGCTTGATCAATCATTAAACAGGGAATGCGCCCAAACCCTTGCCAGTTCTCCCTGAATCACGGCGGAACAGTATTTCCACTGCCCTGAAAGCTGTCCTGAGGCCTCTGGCTTCGTATTCCTCCGAGCCGGACCAGGTTCCGTCTATTCGATTGCAGAAAGCCACACAAAGGCCTCCTGCCCTGATCCTGTATGTGGATACCGCTGCAAGGGTCAGGAAGACGGACATCTCCATTTCGAAGTTCAAAACTCCACGGGCTGAGAGTTTTTTCACCTTATCAGGCTCCCTGACAGGAAAACCATCGACTGGTCTGCCTTGTCCTGCGTAAAAATCAGAAGTTGTGCAGGTTGTCCCGACATGATACGAAAAATCGAGTTCCCTGACTGCCAGTTCAAGGGCGTTCAATACATCAGGGTGCGATCTTACTTGCAAAAGTGGATCGGCATAGTGGTGAGTCGTATTTTCTTCCCGGATGCACTCATCTGTGATTATAAGGTCACCACATCTTATTTCAGGCTGCAGTGCTCCACAAGTACCCACTCTTATGAATGTGGCGTCCGGCTGACATTGTGCGGCTTCCACCACGGCAATTGCGGTTGCCGGAGCCCCTATCCCAGTCCCCATGACTGTTACAGGAATTCCTTTGTGACTGCCCGTGTAAACTACATATTCACGCCTTTTTCCTTTTAGTTCGCTTGTCTGAAGGAAACCAGCCATCAAGTGAGCTCTGTCCGGGTTGGCGCAAGCAATTATGTATGGCGCTATGTCACCAGACTGGCAGTCTATGTGATAAAATTTACCCTGGCTGTCCAAAGGCAGATCGCACTCTGTATTCATGTTGCGCTCCTTAAATTAAGAACATCCTTTCGCAATTCTACATCAGCTGCCGGGGACAGACAAATAAGCCCGTGGTTTCATGTTTCCGGCGTATAGTAATCTTCATGGTCAGCTTGAAAATAGTCAAGAAAGGTTTATACATGTCTTTTTACCTCTTCTGGCAAGCCTTGGCCGGTTCTCGTGAAAATTGGTAAAAATTACTGACATCGGCAGCTACCTGCAATCCTGCTCAAAGTCTATTCCTCTGTGTTCCGGAATATAGATCTGGAGGGATGTTCAAACTCCATGACAGAAATTTAAATTTTGACTTTTGGATCCAATTTCGGCGAACAATATTCATCGTCTCCAGGTCTTTTAGACAAGGGTGGTCTTGGAGATACTGACATATTTTTTTTGCAATGATTACAGGTCTGTTAATTTTGTGAAGAGAGGCTACTCAACATGGGTACATTATATTACCTGGGACTTGCCTGCTTGTGGCTCATGATAGGTGTGGACACACTTCTTTTGATGAAACTGACCAGCAGGAGACGTTACCTTGTGGCCTGGGGACTGATAAGAATTATCCCCCTGACAATGGTGACCTTATATGGTCAAGGCGTCTAGCCAAAATAATGATAAAACGGCTCAGGTCAAATCACTCTTGAGCAACGCCGGTGTCTGTTTCGAGGGTTATTCCAGAATGTCAAACCGAAAATTCAGTCTCTTTCAAATCGAGCCTTCAACAAGGTGTAACCTGAATTGTCTCATGTGCCCGTGGAAAAACATGCATGAATCTGGCCGTGATATGGACATGGAACTATTTTCAAGAATTTCACCCTACTTGACAGAAACTGAAGAGATTGACTTCACTGGATCAGGAGAACCTCTAATGAATCAGAACCTCCACCTGATGATAAAAGCGTCAAAGGAAGCTGGTTGCAGGGTAGGTTTCAGTTCAAACGGGGCGCTGTTAAATCCGGATCGTTTTAATCAACTATTTTCATCGGGTTTGGATTGGGTGGCTGTATCAATAGATGCGGCCACTGAAGAAACATACAGAAAAATACGCATGGGAGGTTCATTCTCCCAGATTCTGAAAAATCTCGAATACATCGGGAATTTCAGGAAAACCAACAAAACTGACCGACCCCGTCTGATGATAGTCTTCGTCATGATGAAAGAGAACTATGCGGAACTTCCTGATCTGATAGAGATTGCTTCGGGGGCTGGAGTCGATTTTGTCGTGGCAAAACATCTTGATGTGATAAACAATTCGTTCCATGACAGCAAACGGTTATTTCTTCTGCCTGATACAAATCGCATGGCTAAAGATTTGTCACTTGTAATTGACCTCGCAAAAACTCGGGCAAAAAAAGCTGGTATAAAATTCAGGTCTTATGAGGTGAGTTCATCGCAAAACGCGATCTGCGAACAGAACCCACTGAAAACCCTTTTTGTCACGGTCGATGGCATGGTCAGTCCCTGCATAGGTTTGGCCTACATGAGACAAAGGTATTTTGCAGGGCAAAGACATGACACTGCGCTATGCCGCTTTGGAGACATTAAGACAGCAGATCTTGATGACATATTCGAGAATGAAGACTATGTATCTTTCCGAAGAATTTTTGAAAACCGTTCAAGTAAGAGTCTCCTGAGATGCATCAATAGTTTCCTCAATCATTCCATTCTTTCTACAAAAGCCTCAAGAATACCCTTGGCGCCTCCAGCTTGTAGGTACTGTTACCATCTGTATGAAGTTTAGACTGACCATAAGAAATAGCTTGAAAATGTTCTAGTTTTATTGTCAAGCTTATGGTGGCGCGTGTCTGCTCCGGCGGATAGCGTTGGGAATAATGGTCTTATGTTCATTTTTGTTTATTAGTGTGGAGGTGGATAGATGGCTGCGAAACAATCTCAGTGGTCGGCATTAATCCGGACAGAAGACTGGCTGGCCGTATGGCTGGGGCTCCTGATCATAGCCCTTGTCATAGGTGGACTAACAATCAAGATTCCTGGATTCAGATGGGCTACAGAAGGCGAGTTCAAGTCTCTTTCAAAGGAGGCTGTGCCCACCATTGAGGCTATCTACAAAACAGCTGGAGAAAAGGGAGAAACGGCTTTGCAGGCCGAGGCGCTGGCTCTGAAGGCTTCGATTGAAAAGGGCGACCGTAAGGCAGTGGCCGACTCAGCAAAGAAATTTCAGGATGTTGCCAAATCAGTAAAAGACTCATCCCTCAAAAAGAAAGCGTCATCCCTTGGCAAGGAGATTGGATCGAGCGCGTCAAATGTTGTCGGCAAGGTGTTTGCTTCTGATAACCTCATGCGTGCATTTTATCTGGCTTTGGGGATGCTTTTGCTTGGCGCCATTGCCCTGGCTTTGATGTCAGTAAACGTGGCCAGTTTTGCCATTGGGTTTCCTGTTGTGTTCATCCTGGCGTGGGTGTCGCTGTTTCTGGCAGGCAATCAAACGGTGAGGTACTATGGACTTGAATATGTGCTTTGGTGCCTTGTCATAGGGTTGTTCATCAGTAACGTGATAGGGCTTCCAAAATGGCTTGAGCCCGCAGTCAGGACGGAATTCTACATTAAGACCGGACTGGTAATATTAGGAGCGAACATACTTTTTGGCGAAATACTCGAAGCTGGGGCCTTGGGGATGATACAGGGCGTTTTGGTAGTCTCGGTGATCTGGTATGCAACCTACTGGATCTGCAAAAAACTGAAACTTGATGATGAGTTCTCAGCTTTACTTTCAAGCGCCGTTTCAATCTGCGGGGTGTCAGCGGCCATAGCGACTTCAGGAGCTATAAAGGGAGACCCCAAGAAGCTCAGCTATACGACATCGCTGGTTCTTATCTGTGCGGTTCCGATGCTGGTTTTGCAGCCTCTGGTCTCCAAATGGTTTGGAATCCCTGATGAGGTTGCCGGAGCCTGGCTTGGAGGCACACTGGACACCAGTGGATCTGTGGTGGCGGCTGGAGCGCTCATAAGTGATACGGCCATGAAGGTCGGTGTCATCGTCAAAATGTCACAGAACGTTCTTATCGGGTTTGCTGCTTTTATTCTGGCCGTAGTCTGGACGTACAAGTCAGCGGAGCAGGTACCTGGAGGAGAAAAACCGGGCTTGATGGAAATTTGGATCAGGTTTCCCAAATTCGTATTGGGTTTCATGGCTGTCTCAATTCTTTTCTCGTTCATTCTTAGCCAGGAAACAGTTTCGGCGACTAAAGGAACGCTGGGTGGAATCCGCACAATGTGGTTTGCTCTGGCATTCATGTCAATTGGGCTGGAAACCAACTTCCGCGAGATTTCAACAATGGGAGGCGGTCGACCTGCGCTAGGATTCCTCGCTGGTCAGGGGTTGAACATTATATGGACCCTCATCCTGGCCTACATCATCTTTGGAGGCTATCTGTTCCCTGTTCCAAAGTTCTAGGGATCATCAGAAACAATATTTTCTCTGTCCGAATCAATGGGCCCACCCCAACAGGTTTTCTCATGAGGTGGGCCCATTGCCCTCACCAGTAAAAGGAACCTTTCAGCCACATGCGCCGCTTTACCACTAAGCAGCGTGGACACCTGTCGATTTTCCCAAAAAGCATCCCATAAAATCATGCATTGCCTATCGAGCGGATTCCCGATTGCGCAGTCATCCTCAGACGTGTTATCATCCTGAAGTTATTACAAGCTGGTACCGGACAAGGGATTCTACGGGTTTACCTTCGCGGCCTGCATAGGCAGTGTTCAAATTAACTGGCATCAACTTTTAAACTTTTCCGAGGTCTTGATGAAGTCAAGTCAAAGGGTGCTGATCATCGATGACGAGATATCCATTCGTGAAACCCTCAAGATGTTTCTACAAGAGAAAGGTTTAAAAGTACTGGAAGCTGGATCTGGACGGGAGGCTTACCGAAAATTTCTAGACAAGAGGCCACCTCTGGTCATCCTTGATATACGTTTGCCTGACATTTCCGGATTGGAATTGCTGAAAAAAATAGTCGCTCAGGGCAATGACACCAAAGTTATCATGATAACTGCTTATCATGACATGGAGACAACCATAGAGGCCATGCGGCACGGAGCTTTCGACTATATCCACAAACCACTCGATGTGGATAAACTTGATGAAGCCATAAACCAAAGCATAATGATCAGCAATTCTTCCATGATCAGGAATACAGAATCAGGAATCGAACAGGAATCTCCGGATCGTCACAGAATAGTCGGCAAAACTCCTGTGATTCAGTCATTGTTCAAGACGATAGGTTTAATGTCACGGCACCGGGAGACTGTTCTCATAGAGGGCGAAACTGGTAGCGGAAAAGAACTCATTGCGCATGTCATTCACGAGTCATCTCCTGACAGAAACAAGCCTTTTGTCACTGTGGATTGTACAACTATTGTGGACAGCCTTTTTGAATCAGAGCTTTTCGGTCATGAAAAAGGAGCGTTTACAGGAGCGGGCAGAATCAAGAGAGGAAGAGTCGAACTGGCGCAGGGTGGAACCATATTTTTTGATGAGGTGGGAGATCTGAACCCGCCTCTGCAGGCAAAATTGCTTCGATTCCTTGAGTCCCGCGAATTCACCCGCCTCGGGAGTAATCAGACACTCCACTCCAATTCAAGGATAATCGCCGCTACGAACAGAAAACTTGACAGACTTGTTGAGGTTGGTCAATTCCGGCATGATTTGCTTTTCCGGTTGAATGTCATGCATATTCATGTTCCGCCCCTTCGGGAACGACTCGACGACATTCCTGAACTGATCAATTATTTTCTGTCCAAGATCAATAAAGACCTTGGAACAAATGTTTCCAGGATCGAAGAAAAGGCTCTATCGGTGATGTGCGCTCACTCATGGCCAGGAAATGTCAGGGAACTGAAAAATGTTCTGATCAAGACAGTCATGGGATCCAGGGGCTCTGTGATCAGGTGCGAATCGGTGGAATCGGTTTTAGGAAATCGTTCGATCAACCAGCCCAGCCATTTTGGCCGAGGCCGCCTGGATGAAATTCAGAAGCATTTCATCATTCAGACCATTGAAGAGACCCGCTGGAATTTGTCGGAGGCTGCTCGCAGACTGGGCGTTAGTCGCCCAACTCTTAGAAAAAGACTAAAATCCTATGGTGTAACCAGGAAAATCTATTAACTATAGGTTTCACCCGGAAATCACTTTCTCTTACCTATTTTTTCCATGCCCCACAGTTATGTGACCATTCTGGACAAGGGACACATGATCCATCCTGCGCCCTGAATATAGATGACCGTTTATGGCGCCTTTATTGCAGCCGTTGCTGATGTCAGTCCTTTAAAATACTTCTTTCGAAGGGATAAATCCATGAATCTGAGTTATGAATGCGTAGAGAGGAACGCTACAAGAATTCCTGAAAGGCTAGCAATAATAGACGGATCGACCGGAGAATCCTTAACCTATGCCCAGTTAAATTCTCAAGTTAACTCAATAGCTAACGGTCTTTTATCTCTGGGAATCCAGAAAAATGACCGTGTCGCCATCTATTTGCGCAATGTCCCGGAGTTCCTTATAGCGTTTATGGCCATAACCAGGATAGGGGCTATTGCAGTTCCGTTTAACATCATGCTCAAAAAGATTGAGATTGAATACATTCTCAACCATAGTGAATCCCGAGTAATTTTTGGTATGTCGGAGGAAACCGCCGATAATGTGATCCCCATTCTTGATAAACTTCCCAAACTGGAGAAGATCATCATTGTCAGGGGAGAGTCCATTGATAAAATGGGCCCTAATCAAATTCCGTTCAAAGAACTGCTTGAAGAGCATGGTGACAGTGTTGATGTAGTGGACGTGTCTCCTGATGACGGCCTTTCCATTCTTTACACCTCAGGGACTACAGGAAAACCCAAAGGGGTCATGGCGACTCATCAGAGCTGGTTATCACAGGCCATATTGAACGCCGGCCAGGTCGTGCCGATGTCTGAAGAGGATGGCATAGTTACTGGAGCGCCTCTTTTCCATGTCTACGTAGTTCTGACTGCCCTTCCGACTCTGTGGACTGGCGCGTGTTTTGTCACCCTGGAAAGATTCTTTCCAGGAAAGGCTTTGGAGTTAATTACAAAGTACAAACTGACTCATTTCATGGGAACGCCAACGATGTGGGCTTACATGATTGAGGAATATCTCAAGAACAGTGCCAAATACGACATTTCTACATTACGTCTGGGGCAAGCCGCCGGTTCATCTTTTCCCGCGGAACTTGGGAGACAGGTGGAAGAAGTATTTAAAATCAATCTGGTTGAGTGCTATGGGGCAACCGAATCTTCAAGCACAGTGACTCATACCAGATATGGCCATTTTGTGGCGGGAACCTCGGGATGGCCGGCGAGGGGCTGGGCTATCCGGATAGTGGACGATGAGGGGAGAGAAGTTCCTTTTGGTGAAATCGGGGAATTGTGGATCAAGGGGCCCGGCGTTTTGAAACATTACTGGAATGATCCTGTAAACACGGCGGCCAAAATAGAGGATGGCTGGTGGAAATCAGGTGACCTGGCTTTCGTCAAGGGCAGAAGCAACACCGATTGCTGTCTTTATCTCGTAGACCGGAAAGATGACATGCTGGTTTGTGGAGGCTATAACATCTATCCGAGCGAGGTTGAAAATTATCTTGCGAAACACCCCAAGATTCTTCAGTCCGTTGTGATTGGAATACCTGATAGGCTAAAAGGCGAGATTCCCAAGGCTTTTGTAGTACTTTCCCCTGGACAAACAGCTACAGAGGAAGAAATGATTAAATGGTCCAAAGAAAATATGGCTGCCTATAAGGCGCCGAGACAATTCGAATTTACAACAATGGATGAACTACCCAAAACTGCTACAGGTAAAATTCTGAAAAGAGAACTCAAGAGAATGGAAATAGAAAAGAAATAAATCTTCTTGTTGATGCCAAATTCCCATGAGATATTTAACCAATGGGACATTTTGTCGTCACTCCCGAACGGAGTGACGACTCGCAGGGCCTCGTTTAATTTCAATCCAGCCGGTCTTTCCCCGTAGGACAACAAAGACACGTCGTTTCGTATAAACCTTTCATCATCGCGGATGTTTGAGGAAAAGAAGATCAGGCATCTGCAAATCCCATTTAATAGCTGCCGAGCGCAAAAGGAAAATTATTCCGATACACGCCATTTCAACATATTTTTCTGCCGGAAACACGTCCAGGAGTAGCACATAGAGTATTGTGCCCAGCAAAATTGGAGTTGCATACAGTTGTCTGGTCATCAAGAGGTTCGTGCGCCCGGCTAAAACATCCCTGAAAAGTCCTCCACCTATTGCGGTGATAACGGCCAGCATCACTGGCATGACCGGAATACCGAATTTCAGCGCAAGAGTCTTGTTAGCAGCCTGAATTGCAAAAAGGGCGCATCCAAAACCATCCAGATATAGCAGCAGTTGCTGTGTTCTACTAAAAAGACTCGGCAGACTGAAGGCCAGTAATGCAGATACTATTGCCACCCATATATACGTGGGATCATCCGCATAAAAAACTTTCACGCCCAGTATCAGATCCCTGATTGTGCCACCGCCAACCGCTGTTACTATTGCCAGGACAATCGCTCCGAATATGTCTATACCCTTTTCACTAACAGCCAGGACTCCTGTAATGGCAAAAACCGCTGTAGCTATAAGACCTATTGAATACTCCGACAAGCTTGATCCTCCTGATAAGAAAATTACCCCGTCAAATGGGAGAGGATCCCAAATTGAGCAAGACATCTATATCACAACAATGCTCTTTCTCCCTTGAAATGTTAAGCCATTGGATCAAGATCGCAATAAACAACAGGTTTCCCAATTTTGAATTTCATTGATTGTGGTATAGCCTTGAAGGTCACCCTGAACAATTTCGTCGAAAGCATAAATTCCAAAGAACGGGAAGTACAGGAACAACGTTTCAGTTAGGCATACTTTCGGGTAGACTTGGACGGTCAGCCAGATAAAACCAAAAGGAACAAAAACTGTCGAAAAATTAAACCTGTCTGTTGGGGCAGACTTTTTTATGTCTTATGAGCCTGGGCCTGGAATGTATAGCTGAAAAGGGCTACCACGACAGACTGATCGACCCTCCATCTGATAGTCTTTGCGGGCCGATCATGAGATATTTTGCAGAAGTTGATGAGGCCCGGCCGACACAGGCCAAAACTGACAGAATGGTCGAATATTAAAAAGCCAGGGCAAAACTCCTGCCCTGGCTTGTAAGATATTGCCAGCTATCCCTTGCAGTTCATGGTTTTGAATACGTCACAATCTCAGAATTCCTGAATTCCCGCGACCCCACAAATCCTGAGTTCGTGAAGTCGGCGGATTAAGCTCTAAAAACAAGGGCTTCAATTGTTCAGTGATGCGACTAATCCTGTCATCAGGCATGATGAGGTCTGGCTTTCTTTGGCAACAGGCCCTATTTGTCGTATTTGCTGGCGTATTCAGCGTCGTTGTATAAGCCTTCCCCGTGCTTGTCTTTACCGTAATCCCTTATAATTGACTGTCCCTTTGCTGAAGATACAAAATCGATGAATTCAGCTGCCGCCTTTGAACCTGGTGTTGCTCCAGAAGGCTGACACAGAGCGTGATACGTGTTGATCAGAAAGGCGTCACCCTTGAAAAGAATCTTGAGATTGGGCAGTTCCTTGTTTGCAGCGACCCAAGTCGAACTATCTGTCATGAAATAACCTTTTTCATTGTTAGCCCTCTTGAGGGTCGCCATCATGAAGTCCTTCGTGACCTTATACCAGTCACCTGAAGGTTCTATGCCAGCGTTTTTCCAGGCGTCCATCTCTTTTTTGTGAGTGCCCGAATTGTCTCCTCTGGAGAAAAACAGCCCCTTTGAAGATGAAATTTTCGTGAATGCGTCAGCCGCTGATTTTGCATCAACTATTTTTGCAGGGTCTGAAGAGGGACCAACTATGAAGAATTCATTCGAACCGATTAGGGTTCGTTTGGTTGCCCATCCCTCCTCCACAGCCTTTTTCTCGGCTGCCGGGGCATGAACCATTATCATGTCAACCTGTTTTTCCTTCAGCAGTTTTAGTGATTGTCCAGAACCTGCTTTTACCCAGCACAGGCTGTATTTGTTACCGGAGTTGAACGCATCTGCAAGTTTCTTCAATAAACCGAGTTCTCCAGGACTTCCCGTAGCAAGAGAGAATTTTTCGGTTCCAGTTCCATAAGTTTCAGAACACTTTACATCCGCAAACGCAAATCCCGCTAACGCTGTCACAAATAGACAGACACTCACCACTCGTAGCATACTTTTCATTCCTACACTGCCTCCACTTTGGATTCTTCAACAACATCCTGCGGATAGACCATCTTTCCGCATAGTTTCAAGTCATAACCGACGAGTTCCCGCGCCAGCAACCTGAATGCTTCCTCATGCAATAGACCGAGGAACAGCTGAACACTTTTTTCGAAGAAATGATCCCTGGAAATAATGAGGTCATATCGCTCATTCCTGATCGGTATGTAATCGAGGTCCAGGATTCCTGAAACAGCTGAGATGGCCAGGCCACAGTCAGCGCGACCTGACAGAATTTCAATTCCCACGTCCAAATGTTTCTCAAGTTCCCTGTCATAGCCCGTTATCGATTCAGGAGTCATGTCCAATTTCTTAAGTTCTTTATCCAGAAGCAGCCTGGTTCCCGTGCCAGGACGTCTGTTAACCATGGTTACACCGTCTCTGGAAAGATCCTGTAATCCTTTAATATTTTTTGGATTTCCTTTTGCTACAAGCAGACATTGCTCCCGCAGGCAAAAATTGACCACCGCCGGAAGTTGGCCTGCTTCTCTGGAAATATATGAAAAATTGTACTCATCCTCCTTATCCTGAATGAGGTGGCTGGTAGCAATGTGGCACTGTGATTGTCTTAGCGCCCTCAGTCCACCCATGCTTCCCAGATTGCCGAAGACCACAAGATGATCATTGTAGAGTTTGTTGTACAGTGACATTGCCTTATCAAGCAGGATGTCGTTGCTACCCCCTAATATGAGAACACCATGATAGTCCGGAAGAGGATTAAGATTGTGAGGCAAATTAACTGCGGAATTTTCTATCCACTTTTCTACCAGATCCAGTGGAAACAGCCATTTACCAGTGACTTTGGTTGCTGGAAGTCCCTTTTCAGAGACTAAACCGTAAACCATCTTTTCATTGACATCCAGGAGTTGAGCCACTTCTTTTGTTGACAGGAGACGTTTCATGAAAATCCCTCTCTTGAAAAAGCGCTTTATCCAAACTGGACTCTTATCAGTTATAGTTACTAAAAGTCAATATTTTCTTGATTGACTCCATTTTATGAGCTATGCTATCTCTCTGAACAACTTGTAATAACTCCAGATGACGATTCATTTCTGGAAGTGGCGCATTGTCTTTGTGTATCTGGATTGCCTGTGTGAATCGGGTCCCGGTTTTGGCTCATCCCATGAATTTGTTTAACAAATCATGAATTTTCTGATCAGGAGCGATTTTATGAGAAGAACATTTTTGTTTTGCATGGCCTTGTCGTTGATCATTTTTACGAACACCAACGTTTTCAGTGAACAGATTCTGAAGCTGGCTACAACTACATCAACAGAGAATTCCGGTCTCTTAAACTTTATTATTCCTCCATTTGAGAAAGCCAACAATGTCAAGGTGAACGTGATTGCCGTAGGCACCGGCAAGGCCCTGAAACTGGGTGAAAACGGAGATGTGGATGTGGTGCTGGTTCACGCTCGAAAGGCCGAAGACAAGTTCGTCGCTGATGGATTTGGGGTAAACAGAAAGGACGTCATGTACAATGATTATCTCATCGTAGGTCCAGCTAGCGACCCAGCAGGCATCAAAGGAGAGAAATCAGTAGTTGACGCATTCAAAAAGATGAATGACGCCAAGGGGATGTTTGTTTCCCGTGCTGATCAGTCAGGCACACACATGAAAGAGATGGAAATCTGGAAGTTGGCAGGCGTTGATCCATCAAAGGCGAACAGGCTTGAAGCTGGCCAAGGCATGGGTCAGGTGCTACAGATGGCCGCAGAGAAGAAGGCTTATACACTAACTGATCGTGGAACTTATGCCTCAATGAAAGAAAAGCTTGATCTGGTCCCGTTAGTTGAAGGGGACAAACTGCTCTTTAATCCGTATGGGGTGATAGCTGTAAACCCGGAACGCCACAAAAACGTGAATACTGCGATGGCCAAGAAATTTATTGAGTTCCTGGTTTCACCAGACGGTCAAAAGCTGATTTCGGATTTCAAGGTCCAGGGATTGACCCTGTTCTTCCCGAGCGCCTCAAAATAGTCCTGACAAAGCCGGCTTGAATCCGGAAACATTAAAAAAACGCCATGACCTTTCATGGCGTTTTTGCTCCGAAATAATTAAAATTCCAGTGCGCTCATGGCGAATTCAATAGTCCGGGATCCGTTCAGTATACGTGACAGGTAAAGACCTCGGGATCTATATGTTTTTCAAAGATGATCCTGAAAGTGCTCCCCACATCGGGTTGGGAATCTACTTCCACTTTGGCGCCATGCTCACTTGCAATTCTCTCCACGATGGTGAGCCCTACCCCAACCCCTACTGCGCGAGTACTAAAAAACGGGTTGAAAATGAATTCCCTGTCAGCTTCCCGAATTCCGCATCCGTGATCCTCTATTTCCAGAATAGTGTTTTCATGATTCGACATCAGCCTTACTTCAACCGATGAACCTTCCGCTGAGAAGTCTATGGCGTTTTCAAGTAACTTGGCAACCGCTATCCCCAAAAGATCGGTGTCAAAATATTCCAGACAATCGAGATTTGTTTTATCCACAAAATGAATGAGGATGTTTCTTTTTTCTGCGTAACTCTGCATTTCAGAGATGCGCTTTCTAATAGTATCTGACATCCTTGCGTTAACGGGATTCATAGCAGGCAAGTTCGCACAATCCTGTATCTGATCAACAACATTCTCCAGACGCTTAACCCCGTACATAATATTTTTGGCATATTTTATTGTTTCTTCAGAATTAGTGTTGGTCTTAATGATCCGATTAGCAAATCCGCCAATAGTAACCACCGGGTTTCTTATTTCATGAGCCACTCCCATAGCCAACTTGTTCAGGCTTCTGATTTTCTCTTTGGCAATCCTTTGCTTATCGTCATTTAGCTTCTTCTCGCGTTCCCTCAACAGGAAGACCTCGGTAACATCCCTGAAAATGGCTACAAATCCAATGAGCCTATCATGCTGATTACATGAATCCATCAGAAAGGAGGTGGTCCCGGCTAACCTTCTGAGTTCCCCACAGGGATGGAGATAGTTAACTTCCTCGTAGTCATGGACCCGCCTCTCCCATATTGCGTTGATGAAAATCTGGTTGAAATCGTAGTTTTCGTCTTTCAGAAAGAAAGTGAGCCCGAGCCCCATTTCTCTAATATGTTCTGGTGAATATCCCAATACCTGGTCAGTGTTCCTGTTAGCAAACAACACTTCTCCATCATGGTCGATTACTATTAGACAGTCGGTCATGCTATCCAGAATACTTTTAATTATTAGGGGATCTAACATCTTGATCATCCAGATCTTTAGTCAAAAAAGCTTCAGGATCACTCAGAAATTCCTGATAAAACCTGTAACTGTAGGATTCCCTCCAGGAGATGGAACTTATGCCTGCATCATCGAAATTGAATATCTGAGCGCCAGGGCAGGCCAGCACTAAAGGAGAGAGAGTTGAAATTATGTACTGTTTGTCTCCTTTTTTAGAATTAGACACCAGTGTTTTTACAAATTCTACCTGATTTTGAGGATCAAGGGCAGCCTCTGGCTCATCAATCAGATACAGACCATCAAGACTAAAGCTATATCCTTTGAAGAAATTGAGAAATGACTCACCATGAGACCTCATGTTCAGTGAACTACCGCCAAAGAATGCGCTTCTAGCTGGATCGGCATTCAGGATGTCATCAAGACTGCAGGCAAAATTAAAAAAAGCCTCAGCCCTGAAATAAAATCCATAAGGTTTTCGCCTGACCCATTCCACGCTAATATATTTCGAAAGCTGAGCCTCATAAGGGTTTGAGTGTGACGAGTGTGTTTTTGTGCCACCCCAGGGAAGCAGACCTGTTTTCATGGCCAGCGAGTCCAGAAATGTCGATTTACCGGCTCCATTCTGACCGGTAAACATGGTTATGCCGGAACAAAGCTCCAATGTTGCTCTCTGGCTGAGACTCCTGACATTGAAGGGGTACCTGTCCCGACAAGGGAAGTCCCCTGGATCGACATGAATGGTTTTCAAAAACATTTCGGCTGGCTACACGGTGAATTTCCACTGACAAAATCTTTCAGGTGGATGAGGATCTAAAGGAGCATGGACACATTCAACCTTAATCCCTGGGTCTACGACATGAGCAAACCCTTCAAACTCACCCAAATGCATTTCCTTGCAATTGTACTCGGGAAGATTCCTTTTTAGTCGAGCTTCCTGAGTAACACAGTGAGGCACTGAAATTATTACGGCGTCATCGGTTCGCGTAATTTCATAGCCAACCAATATTGTCCATGGAAAATAGCCCAGCGCCTTCACAAATCCGTCAAGACCCGTTTCATTGATGGAAAATCTCTTCTTGATGTCTTTCGCAGCCATCCCGGCTACCCGACGCCACACCTTTTCATTGAAATGATTGGCTATGTCAGTGCCGTATTCTTCCTCCAGGAAAATGTACCAGAATGAATCAACTACCCTGTAGTGCCAGAAAAGAAAATCCAGGTATTCTTTGAGGTCTTTTCTATCAAGTTCGTCAATATTCATTGCAACATCCTCCAAAAGTTGGTAGGAAAGCTGTAGTTTGGAATATTATCCTGTGATTGTCAATCAACTTCGTCTTCGGTTCAATTATTACCGGGCAAGTTATAGCAATTACGTAACTTGTCTTGATAACAAACGATTTTTCAGGGAGCCACTAAATGCGATCGTTTTATCTCTTGTTGTTAATGCTGGTTTTCACATGGTCAGGTCTGGACAGTGTAAGCGCCCAACAGCGTTACACAATGCCTGATGTATCTAACCTGAAGAGTCTGACCACTCAGATGACTGATCGCGCCCCAGACATCCCCGGCAAAGAAACAACAATGACTTTTTATTCCGGAACAAATGGTGATATCATCACCATCTATAGTTTCAGAGGGAGAAATATAGGTTTTAGCACTCACAACAATAGTGACATACAAAAGACCTATCGTCTCTTTGTTGATTTCACTGGTGAGAGACTATTTCAGGAAATTCCCCCCGGATCTTCCTGGACCTTGCCGGCATGGGCGAGATAAAGATTAGCGATGGCTTGTATTAACGGTTCAAATTTAAATTCGTGGGGAAGATATGCATGAACTGGCTATAGTTGAGTCGATCATGGAAACCCTGATGGACCAGCTCCAAATTCACAAATGCAGCAGAATTGTCAGCGTCAACCTGGAATTCGGAGCCATGACGGCTGTGATGCCAGCGGCCATTGACTTTGCTTTCGAAGCCCTGTCAAAAGGCGGTCCGGCCGAGGGAGCGATCATCCAGACTTCCATCATTCCGATAAAAGCCTTTTGTCTGGATTGCGGAGCCGAGTTCACCCTGGAGAACTATCTGCCATTCTGTCCGGAATGCAACGATGGGGTGCTTCACATTACTCAGGGTCGTGACGAGATGAAAATAGCTTCGATTGAAATTCAGTAGTGAATTAAATAAACTGCTTTTAATTCCTCCATCCGGTTTTGGGGAGTAGTGTGGATGTCCTCTATTTCAGCTAATAATTATACTGACTGATCATAATTCAGATTAAACGTCAGGATGCCAAAACGATTAAACAGCTAATAGCCACGATTGGGGGGGCGAATCTAACCTGATCAAGAAATCCGTCACATTTTCGATGCTGCTGCATGGATGAAAGACAACATGCATGATATCCGTCGGGAACACTGGATCTGTGAGAGGGTTAACCGAAACGTCGCCAGTTTCCCATTTTCAATTTTTCTGTTATCAGATTGAGCGATGTAGCATGTGAGGCGCAAGTCATGAGAATTGCCATATTCAGCGATGTTCATGGAAATCTTGAAGCCCTTGATCAATTCGTGGCGCACTCCAGGCGTCTTGGAGTCGAGGGATACGCCTGTCTCGGGGATTCAATAGGTTACGGGCCCAATCCGAATGAGTGTCTTGAAAAAATCAAATCTCTCGGGAATGTCGGCGTCGTTCTCGGAAACCATGAATGGGCAGCCCTTAATCTGGAAGAAGCAATATATTCCATGAACCCTATGGCCTACGACGCAATTAGCTGGACTCAAAAGCATTTGACCGTGAATAACAAAAAATACATTAGCAGTCTGAAACTCATAATAGAAACCGGAGCTTCTACTCTTGTTCATGCCTCGGCGTTCGAACCTCAAAGATGGGAATATCTCATCAGTGGAAAGACTGACAGACTGTCACTGTGTATGGAAAGCTCATCTACCCACATAACTTTTGTTGGCCATACGCATCGGCCAATGATCGCAGACTCATCAGGGCGTCTTATTCTGGCGGATTCAACTTTTGATGACGGGACCGAGTACCTGGATGACGGGAGGGGCAAACTTCTTGTAAACCCCGGAAGCATCGGCCAGCCGAGAGATTCTCTGAAAAAGCCATGCTACGTTATTATGGATACTTGCACGAACCTGCTAACCTGGCGCAGAATCAACGATTACGACCCATCAGTTACTGCCACGAAGATCCTTGAGACACAATTGCCTGCAGAATGCGCCTATTATCTTACAAGGCTATAAGTCGAAGGTAAAAGACCCTCAAGCCGCCTAACCGGCTGCGTTTTCTCCGGACTCCAAGGCGTATAGAGCTGCCCCCAGAGCTCCTGTTATCTGGGGATGAGGAGGAGAAACCACTGGACAGGTAGTGTGGGTTCTCAGTAGAGTCAAAAGGAACGGGTTATGCTCTACTACCCCGCCAGTCATCACTATCGTGTCGGTCAGAGTGTCCATTTCGAGAATTCTTTTCACTACTGAGTGGAAGAGCCCTCGAACAATCCTGTCAACCGGATGGCCCGCCTTTATTTTTTCAAGGACTTCAGTAGCCGAGAAAACGGTGCAATAACTACCAAGTACAATTTCCTTGTCAGCGTGCTCGGCCAGTGAGTTTAACTTCTCAATGGGAAGTCTCAGTCTCAAAGCCATCTCTTCAAGGAAAGCTCCCGTTCCGGCAGCGCATTTCCTGTTCATCTTGAAACTGACTCGACGACCGTGGGAGTCAATCTTAATGATCTTGTTGTCCTGTCCGCCTATATCAATAACTGTTATGGGACCATCGAAAAAGTGGAAACAACCACGCCCATGGCAGGCTATTTCTGTCATGGAGCCGCTCGAAAAAGAAACACTGTTTCTTCCATAGCCAGTTGAATAGACCACTATGTCGTCCTGTTCCGAAAGATTGGCCTGTGATAGGCAATCAGTCCAGACATTCCGGGACGCGGCTGAAAAGTCTGTGGCGGAGTAAATTACCTGAGAGGCCAGAATGGCTCCAGATGCATTAATTATTACGGCTTTGGTGGTACACGAACCAACATCAACTCCGCCAGCAAACTCGTATTTCATGGCAGATTATCTCACCTTCTCATCGAGCTGTTCGACAAAAGCTTCTATGTTCGTCCTGGCCTGCTCTTCCGAATAACAGCGCAAGTCATTAAGATCACCATTTACTACCAGCACGGGAAGGTTAAGTCTGTCCCTCATCCTCTGTGGCATCATGTAGCGGCTATTGGAATTATTCGGACAAGTCTTGGCGTCATGAAATATGATCCCGTCGACGGAAAACTTTTTGATCCATTCCTCCATGTAAGCTTCCTTGTAAGAATCATCTCTGACTATGAACAGCTCGGTATAAGCCCTTGCCATGGATTCAAATGGTCGATCTGGGTCAAAAGCGTCAAATATCCAGCTATTACAGTATGTTGATGCCACAACATTGGTGTTCAGGGAAGCAAACTGGGAACTTAGATCCCTGAGTTTCCCCCATATCGGCATTCCGTCCCAATATAATCTGTGTCTTTCATTCTCGATTGCAGATACTTTTTCCGCTATCCTCTGCTTGAGTTCGGCAAGTAGCGTAGTGTAGTAATCTACGGCCTGTGGAAGTCCCCTCAAAACTACCGCCGGTCCCATGTGAATTGTTGCGTCAAAAAAAGTCAGAGGGGCTGGAACAACCGCTCCACACTCTAGCACCTCTCTCCACAGCTTTGTGCAATCCAATGAGAGTTTGACTACTTCCCTGAGTCTGTCTATGTCAAATTTTACTCCCGACACTTCTTCCAGAACCGGTATCATCGCCTTCATCTGAGACACCAGGTCATTGATGTGAAAATCCTCCACCGCCTGTATGTTCCTGTGGGTATGAATTCCTACGATGGGCACGTTCCATTCCCTGGCATAGTAGGCGAACCAATCCTGCACGTCCCTGCATTGATTGGTGTTGTAGACGAGAATGTCAGCCTTGGGGACCTTTTCTATGCCATAAGCCTTGGTTAGCGGGGTGCAACCTCTGACGTATGCGCCAATGTCTGCAGTGAGATAAGAGCATATATCCGGGGAATAGCCCATCGCATTGGCGGCAGGAATGAGATCTGTGGCCATTCGTGTAGCTCCCAGCATGGCCCCGTGGTTTTCAGGATAATAGACTTCAAATCCCAAAGAATGAAGCAGTTCCGCCGGGCCGACTGAAGTACACCAGGCTATCTTCTTGCTGCCGTCTTTACTTACGCGATCCAGACCTAGAAAATGGTCCGCCATCAACTTTTTCATCATTGATGTCGATGCTATCGGATTTGGTTTCCTTTTTTCTGTTTCAGCCAATATCATCATCCCCTTCTGTTTTAAATAGAGCTAAATTAGAGCGCAAAACATTTTTCAGCGGCAAGGCGTGCAGGCTGAGATGGTTTAAGCGTCTTGCTTTGGTGGCCCTGGCGCGTGGAATGCGTCTACATTATCTAAAATCGGCCGGTCAAATAGCGCAGGACGTTAGATTCTCTTTCGGGGACCGCATTTAAGGATCCATCTGAATTTTACGCACTTTCCCAGGCGATTAACCCGCACACACTTTTTTACGTAATAACAGCCCCTTCTGTGTTGATGATAGCGATAGGCTACCCTGGCATCCGAAGCCGTTGCGGCAATCTGGATTTGAGGGGACGCAACACTCTCAGAAGCCATCAGCTGGCATGGAGAGAAAAAGAGGGCTACCACGCATCCTGCCATCAAGCTCATGATCAGATTTTTCATTATTTCCCTCCAGGAAGTTAGACGGACTGAGCATATTCTATGTCTATAAAACAAATTTCTCAAGAAATAACGTTTCCAGGACCCTCATCTCAGTCGATCAAACAAGTCATCTCAAAAAAGCTTACCGGTCGGCAGATCTCTTGCCTAAAATTAATCTTTGAGATAAATAAGGGCAAATGAAATCTTACATGAAATTTAAATCATATTTGTGTCTCGAGTTATCAGATTCTGAGCCTCAGGTTCTTGAAGTCTTTAATTAATAGGGAAAGCGTAAATGAAGACACTTGGAAAAGCCATCATTTACCTGGCAAAAGTCAGCCTGTACGCCGTTTTTTTACTGGTGGCGGTTGGAGCGTTGTTGTACGGGATGGAGAAATTCTCCGAGTATGCGCTTGGCAAATCCTACCTTGGCGTAGTGTACCACCACGACTTGGACATGGTCCGCAAAGACGCTATCAAACCTGTTCCGCACTATGATTATGACTTTACACCCGGAGCCTGTGTTGAGTTTAACGTATTAAAGGGCAACAGGTACGAATATGCTAACAACGCGGGTTTTCGCGAGCCGCGCGAGATTAGCGTTGATAAACCCGATGATGAGTACAGAATTTTCCTGACCGGCGGTTCAACGGCTTTCGGACTCGGCGCCATCGGTGAGGCAGCTTCATTAACCAATCACTACAGTATTGAGTATAGGGAGACCATTTCTCATGTCATGGAGATGATACTCAACGCTACGGCTCCAATTGAAGGTAAAAAGATCAGAGTCTACAACACCGCAGTATGGGGCCATTCTTATCAGCATCTGTTGATACGCTATCCCGTGAAACTCAGAAAATACAAACCGGATCTGATAGTTTCGCTCGATGGCGCAAATGAATTGCCTCTCATCAGTAAACTGGTCCCGGACTGGAATTACTTTCATGAAGGCCAATATAACAATATTATAAGGGATATGTTCTCCTATAGCGGCACCGGTCTGGCCTCCTACTTGACATTGTGGTTAAAAAACAACACCTTTCTAATGAGCTATTTGTGGGCCGGACAGGATGTTTTCCAGGAACTTAACGTAAGAGCGCCTGTACACAGGGCTGTCATTCAAAACGGAGAGACTGAGCCTCAGAGAAAGACTTCTACAGTTGAGGAGATGTCCAGGATGCTGGACCGGAACATAGAAACGGTTGTGAAGGTTGTTGAGGACTACTCGTCATCCATACAGAATGATGGAATTCCTCATATAGTGGCGCTCCAGCCGTGGCTCTATTTGAGTAAGAAAAAGCTAAGCCCTCAGGAAAAGCCGATTTACGATTTACAGACATTCAGGAACTATTACGGCGTTCCATCTGACAGGTCGTATAAACTTTTGGTGGACAAAATTGTTTCAAGCGCTCAGGGCAAGAATTATTTTGTTGCGGATTTCTCAGATTATTTCGATGATGTTTCTGAATGGGTTTTTCTTGACTGGTGCCATCTGAGTAGTGGCGCAAATTTCTTGCTTGCCAAGGAACTCTCAAACCTCATCAAGGAGCACATTTTTCAGAGACAACTCGACAGTGGCGACTTGACCAATGACAAGAATTCATTTTTTTGGGATCTTGCAGCGGCGTCCAAACTGGTGTACCCCACTTCGACTCAGGAATCAGTCAATTCGGTTCAGAATGCTCTCAGAGGTTACCCCGGGGAAGGCTATTTTGAATTCGTCCCAACGACCCCCGATGAGAGGCTTGAAATTGTGCTTGACCTTCAGGATAGCTTTCCATTGAGCAGAGTCAGGCTTGTGTGGGCGGACGAGCAATCGACTCCGAGTGAATGGGAACTTCAATATTCCACTGACCAGACGAACTGGCAAACGTTTGTCAAGGGGTCATCAAGCGAGATTGACTGGTATTCCAGGTGGCCTGGTTTCGAGTATTATGCCCCGGAGCCTGTCAAGGCGAGATATCTGAAATACAGGCCTCTTAAAAATGCTGACGCCAGCATCAAACTCAGATTGATTAGCGCATATCGGTAGGTTGAAATGAATATTCTTGGCCTTTCTGCTTTTTATCATGACAGCGCAGCTTGTTTAATCCGTGACGGCAAAATAATCGCAGCGGCGCAGCAGGAACGTTTCACTCGAGTGAAGCACGATCATCGCTTCCCTACGGATGCGATAAAATTCTGTCTTGAAAAAGGGAAAATATCTTCGAGGGATCTGGATTACGTTGTCTTTTATGACAAGCCCTTCATAAAATTCGAGCGTTTGCTTGAGACCTATGTTTCGTATGCGCCCAAAGGCTGGGCGTCCTTTCTGATGGCTATGCCCCTGTGGCTGAAACAGAAACTGCACATGCCTACTCTGATCAGAAAGAGCCTGGACTATGAAGGCAAGATCATTTTTCCTGAGCACCATGAATCGCATGCTGCCAGCGCTTTTTTTCCTTCGCCTTATAATCGGGCTGCTTTTCTCACAATGGATGGCGTTGGAGAATGGACCACAACAAGTTTTGGAGTGGGAGAAGGATCCAAAGTTCGCATAGATTATGAAATAAGGTTCCCCCACTCTCTAGGGCTTCTGTATTCTGCGTTTACCTACTTCACCGGCTTCAAGGTCAACTCGGGAGAATACAAGGTTATGGGGCTGGCCCCGTACGGTGAACCCAAGTATGTAGACACGATCATGAATGAACTCATTGATGTAAAAGACGATGGTTCATTTAAACTCAACATGAAATATTTTACCTATCCTTACGGTCTGACAATGACCGGATCAGCAATTGAAAAACTCTTTGACGGTCCAGCGCGCAGACCTGAGAGCCAGCTGACCCAGAGAGAAATGGATATAGCGAAGTCTCTTCAGGTTGTTACTGAAGAAGTCATGTTACGGACTGCTCGACACATACATCAATTGACTAAAGAGAAATACCTTTGCATGGCTGGGGGCGTGGCCCTCAATTGTGTTGGAAACGGCCGCATCCTGCGGGAAGGTCCATTCGAGGACATCTGGATTCAGCCTGCAGCGGGTGACGCTGGAGGAGCTCTGGGAGCTGCGCTTTTTGTGTGGCATCAGTTACTGAACAATGAGCGTGTAGTTGATGACAAGAATGATCTTCAAAGTGGCTCTTACCTGGGGCCTGAATATTCGGAACAGGAAGTACGTCAGTTTCTGGATTCCAGAGGCTATCCATATGAGTATCTTGGAAACGGAGACGGGTACGGTAAGATCGCTGATTTGATTGCTGATGGGAAAGTCATCGGTTGGTTCAATGGCCGAATGGAATTTGGTCCGAGGGCTTTGGGTTCAAGGTCTATCATAGGCGATGCCAGAAACACCGAGATGCAAAGCCAGATGAACCTTAAAATAAAGTATAGGGAAAGTTTCAGGCCTTTTGCCCCTTCAGTCCTTGCAGAGCATGTCGATGAATACTTTGAACTGGACCGACCATCTCCGTATATGCTTCTTGTTGCTGATGTCCAAAAGGGAATAAGAAAAGAGATGGACAAAAATCAGGAATCATTGTGGGGTATAGACAAACTCAATGTGGTCAGATCAGAAATTCCCGCGATAACCCATGTCGATTATTCGGCCAGGATACAGACTGTGCATAGGGAAACCAATCCTGATTATTACGACCTCATAAAGGCTTTTTACAAAAAGAGCGGGTGTCCGGTAATTGTCAATACATCGTTCAACGTCCGTGGGGAGCCGATAGTGATGAGTCCTGAACACGCATACCTTTGCTTCATGCGCACCGAAATGGATTACCTGGTTCTTGGTCGATTCCTGCTGGACAAGAAGGATCAACCTAAACTGCGAGACGACGAAGATTGGCGATCCCAATACGCACTGGACTAGAAGAGAATACAAAACCATGAACATTATCCAAGAGATCAAGGACGAAATAAAGGCAGTGTCGGTAGTCCCTACAAAAAGGGACATGAATATACTGGCTGTGTTGTTTTTGGTAATTCCATGTGCTGTTGGCGCACATCTTCTTTACTGGCGGGATTCAGCATACGGCTGGGTCTGGCTAGCTATCGGAATTGTTCTTTTCCTGTCGCGTTTCATACCTCCACTGTTCAGCTACATCTTTGGTAAGTGGGTAGCGCTCTCGATAGTTCTTGGCTATTTTATTTCAAGAATATTGCTGACGTTGATTTTTTTCCTGGTGATTATGCCCACAGGATTCATCATGAAGCTGTTTGGTAAGGATCCTATGGACAGAAAACTGGACCCGGAAGCCAAAACTTACTGGATCAAGCACGAACAACCCGAAAACAACAGTATTGAAAGATATGAAAAACAGTTTTAGAATGGCCTGTAATGGATCAGGAGGGAGACTGAATGTCACTGGTAAAAGAATTCTGGGACTTCATGAAAGTCCGTAAAAAATTTTGGCTAGCGCCTATTTTAATAGTCCTGGTTATACTTTCCGCTTTTATTATATTGGCGGCTAGTTCTCCTGTTGCGGCGCCCTTCATTTATACGCTGTTCTAGGCTTTTGATGGCCTGACGCATGACGGTCAGGCCCCATTTCGCTTCTAAAAACTATGGCGTCTCTTGCAGTTGCGTTTCCAGACGCGTGCGGGACGCTTTTGTTTTGTCAAAAGACTCGGACTTGATAAAAATTTTCTTTCTGTATACTAAATAGTCTGATGTTTGACATCGAGACTAACCATTGGGGAAGTATTGTGAAGAAATTCCTGTTTGTGACCATCTACGTTGTATTTCTGCTGTTGATTACAGTTGGAGTGATAGCTGGGCTTGAGTACTACGCATACCTTCAGGTCAAATCATCGCCGCTTGGCCAGGCATACATTGGCCGTGACCTTGACCTGGCAAGGAGAAGCTCTCAAACGGTAGCCCCACAATTCGGCTACGAGCCGACTCCGGGGTTCGCCTCAGTTAGAAATACCAAGTTGGGAAATTCACTGGAATTTATCAATGAGGAGAGTTTCAAGGATACAGATAGCGTACCGCGTGACAAACCTGCCGACGAGTTCAGGGTCATCGTCACGGGTGGATCGGTCGTTTACGGTCGCGGTCCAGTGCCTCCGGCCGATGTCGTCTGCGATTTTTACGAAGTCACCTATCGCTGGACCATACCTCATATCATTGAAAAACTTATGAACGCCGATCCGGAAATCAGGTCTCATATAGGTGGCAAAACAGTCAGGGTCATAAATGCAGGAGTCGCCGGTTTTGTTTACCAGAACAACCTTATGAGATACCTTGCGAAGCTTCGTCTTTACGATCCCGATTTGTTGATTGCGCTGGACGGGGCCAACGAAGTGCATACGGTGGCCAGGCCCCTCAAGGACTGGAATTATTTCACTGAGGGTCCTTATTTTGAGGTCGTCACAGAAGTGATGGACATGAGTAAGGCCGGTTTGATGAACTATCTGACCCTGTGGCTCAAGCGTAACACCTATTTCTTCACTTGGCTGGCAATGAGCAAAGGAGAGGGCCCAGGAATTCTTATGGAAAACAGAGGGTTTGCAGCACATCCACAGGATCCGACACCTGAGATGATCGACTATCTTAACAAAAATGTCGGCCAGGTAGCTGATGTCGCTACAATATACCACAAGGTTCTGGAGACGGACAAGGTTCCCCACGTTTTCGCTCTTCAGCCGATGTTCAAGAATTCCGGCAAGAAAAGAACTCCCCTCGAACAGGAAATTGAAAAAGTTACAGGAATGGACAAGATAGGTTTTTATGACGCGGCAAAAACCTATGACACTCTGGTCGAGCGTGTTATCAGCAGAGCAGCGCAAGACGGTTTTCAGATAATTGATCTGACCAAGCTTTTCGACACCACAAATGAGTGGGTTTTCACTGATTGGTGTCACCTCACGAATGGAGCCAATTTTATAGTCGCTAAGGCATTGGTGGCTGAAGTCAAGAAAATGGTATTCGGACTGAAACTCAAACCGTTTGATGAACTTCAACAGCCTATTGATTCCTACTTCACCGACTATGCAAAGAACGCAAAGGTTATGGTTAATGGCAAACCAACAGACGCCGGCCTCAATCTGCTCATGGGCTACCCATCCCAAACGGCGCTGGACGTTAAAATTCCAGGCGAGAAAGTGGAGTTGACGCTGGATCTCGAGAAAACTGTTCCTGTATCAAGGCTGAGAATTGTATGGGGCTCCGAAAAAGCAACCCCGGACAAATGGAAAATGGAAGTATCATCAGACGGGGCCAACTGGTTCCCATGGATAAACATGGAGAATAACGTTACTGACAACTTCGATAAGTGGCCCGGTTTTGAGTATTACGCCGATAAGGAAACAAACGCCCGTTTCGTGAGGTATACTCAGGGATCAAATCCTGACGAGATATCACTCAGACAGATCAGCCTCTTCAGGTGATTCATGGTAAATCAGCTGAAGCATGGTCAGTTTCATTGACAATCGTTAACCACCTCCTGGAAAATAGTTTATGAGTTTTAAACCAGGCCATCCAAAATTGAAGAGCCAGATCCAGCCAAGAGACGGGTCAACTAATTAATCGGGGTAATCTTATGAAATTAAAAGACAAAAAAGTCGCAATACTGGTTGAAGAAATGTACAACGAATTTGAACTCTGGTATCCCTATTACAGGTTCATCGAAGAAGGTTGCTCAGTAACCATCGTGGGATCTGGATCTTCTACGACATATCATGGAAAGTACGGTATTCCTGCCATAGCGCACAAGTCTGCAAGCCAGGTTTTGGCACAGGAATTTGATGCTGTAATTATCCCCGGTGGTTTTGCTCCTGACAGAATGAGAATCTTCCCAGCAATGGTAAAACTTGTCCGGGACGCTTTTGATCAGAAAAAGGTTGTCGCCTCCATCTGTCATGGAGGATGGATGCTTGTTAGCGCTGGCGTGCTCAAGGGGCGCAAGGCAACATCTTATGTTGCAATAAGGGATGACATGGTTAATGCTGGGGCCTTATGGGAAGATTCTGAGCTGGTTCAGGACGAAAATCTTGTCACTTCCAGGAAACCAGATGACCTTCCTGCGTTTTGCAGAGCCATAATAGCGGCTATGGCCTCCTGATTCAGGCATGCCAGCTCCGGGATAAAAAAAGGTCCGCTTGCAGTTTTCTCTCGAGAGGAGATGAAGTCATTTGAGTGAACTGATTTTACAGACTAGAGCTGTTCTGGATGATGGGCTTTTAAACGTCAGGATCAGGATACTTGACGGAATCATCCGGGATATTGAAAAGCTGTCAGATGAAGTCGAGGATAACAGGGTGTTGTTCCCTGGCTTCATCGACGTGCATGTCCATGCCAGGGAGTACGCCCTACCCCCCAACGCTGACAACAAACAGAAGGCGGCATGGCAGAAAATGACTTCAAAGGAGACTTTCAGGTCAGCCGGTGATGCTGCCATAAACGGTGGAGTGGTCCTGTATGCCGCTATGCCTAATGATCCTGTGCCACCCTCAGATCCAAAGACCTACAGCTCAAAATGTGAGGTGGCAAAAGCTTCTGATTGTCCTGCTATAGTCCTTGCGTGTATCACCAGGACCTCAGAACCCTGGTCTGATCTTCCTTACAAACTTTATCTCGATCACAGGCCTTCGGACTTTTCATTCTCATACTGGGATGAAGTTGACGAGACTCTAAAACGATATGCAGGCCGGTCAGTATTTTTCCATGCAGAAGACCCTTTAGCCCTTGCAGAGCGCTCCCATTTGAGGGAACGCTGGAAGAGCAGGCCACCTGAGGCTGAAATAAAGGCTGTGAGAAAAATCCTCGAACTCACTGCCAAGTATTCCCTTCAAACACATATATGCCACATTTCAACGATTGAGGCTGTCAGAATCTTGGGAGAATTCAACAGGACAGCGTCGAAAAAAGTTACAAGCGAGGTGACTCCGCACCACCTTTTCTTCAGCGTTGATGAATCCGGCATAAGAGGCGATGGAGCGGTTGTTTATGGCAACCGCTCTTTTTTTGACTGTAACCCTCCTTTGAGATCAGAGAATGACAGAACGGGACTAATAGAGGCGTTGCGAGACGGTTCCATTGACATGGTTGCAGGTGATCATGCTCCTCACACTCTGGAGGACAAAGCGGGTGGCGCCCCCGGCATGCCCCAGCTCGACACTTTTGGCGCTTTCGCCGCCTGGCTCATCACCAGACACGGTTTTTCCTTTGAAAAAGTGGCTGAGATATTCTCAACAGCCCCCGCCGCTCTCATGTCCAATTACGTTGATGGCAAGTACGGAGTCATCAGAATCGGTGATGTGGCAAACATGACGATGCTGGACCTTTCGGAAGAAACTCTGGTCAGAGGAAGCCAGATTTCGTCCAGAGGCCCTTTGATGACCAGGTGCGCGTGGTCACCTTTTGACGGGATTGCCTTGCCAGGTTCTGTCAGGCAAACCATCGTTCAGGGACGCCTCGCATATCCTTTCAACAACTTCTGATTCTAACGCTACCCCACCAAAAAAGATTGAAAAGGTGCAAAAATGAACTTCAAGGACAGAGACATAATTTCGATGAATGATCTCTCAAGAGAGGAGATTGACCACATCCTCTCCGGGGTAGAAAACATAAGGAATCACCCCCAAAGGGGAAAGCTTTGCAAGGGAAAGGTCTCTGCAATGCTGTTCTTTGAACCATCAACCAGGACGCGGACTTCCTTTGAGGTAGCGATGCGGAACCTCGGTGGAAGAGTGGGAGGATTCTATGATGCGAGGATAACATCGGCGGTAAAACAAGAGTCCCTTTGGGACACAGTCAAAATGCATGACGGCTATGGTTTCGATGTCATAGTTATTCGCCATCCCTTGAAGGGAGCTGCTCGTGTAGCTTCCGAAGCCGCCTTGATTCCAGTCATTAATGCCGGCGATGGACCAAATCAACACCCGACGCAGACGTTGCTGGACCTATATAGCATCAAGGAGACACAGGGCCGTCTGGACGGCATCACCATAGCCATGGTTGGCGACCTGATGAACGGAAGAACGGTTCATTCCCTGTCAGAGGCTCTGCTCAAATACAATAATTGCAATTTAATATTCATATCGCCAAGAGACCTCGCCATGCCACGTTCCCTGATGGACAAGTGCGCACAGGAATCGAAGGAAACAGGAGGATCGGTCACGGAAGGTAGCAGGATCGAGGATTTCATCTCTGAAGTCGATATACTATACATGACACGTATCCAGATGGAGCGTCTCCAGGAGAGCGCTCTGGCAGAAAAGTTCAGAAGCATTTACCGACTTGACGCTTCCATGTTGACTAACGTGAAAGACACCATGAAAATAATGCATCCATTGCCAAGGGTGACCGAGATTGCGCAGGATGTTGATGACACTCCTTACGCCTATTATTTTCAGCAGGCCAAAAATGGTCTTCTGGTCAGAGAAACGCTACTTGCTCTTATTCTGGGGGCTGTGAAATGACAAGAGAACGATCAGTTACGATAGCAAAGATTGAATCCGGAATAGTGATAGACCACATACCTGCTGGAAAGGCTTACCAGATATCCCAGGTGCTTGGCCTTGGCGCATTTGCCCGAAAAACCGGTGATATCATAGCCATAGGCATAAACTTCGAGTCACCTTCCATGCAGAAGAAAGACATCATAAAAGTAGAAAACCTCAGTCTGACCAGAAACATGCTCAAGGTAGTGGCATTGATTGCTCCCAATGCAACAATAACAAGAATCGTAAACGGCAAGGTTACCGACAAACACAAGGTTGAAATTCCGGAGTCTGTTGGAGACGTGGTAGTGTGCCCCGACCGTTTTTGCATAACCAATCATGAACAGATATCGGGTAAATACCACGTCGTTTCCAAAGACCCCTTAACCCTGAGATGCCACTACTGCGAGACCGAATTTTTCGGAAGACTCATAAAATACAAGGAAAAGAACTAATTACCTAAAACATTAACTCAGATCCTGAGTGGATTGACCATGTTTTCGGGGACAACCCATTGATCAAATTGCTCTTCAGTGAGAAACCCCAATTCAAGGGCCGCCTCCTTCAGGGACAGGTCATTTCTGTATGCGTGAAGCGAGATCTGGGCAGCTTTCTCGTATCCTATGTGGTGGTTCAGGGCAGTCACCAACATCAGCGAGTTGTTTAGCTGCTCCTTGATTCTTCGTATATTTGGTTCTATTCCGACAGCGCACTTTTCGTTGAATGTCTGGCAGGCTTCCGCCAGTAACTGGATTGAAGTCAGCACGTTGTAAAGAATTACAGGCTTATAGACATTCAGCTGAAAGTTTCCCTGTGATCCTGCAAAAGCTACGGCGGCGTCAGCTCCGTAGACGTGGACTGCCACCTGGGTCATGGCCTCGCATTGTGTCGGATTAATTTTTCCGGGCATGATCGATGATCCAGGTTCATTGGAAGGGATTATGATCTCACCGATTCCTGCCCGTGGTCCACAGGCATACCATCTGATGTCATTGGCTATTTTCATCAGAGCGCATGCCAGAGTCCTCAAGGCTCCTGAAATGTTGACCATGGCGTCATGGGCTGAGAGGGAAGCGAACTTGTTAGGAGCGCTCACAAATGGTTTGCCTGTTTCACTCGCTATCATTTCGGCCGAAACCCTTGCAAAGTCGGGGTGCGCATTGAGGCCTGTGCCTACCGCTGTTCCTCCAAGAGCCAGTTCGTATAGCCATGGTAAACCTGCCGTCACCGCAGACAGGGCTTGATCTAGCTGGGCTACCCAGCCAGAGAAAACCTGCCCCAGTGTCAGAGGTGTTGCGTCCTGGAGATGTGTTCTTCCTATCATGACGACATTCTGAAAGGATCTGGACCTCGAATCAAGGGTGTCTCTCAGCTTCGTCACCGACGGCAGAAGAGCCCCGAGAATCTGCTCAACTGTCGCTATATGCATTACGGTAGGGAACACATCATTGGAGGACTGGCTTCTATTGACATCGTCATTCGGATGGACAGGAGTTTTGGAACCCAGTGGGCTACCGACAAGTTCGTTGGCGCGATTGGATATGACCTCATTTGCGTTCATATTTGACTGAGTGCCGGATCCAGTCTGAAAAACCACTAGCGGAAAACTGTCATCCAGCAATCCTTCCATGACCTCGTCAGACGCCTTCACTATCAAATCAACCTTGTCCCTGGACAGTTGATTCAGCTCAAGATTGGCTAGCGCTGCGCATTTCTTCAGAATCCCAAAGGCCCTGATTACGGGGCGTCCCCACTTGAAATGACCTGTGCCTATGGGAAAATTCATGACTGAGCGTTGAGTCTGGGCGCCCCAATACTTCTCAGCAGGAACATACACATCGCCTAACGCGTCATGATCCACCCTGAAACCAGTCTCTGCCTTCTTCTGAGTCATTTAAACCATTCTCCTTGAAACGGAATATTAAAAAAGCGTTAGCTAAACCCCAGGCTGCCGGGATCCTGTTAAAGAATCACTGGTATCATTAACTGAAGTCATAGATGAGCAGGATTTTCAAGCCCACTTTAATGTAGAATCATTCAACAGACTATGCCTGAAGACATTTTATCCTGGCGTCGCACGACCATACAGACTTTCTTGCCAATCACGAAAAAAAAGGCGGCCTTTTGGCCGCCATTTCTGGTGAGTCGAAATATTAATACATGCCACCAGGAGGCATGCCGCCACCTGGCATTGGGGGTGTGTCTTTTTCTTTTGGCTTCTCCGCAACCATAACCTCGGTGGTCAGCATCAAGCTGGCGACTGAAGCCGCGTTCTGGAGGGCCAGTCTTGTTACCTTGGCAGGATCGATTACGCCGTTTTCCAGAAGATCTTCGTAGACTTCCTTGTGAGCGTTGAATCCGAAAGCGCCAGTATTGTTCTTGATCTTGTCAACAACGATTGATGCGTCATGACCGGCGTTCGTGGCGATCTGGCGGATCGGCTCTTCAAGGGCCCTGATAACAATCTTCGCGCCTGTAAGCTCATCGCCTTCAAGAGCAAGGTCTTTAATTGCGTCCAGACACCTCAGGTAGGCCACGCCACCACCAGGAACTATACCCTCTTCCACTGCAGCGCGTGTAGCGTTGAGAGCGTCTTCAACTCTGGCTTTCTTTTCTTTCATCTCTGTTTCGGTCGCTGCGCCGACATTGATAACCGCCACGCCACCGACCAGCTTGGCCAGACGCTCCTGCAGTTTCTCTCTGTCATAGTCAGAGGTTGTCTCTTCGATCTGGGTCCTGATCTGTCTTACGCGGCCTTCGATCTTTTCTTTGGCGCCAGCGCCGTCAACGATTGTAGTGTTGTCTTTGTCGATGGTTACGCGCTTGCAGCGACCAAGATCGTTCAGGGAAACGTTCTCGAGTTTGAGGCCGAGGTCTTCGGAAATAGCCTGTCCACCAGTGAGAATGGCTATGTCTTCCAACATGGCCTTGCGGCGATCACCGAAACCGGGAGCCTTTACGGCGCATGCGTTCAGGGTGCCTCTGAGCTTGTTGACCACCAGAGTAGCCAATGCTTCGCCTTCAACATCTTCTGCCACGATAAGAAGAGGACGGCCCATTTTGGCTACCTGCTCCAACAGCGGCAGCATGTCTCTCATGTTGGAGATCTTCTTCTCGTTGATGAGGATGTAGGGCTCATCCAGAACTACTTCCATACGCTCCGGATCTGTCACAAAGTATGGAGAAAGATAACCACGGTCAAACTGCATACCCTCGACTACGTCAAGCGAGGTTTCCATGGCCTTGGCTTCTTCTACCGTGATGACGCCTTCTTTGCCAACTTTTTCCATGGCCTCTGCGATGATGTTACCGATGGTTGTGTCATTGTTGGCGGAAATGGTGCCTACCTGAGCTATCTCTTTTTTGTCCTTGGTGGGCTTGGAGAGTTTTCTGAGGTTACCAACAACTGCCTCAACAGCGGCGTCAATTCCTCTCTTGATGTCCATGGGAGAAGCGCCAGCCGCCACCATCTTGATGCCTTCACGATAAATAGCCTGAGCCAACACTGTGGCGGTTGTAGTTCCGTCACCTGCTACATCGGAGGTCTTGGAGGCTACTTCTTTGAGCATCTGGGCGCCCAGGTTCTCGAACTTGTCTTCAAGCTCGATTTCCTTGGCGACTGTAACACCGTCTTTTGTCACATTGGGTGATCCCCAGGATTTCTCAAGTATAGCGTTACGGCCTTTGGGGCCCAGTGTGGACTTTACCGCATCCGCCATTATGTTTACGCCACGAAGTATCTTGTCCCTCGCCTGCTGTTCAAACAGAATTATCTTAGCTGCCATTTATTTTCGCTCCTTATATTGGGAAAAGTATTTATATACTGATCTCTTGGCAAATTAGAATCGTTATTCAACCAGGCCCAAAACGTCGTCCTCTTTCATGATGAGGTACTCGACGCCCTCTACCTTGATCTCCGTGCCGGAATACTTACCGAATAAAACTGTATCGCCAGCTTTGAGCTCCAAAGGAATGAGCTTGCCGTCTTCCATACGTCTTCCGTGACCCACGGCAATGATCTTGCCCTGCTGTGGTTTCTCTTTTGCTGTGTCAGGAAGAATGATCCCACCTTTGGTGACTTCCTCTGATTCGACCCTTTCTACCAGGATGCGATCATATAGAGGACGAAATTTCATGGTTTAACCTCCGCGCTATAAAATTATATTTTTTGTGTGTGCGCTGTTTTCATTGTCAGCACTCTCCCTATATGAGTGCCAACACTTCCGGGCTTTGTCAAGCCTGACACATTATTTTTTGCTTCGCTCTTACAAATTTTTAGGTCACGGTTTGCATCAGCTCTTCTTAAATGGTAACAAATAGAACTCTGATTCCAACAAGATTTGCAGGAATTGCTATGGCGTCATTGAATGAAACGGTATGTCCACGCTGCAGCTCAAAAATTAAGTTTTACCGTAATCCTTTGCCTACCACCGACATTATAATAGAGGTTGAGGGAGGCATAGTCCTGATAAGTCGCAAGAATCCGCCTTACGGATGGGCTCTTCCCGGTGGGTTTATAGATTACGGAGAAAAGGCTGAAGATGCAGCGATTCGGGAGGCGCGTGAAGAGACATCTCTCGAAATTGACATAAAATACCTTCTCGGTGTGTACTCTGATCCTGATCGCGACCCACGGGGTCACACGCTTTCGGTGGTGTTTGTGGCCAGCGGTCGCGGGACCCCACTAGCCGCAGACGACGCCCAGGATTTGAAAATATTCTCTCGGGAAAACCTTCCAGAAGAGATGGCATTTGACCATGCGCGCATTCTGGACGATTATCTCGAGCGCTCAAACAATTTGTCATTTTAACTGGTTAAGACATTTTTTGTTGTTTTATGAAGTTTATTTTTTCATCACGGCATTGTGCTCCCAATTTGTCAGTTAGTTGAGGTTAAAAATGATCGGGGTTTCAAAATTATATTGTGGCGCTGTAGAGGCGTCAGACCCGTTGAGATACGGACGGCTTTCCAAAGACTTGCCATCACATCTTCTACAGTTTTCATCGGACAAGAAGCCGGTGGTGGTCTGGAATGTGACCAGGCGGTGCAATCTCAGATGTGTCCACTGCTATTCCCAGTCGGAAGATCTTGACTATAGCGGCGAATTGACACTCAAACAGGGGCTTGATTTATTGGACGACCTCAGTGGGTTCGGAGTTCCTGTGGTGCTTTTTTCTGGCGGAGAACCGCTGATTCGTCCTGATATCCTTGATCTGATGAGGCACGCTGGATCAAGGGGTATGCGAGCCGTAGTATCCACAAATGGAACGCTGATAAACCAGAAAATGGCGGCTTCCCTGAAAGATGTTGGATTGTCGTACGTAGGTATAAGCCTGGATGGTCTGGAGAAAACTCATGATGAGTTCAGGCGCATACCGGGAACCTATTCAAGAGTTATGCGCGCTATAAGCAACTGCAAGGATGCCGGTCTGAAAGTTGGTCTTCGTTTCACGATCAACAAGCGCAACTACAGGGAGATTGACGGCATTTTCGATCTGGTGGAATCTGCTAACATTCCGAGGATATGTTTTTACCATCTGGTTTATTCCGGACGCGGAGCGCAACTGGTTGAAGAAGATCTGACACATCAGGAAACCCGCCAGGTCGTCGATACTATTATAGACAGGACCAAAAGTCTGCATGATCATGGAATGCCTGTGGAAGTCCTCACAGTGGACAATCATGCGGATGGTCCTTTTCTTTACCTGAGGATGCTGCGGGAAGATCCTGAGAGAGCCTCGCAGGTGTTAAAGTTGTTGCAAATGAATGAAGGCAATAACTCTGGACGCGGTATCGGTTGCGTCTCGTGGAACGGGGATGTCCACCCTGATCAGTTCTGGAGACATCTCATACTGGGAAATATCCTTGAAAAACCATTCTCAAAAATATGGACTGACCCTGAAAATGAATTCCTGATGAAGCTCAAGGACAAGAAGTCCCATGTAACCGGTCGATGTTCCATGTGCAAATGGCTGAAAATTTGTGGTGGCAACTTCAGGGTTCGAGCTGAGGCGGTTTATGACGATGTCTGGGCGCCTGATCCGGCCTGTTATTTGACAGATGAAGAGATCGGTCTCCAGGATCAAGCCCTATAAGATTGGTGGGAAAGAGGTAACCCTGAAATGCTTTACGGGTCGCACGTCAGGAAACTTGAAGACATCGACTGGCTGGAGTCCAACGGTCTGGATTTCGGAGAGGTAGTGCTCAAGGACATTGAGTCCCGTGAATACTGGAAGTCAAACTCATGCTTCTGCGCCAGAAGAAAAGCCTTTTTCCTGATCGCTCATGGCCCTCATGAGGGTAATCCGAACAGCCTGGAGAACCTTCACGGCAACTACATGCCATCGCTAAGAGATACTGTCCTCACGGTTAGCCGGATTGGGATACATTTTCTGACGACGCACCTGTGGATGGATTCCAGGCATGTGCTGCCTGAAATAATCGAAGCCAAGATAAAAGCTCTTTACGAGCTTTCCAGGTTTGGAAAGAATGAGGGGGTGACCATAAGCCTTGAAAACCTGTCAGAATCATCTTCAGATTTTCGGACGGTTCTCTCAGAGATTCCGGACCTGGCGATCACCCTGGATATCGGGCACGGGCAACTGCTCACCAGGATAAACCGATCATTTGAAATAATTCGGGATTTCGGTCAAAGTGTAAAACATGTCCACGTTCACGACAATGTGGGCGGCCAAGGCGTGAAGGATGACCTTCATTTACCAATCGGCGAAGGAACAATAGATTTCGAGGCGATATTCCAGGCTCTGGTAAAAAGTGGATACGACGGGACAATGACGCTGGAATTGAAGCCAGAGGAGTTGCTGTCCTCTTTAGCATTAACAAAGGAAATGGTAAGCCGGATAAACGGACAAATTGGTCTGGGTCAGAGATAAAAATTTATTGCGCATAGAATTTCCATTAACTCCATGATGTCAGTTTTGGCGGAATTGTGAATTGCTCCGCATCAGCAGACGTTGTGCAGCTCAAACTCTGGTCAGGAGGACGAGATGAAAAGCGAAAACAAATTTCAGGAAATGAGAATAGCTGGAATAGCTTCTGACACCAGAAACATGCAGCCAGTAGTTATCCTAAAAGAAGCGGGTGGCGAGAGAGAGCTTTACATCTGGATTGGTCCGGTCGAGGCTATGGCCCTTCAGCGCGCCATGAGCAAGGAGGTTTTTCAAAGGCCTCTAACTCATGAGTTGCTTCGAAACCTTGTGGACAAGCTCGGCGCTCGTATTGAGCACATTGAAATTGATGATCTGAAAGATCACACTTACTATGCCACGATTTATTTGAAGACACCGGATGCCAGACTTGTAACGATAGACGCCAGACCTTCGGATTCACTCGTGCTGGCAACCTGGGCCGGAGCCGCCATCTTTGTAAGCGAGAGAGTTATTCAGGGTATGACTGAGACTGAGACCGGTGATGATACCCACAAGAAGATGATATTCACTCAGGAGGATGTTGAAAAAACGGACGAAGAGCTGACAAAGATACTCGAGAGGATAAAGCCGGAGGACCTGGGTAACGCATGAGGGTAACTTACCGTTGCGATTTTTTGCTGTGCGCCTTCCCGAAAAGACTGACATGCGGTAGATTTTGTAGTCCCACATTTATAAAAGGTCAGAGAAACTAGAATGGCAAGGAATTCTTCAGCCCCAAATTCTGGAGGGCCGTTCAGACTGCTCAAATATTTTTTCCTCTCCGGTTTCGCAGTCATTGCCCTTGTTACGTTTTTGCTAGGCGCCTTTCTTTATTCACGAAACGTCGATACCCTCTTAAAAAGCGCCGAGAATTACGCAAAACTGCTGGCTGAAAACCTGAATTACAATATTTTCATAGGTTTCTACGCGCCACTTAAAGCAAGAGGCGCGAAAATGGATCTCAGGAAATGGGATCAGTTTGGCGCATTGGATTCGCTAATAAAAGATTTCACCTACGGCCTGAAGATTGATCGCATCAAGATAATCGACAAGTCACGAAAGATCGTTTACAGCACTGAATATGACCTCATAGGCAAATATGAACCTGAAAGCGCTTCTGTTAACGACGCATTAAACGGTAAGGATCAGACCAGGATCAGACAGGGAGCAAGGGGACCATCACAATGGTACGGAAAGTGGCTTGCAGACACTTACTACCCTCTGAGAGAGGGCACTGGAAATTACTGGATGCTCGGAGCCATTTACGGAGTCATTGAAATATCCCAGGATGTGACCGACCAGTACGTCAATGTCCAAAGATCCATCCTCGTAATTATGCTTGTGGCCACCGGTCTGATGGCCTTCCTGTTCACCATGCTCACTCTCATAGTAAGGCGAGGTGAAAGGATGCTTATTGAACGCGCCACCAGACAGAAGAAACTGGAAGAACAGTTGCAACAATCTGAGAAGATGGCTTCCATCGGTCAAATGGTGGCGACCATAGCCCACGAGATCAGAAATCCATTAGGCATCATTCGATCATCAGGCGAGGTCCTTGCAAACAAGGAAAATCCTGATCCTGCCCGAATAAGAAAACTTGCCGGCATCATAGTTGAAGAAGCAACCAGGCTCAGTCTCATCCTGACAGACTTTCTCGATTTTGCCAGACCGCGTTCTCCAGCAGCCAACAGGCTGGATGTCAGGGAAGTGCTTTCAAAGGTCAAGAGCCATCTTGAGCACGAGATTCAGAGCAGAGACATAAAATGGTTTGATTATTATACTGATGGCGAAGATCCCATCATTTCAGGAGACTCGGATTTACTGTACCAGGCGTTTCTCAACATCACCATGAATGCGTTTGAGGCAATGCCGGAAGGCGGGACATTCAAAGTGACGGTCAGCGTTCAAAACAGCTATGTTGTGGTAGACTTCGAAGATAGCGGCCACGGCATCAGTGAGTCAGACATCTCAAGGATATTTTCACCCTTCTTTACCACTCACGAAATGGGTACTGGATTAGGTCTTTCCGTGGTGCATAATATTGTCAGTTCTCACAATGGTGAAGTGAATGTTCGCAGCGAGGAAGGCAAATGGAGCGTTTTTAGCGTTTCTTTGCCTGTTAGCTTAAATTAGTGTGTTTGAATGGATGGTGAATGGCGCCTATGCCTAAAGTGCTCATAGTTGATGATGAAAAGAATTACCTCCTGGTTCTGGAAGACCTTCTTTGTGACGAAGGCTACGACGTGGTAACGGCGTCCAGCGCAAATGAGGGTTTTGAGATAGTCCAGAGGGAAGCGATTGATACAGTCCTGAGCGATATCAAAATGCCCGGAATGTCTGGAATTGAATTCCTGGAAAAAATCCTCAGTGTTGATCCAGATATGCCGGTAATTCTGATGACGGCTTTTGCCGAAGTCGACCAGGCCGTGAATGCTATGAAAAAAGGCGCGTTAGATCACATACAGAAACCATTTGATAACGAGGATGTGAAAGCGGCTGTGAAGCGAGGTGTCGAAAAGCGACAGCTCGTCAGGAGCATCAGGAGACTTGATACAGGACTTGGGAATTTGTGGGGCAACATAATAGGTGAGTCAGATCCGATGAAACGAGTCTTCTCTATAATGAAACGAGTTTCTGATACACCTACCACTGTACTGGTGACCGGTGAATCAGGCACCGGAAAAGAACTCATAGCACGAGGGCTACACCAGGCCTCATCTCGCTCCAACGCCCCTTTTGTGTCCCTGAACTGTGCGGCCATTCCAGAAAATCTGCTTGAGTCCGAACTGTTTGGTCACGAGAAAGGTTCGTTCACCGGAGCTATTGGTCTAAAGGAAGGTAAATTCGAGTATGCGGATGGTGGAACACTGTTCCTCGATGAAGTGGGAGAAATGCCGCTCAATATTCAGGTCAAGCTTCTGAGGGTGCTTCAGGAGCAGGAGTTTCAGCGGGTTGGTGGAAACAAGGAAATCAAGGTGAACGTCAGACTTGTCGCTGCGACAAACAAAGACCTGAAGGAAGAAGTTGAACTGGGAAGATTCCGTGGTGATCTCTTTTTCAGACTGAATGTTGTGAATATAAAGGTTCCTCCCCTTAGGGAAAGACGCTCCGATATACCTTTCCTGGTTGCGCACTTCGTAAGCAAATACTCACAAAAACTTGGCCGTAACATACGTGAGGTATCTCCTGATGCAATGAAATCGCTGTATTCCTACAATTGGCCAGGGAATGTCAGGGAATTGGAAAATGTAATCGAAAGCGCGTTGGTGATGTCCAATGGCTCATCAATCAAAAAAAACGACCTTCCTCGAGAAATAAAAAAACACAACGAGACTCCCGAGGGATCCTCAACATTTATATCCATGGATTCGGGGCTGATGGACACCCTCGACGCGATTGAAGAGAAGATGATCCGTCAGGCGCTCAAACAGTCAGGGAATGTTCAGGCTCAGGCGGCCAAAATATTAGGTATCTCAAGGAGTAACCTCCAGTACAAGCTAAAAAAATACGGCATTCAGGCCGAATAGTGATAAATTTCGCGTCAAGGAATGATATTCCCGACGGAACATTTTATGTACAAGGACACTCTAAAGGCAGAGCTGGATTCTGGGAAGTTACGCAGTGTAAACGTTTTGGGGTTACGCACACTACACTGAATAGTTGCAGGATAATTTAAACATTTGGTTTAAGTTTAGTCTTTAACTGTTCCTGATTATGTTCAGCTTTTATTGACACACCATTTCTTTTAAATTATACAGGACATAATTTCAGAGGTATTATGTTTTTTCTCTGTGATTGTGAGGTATGAGGGTTCAATGATGCGCAATAGAATAAAGTATATGATCGGGATGGCTGCGGTTTTGATCATGGCGGTTCCTGTTGAAGCTCAATACTATGACAATTATTATCAGCAGCCTTATCACTACGGCCCTGGAGGCAGTCAGTATCAGAACTTCGGGAATCAGTCTCAGCCGACCACTCAGTATTATCCCAACTCCAACCCCATGGCAAATCTGCAGTATGACCACAGAGACGCTGAGGCTATACTCCGAGAACAGATGGCGCGCTCATCAGACCATAGCCATGCGAATCGTCAACCTGAACAGCCTCAGATGTACGATTCATACTACGGGCACAGACTGAACGACGAGGGACAGGTTCAGGGAGTCATGCAGGAGGCGCGTTATATCTCCAGCGTCATAAAGAACCGTAATGGTAAAGCTTTTATTGTAATGGACAAAAGGAATTTCCAGTTCTACCTTTATGATAGAAACGGCGCTTTGCTTCGCATAGGTCCGGTTGCCATAGGCAAGGGCAAGACACACGTTGGGGCTTTTGAAACTCCCGTTGGAATTTTTCCCATCAAGAGCAAGGTTCCTGTTGATGACTGGATCAGGCCGGACTGGTATTTTGTAGAGGAGAATGAGCCCATTCCGAGTCGCTGGGAAGACAGGCGCGTTCCAGGTTTTTTCAGATACAAAATGGTGTATGATGGAGCAAGATACATTCATTACGCAGAAGCGACAGGTGGACGGCTCACACATGGCTGCCTTGGTCTTGACTGGCACGACGCGGAGGCTGTTTTTCATACTCTAAGTGTCGGTTCTTACTGTATAATTATTGATAATAGCTTCCTGACCAGATTGGTGAAGGGCGAATTTCCAATAGCCAAGCCGGCTGTTGTAGCTAGCGCGAACAGGCAGGAGAATGCGGGCGCAGCCCAAAATCAGACCGAGTCGTCGCCCAGACAGCCTTCAGTCGCATTGCAGGAGAATGATCAAAAGGGATTGGGAAACTTGTGGTAAGATGTAGATGAGTGGCGCTACCTTGTCCGATACATAAATCCCAACAGTCGCAGCGTCACATTTTTTGAGGTTAATTGTGTCCCCAAAATGTAAACTTGGCCTCTCTATATGCGCTCTTCTTTGCGCTCTTGGTTGCGTTTCCTGCTTGACGGCGTCTCTGCCTAAAAACGCCAGAATGGACACCCAGAGCGGCGCCGAATCAACAGCGTCTTCTTCCCTGGACAAGGGCTTAACCGATAAATGGGAACTAATGTACCAAATTAATGACAAGGGTGAAGAACAGAAGCCCAGAGAAGCTACACGAACCGTACTCGAATTTACCGGCAATGGTGAGGTCATATTCAACCGCATGGATAAAGACAGCACAGACATGTCCAAGAGTCGCTCAGGTAAATACACCCTGGATAGGGATCAGATTGTAATAACCGATGACGCCGGCAATACTGTTAAATGGCCCTATACGGTTACGGGAGACAATCTGATGATTTCCATGCCTGAAGTGAGCAAGAAATTCCACTGGCGCAGATTCCGGCTGAATTAAAATTATCGGTGGCGCTCCTTCCTCCTGTCCGTTGGGCGCCTTCCAGGCAAACCCGGCATAGTAAACAACAGATTGAATTACAATTTCCACGTTCATGGTGAGGTTTCGGTGCGAGAAAACAATCCGCGCAGGATGTCCCGTCTAACCAGGATTCTATATCCGCTTTGTGCCATTTTTGTCATTACTCTTTTCCAGGGTTCAGCGTCCATAGCGAATCCACCTGAACAGGTCGAGTTGCTCAAGTATGAGGTTACCTGGAACGGAAGCCGCGCTGGTCATGGAGATGTAACGACGAAGGCCAACTCACAAACAGTCAATGTGACAGCTCAGGCGGTGTCAGACGGAACGTTGAAGGCGCTTGTAGAGATTTGGAGCAGAATCCAGGCTACCTTCTCAGCCAAAACCCTTCAACCTGAAACTTACAGGTTTCATCTCAGGTCCAACATTCTGCGCAGTGAAGTCGTTGACCTTTCATTTGACCACCAGACCAGCTCCGTAAAGGTAAACAAACAGAAAGGCGACGAAATTGAATCCCATTCCGAGAAGGTCAAGGGCATTTATGACCCTATAACCGCGGTTTTCCTGCTTCGCAACCAGAAGGACCTGGCAAGACCGATGTACGTGGATATATTTGATGGTAAGGATAAGGCGCGCCTCTATGTCAGCCCAAACGGCAGCGAACAGATAAGTATAAAATCAGGCAATCATGAGGCCCTGCGACTGGACTTGAGACTGGTCAAACTGCACGCTGACCAGAAAGAGATCGCAAAAGGCAAACTCTGGGTGTCAAATGACCAGAGGAGAATCCCTTTGCTGCTTACCTCATCGCCAATTCTCGGTTCCATACGGTTTGAACTGATACACGCCCAATTGTGATCCGGGTCGCATAATTAGTCGATCCAGCCCTAAAACAAATTGATGAACATCGGTAATTGATGTGGTCATTCACTCTCATACACGCACCCTGCTGGAAGCCATACTACTACAATCAAGAGACTCATTCCTGGTTGGAGGGTTTGTTCGGGATCATCTCCTGAACCGGACCAGCTCTGTCGACATAGACGTGGCTGTAAATGGAAACGGATTCGAAATTGCAAGATCAGTCTGTTCAGGGCTTCCCGAAATAGCGTCGTTCGCTCCATTGGATCCTGTTAATGCGTGCGGAAGGATCGTCCTGAAAAACAAACCTAACGCCTTCATCGATGTCTGCGCTCTTAAAGCCCCTTCAATTAATGAAGACCTGCGCAAGCGTGATTTCACCATCAATGCTATCGCCATAAGCCTCAGCGACTATCTCAGAACAGGTTTCGACAAGTTGATAGATCCACATGGCGCCATGAAAGACCTGGAGGAACTTGTCATCAGGGCTTGCTCTTCTGATTCATTTTCAGATGATCCTCTCAGGATCCTTAGGGCATATCGTTTTGCTGGCCAGCTAGGATTTCATGTTGAAGCGACAACTCAATCCCTGATGCGGATAAGCTCCACGGCGATTTCTCAGGTGTCAGGGGAAAGAATTCGGGATGAGTTGAGTCTTATCATGGCTCAGCAATCATGCGCCAAAATTTTAGTGGAGATGGAGCAAATGGGGCTATTGACTGATTTGTTTCCCGAACTCGCGCCAATGAAGGGATGCGATCAGAACCAGTATCACAGCATGGATGTCTGGGATCATTCCATCGACTGTGTAAATCAGCTTGAGACTACACTTGTCGAGCTGCATGCCATATTTGGCCCTTTTGCTGACAAGATAGTGGATTATCTGGACTTTGAGCCCTGCCACCACAGAAGTCGCTTATGGCTGCTGAAGCTGGCTTGCGTCTTTCACGACGCTGGAAAGCCGGCCAGCGTCTTTACTGACGATAAAGGGGTTTTTCACTTTTACGGACATGAAAAGAAATCCGCCGAAATCTTTACCAGGGCAGTTGAGCGGCTAAAATTATCGAACAGGGAGCAGAACCTTGTCTCGATGCTTATAAGTGGACATATGCGTTTGTCTTCGATGACTATGGCTGATCCACCGTCAAAAAGATTTCTTTTCAGGCTTACCGATCGGTTTGGGCTCGATGTAATAGGACTGTCGCTCCTCTTCATCGCCGATTTGAAAGCTTCGTGTGGTCCACTGCGCAAGAATGAGCATATCGAGAATGCAGTCAAAGGTGTCAAGTCCCTGCTTGATTATCTTTTCAGTATTCCGGCTGAGCCTCTCATCCCATTTGTGAACGGAAACGATCTGATGAATTTCCTGGGAATTCCTCCCGGACCAAAGCTGGGACGAATAATCAGGATCCTTCATGAAAAGCAGGCGCTCGGTCTGATAAAGTCAAGAGAAGAATCTTTTGATGTTGCGTCTGTTATGTGCCGCGAATCAGGGAAGAAGTCACATCGCCATCAACAAACAGATTAAGATGGGTTTTATCTGGATTTTCAGGTGATAGGGGAGACAGAAATCCCGGCTGAGATTTCATTAACCTGAGCCGGGATTTTTAAGCGGGGATCAGTCTTTTCCGAAGGAGGCGCCAAGGTTTTCCTTGAGCAGATCACCCAGGTTAGATGCGACAACGTCCTGGCTGCTAGAGTAACTCTTCTGGTCGCTCTCTGGTGTTTTATCAAGACTCTTTATCGAAAGAGCGATCTTCTTGTCACGCTTGTTCACTTTGAGGACCATGGCAGTGAGAGTATCACCCTCCTTGGTAAAGTCCGCAGGTGAACTCACCCTGTCCTTGGACAGCTCGGAAACATGAATCATGCCCTCAATACCGTCTTCGATTTCCAGGAACACGCCAAAATCGGTTACCGAAGTTACAACTCCAGTGACTTTGGCCCCGGTAGGATACCTTTCAGGAATGGTTTCCCACGGGTCTTCCTCGATCTGTTTAATACCGAGGGAAAATCTTTCGTTCTCTTTGTCTATATTCAGGACAACCGCCTGAACAGTCTGTCCCTTCTTGTAGATCTCACCGGGATGCTTGATCCTTTGGGTCCACGAAATGTCGGATATGTGAACCAAACCGTCGATTCCTTCATCGATTCCAACGAAGATACCGAAATCGGTCACGTTCCTGATCTTACCCTCTATTTTCGTTCCCTCAGGGTATCTTTCAGCTATGACATCCCACGGGTTGGGACGTAGCTGTTTCATTCCCAGAGATATGCGTTTCTGTGATTTGTCTACGTTAAGCACGACGACTTCGACTTCTTCGCCGATGTGCGCCATCTTGGATGGATGTCGAGGTTTTTTTGTCCACGCCATTTCTGATACGTGAACCAGCCCCTCAACTCCCTTCTGGAGTTCTACAAAAATGCCGTAGTCAGTTATGCTAACAACCTTGCCGGTCCACTTTGAATCAACCGGATAAATTTCTTCCGCAGTTTCCCAAGGATCAGGATTGATCTGCTTCAATCCCAAAGACACGCGCTCCTTGTCCGGATCAAACTTCAGAATCTTGACCTGAATCTCGTCACCGACCTTTATAATGTCCGAAGGGTGATTAATCCTTCCCCATGACATGTCGGTTATGTGCAGAAGACCATCCAGACCACCCAGGTCCACGAATGCGCCGTAGTCAGTTATGTTCTTGACTACTCCAGTGAAAATCTCGCCACTCTCGAGCGCCTTCAATATAAAATCTTTCTTTTCGTCACGGACCTTATCGAGTAGAGGACGTCTTGAAAGAACTATGTTCCCACGCTTCCTGTTGTATTTCAGGACGTTGAAATCAAACGTTTCACCGATGTATTTTTCAAAATTGCGCACCGGTCTGACATCAATCTGAGAGCCTGGCAGAAACGCGGGCACTCCGATGTCTACCTGCATGCCGCCCTTGACACGCGAAATTACTTTTCCGGAGATTGTCTTTTCTGTCTCGCAGATTTCGGCTATCTCATCCCATATACGGATCTTGTCCGCTTTGGTCTTGGAGATTTTTACACCTCCAGAGCTCTCTCCAGTGTCTTCCAGAAATACTTGCACTGTGTCGCCTACCGACACAGTCAAAGCGCCTTCTTCGTCCTGGAACTGCTCTAAAGGAATCTGACCTTCAGATTTAGAACCGACGTCGATCATCACGTATTCGGGCGTGATCTGTACCACGACACCGCTTACGATCTCTCCTTCCTGCGCTTTGTGAAAACTACTCTCGACAAGCTCTGCGAAGTTTTCTTCTTTGGATATCTCCTGGCCTTCATCTTCGGACAGAAGGTTGTGGTTAGATTGGGTTTCCAAGTTTTCCATCCAGCTAACACCCCCGGACTCTTTTGTGCAGCTAAGCTTTATTCAACTGTTCTGAATAATCTATTATATATATCCGTTTTTCAATAAAGTG
>CAZIVV010000081.1:0-3810 GCA_964542775.1 uncultured Desulfomonile sp.
AAAATGCCCTCAACAGATTAGGAGCAATGTTGAGGGCCACATGGATATGAGTTGTCAGGTATGTGAAACCTGGTTTAGATGACCGTGTTTTTTGTCAGAGCCATCCGGATAGCGATACTCCGGTATGACGCTAGCGATACGTGAAACCAACACGAACGTTGCTGATGGACGTGGTCCCTGCGGCAGTACCCGTGTTGAGTGCATAGACCAAAGATGGGTTAGATGTAAAGGTTGATTGTGTGGCACTATCCAAGACTATTTCTGCTGTTCCTCCCCCAGGTAAATATTCGAAATTCGCTTTAACCAATTGAGTCGGGCTCCAAACCCCAATTTCTCGAATGATAGATGCCCCGGTAGTATTAGTATAGGAAAAACTGACCATGACGTATGCATTAGGATCCAGCGACGTTCTCTCCACCGTGGTGACAAAATTGCTCGTGTAGTCAGAGCTAGGAAGAAGAGTAGAAGAAGGAGAAACCGGATCGACCCACACAACATAACTAACAGCCGCCGCTGCGAGCGCAGCTCTTCCCGGGGCGTACTGCTGGTTCCAGTCCCTCTTGACCTTCTGGGTGAGCATGCGTTTCAGGTTACGCGGGCTCTTGAATACGGGCTCCGGGGCGGTGAACGGGCTTTCTCCTCGGATTATGTTTTCCATCTGGAAGCCTATGTTGACGAAAGCTCCGATGTTGTTCCACTGCCCGTTTATACGATCGTTGCCGTATTCGTACCTCAGCATGAACATGCCGTCTTTGGTGGTGAGGTCGGCTCCCGTCTTATAGCCATATACGCTTGAGCCTGTATCGAACTGGTATCCGGCGAACTTGAGCCTGAGGTCGAGGGAGTTGTCAAACATTGCATGAGAGTATCCGGCCTCTATGTCGTAACTGCCCCCGTGATTCCTGAATGCGTTGATGATGTCTGTTGAAGAGAAGATGTCGCCGTACCAGTTGGCGTTCAGGTCCACGGCGTCGCTTGTGCCGATATTGGCGGCCAGCTCAAGCCCGACCGATCCTGAGGAATACCACTGGTCAAAAAGACGTGATGAGTCATAGAAGCCGTTAACACCCAGGAGTAGCTGATTGCTCAACATGTGGCGGTAACCGCCTCCGAAGGACAGGTCAATCCTGCTGCTTGCGCCTCCGGGAGGTTTGTTTATGAAGTTCCACCAGTTCCCGTGGGCTTCTCCGAAGATCACGGAATTTGGGCTCAGATTATATGGCAGCAAATAATCAGCGTTGGCCTGACCACTCCTCACCCTGTCTCCGAAGAAATACTGGAAACCCAGCTCAAGATTGGGGATGGTGGGTATATACTCCGAGAGCGCCCCGTTGTTGATTGAGACGCTTTGCCCCGATGATCCCCCAAAGGCGGCCGGCATGCTTAAAGGGCTCGATGGAAACGTCTGCGCCGGACCGGTAAGGACAGGCTGAGCCCAAACCGGACAGGCAAGAGTTGCTATCATGACAAGAGTACAGACTAGTCGCGTTATCCCCATTGTCTTTTCTCCACATTAAATCATACAGGAATCAGGTCCGCGCAAAGAGGGAGACCAACATCCAACGGATGAACTTTTGACCCAGCTACCTAAGAAAATTAGTATGTTAATGGTAATATCTATACTATATTCTATGTCAATTGTAAATAAATAATAATATTACTAAAAAATGCTTATGATCTAAGTATATTGTATAATTTATTTAATGTAATTTATTAAAAAATCCAGTGGTAGTGTCTTGGTGATCCGTATCGTTTTGAAGTTTAAGCAGATTATTTTTTGATGATATGACGCGTATAGAAGTCATTTTTGGTCTCATGTCTAATTTATCAGGATATCAGGTTTAAAAGTTGTGTCAGTATCTGGTGGGTTTTGAATATCATGGATGATTCTGGTGATTGCGTTATTCCATGTCTGCGGTTCAGTAGCTCCGGCGTCCCTGCCGGAGTGTTCACGGCTTCGTTGTGAACGATACCACAATTGAAGGCCGCATGCCGTGGATGTGCTCGGATGGATAGCATGGCCATCGCATGTCCATGTCATTTCATGGCGAAGAATTATTGGGGAAAAGGTCTCGTATTAACTGGTAGGAAATGTTATCCTGTCCAATATAAGTGTGAGTTACCCGGAGAGTTAGCAACCGTGTCCTGGGATAAGCGAAAAACAATGCTGGCCATGCTGTATGTAGCTGCCAAGCAGGATTGGAGAATCGATCTGCGCCAACTCGTCAAGACCATTTTTTGGGCGGATCGGCTACATTTGCAGAAGTGGGGCGAACTTATTACAGACGATGTTTACAAACAGTCCAAATTTGGCCCGGTTCCGGACAATACCTACCGGTTGGTTTCGAGCTTGTCCGGAGATGGATGGACGATTGACCTGCGTGATCTTGTCGCTGATCGCATCAGGAACACTCTAACCACTGAAAAAGTAAGATACGAACTTGCGGAATCCGAGACCGATGCCCTGGACGTGGCCTATGAATTGTTCCAAGACATGGATTTCGAGGACGCCGGGAAGCAAATTCATGAAATCGAAACGACGGACAATCATATAATTCCTCTGGAAGTGTTGGCTGATGGCGATGAGGAGCTGATTGATTACCTGCGAACCCAGAATGAAGTCAAAATTGCGCTAGGACAGTAATCTTGCAAGTGGGGGAAATATATTACGGGCATCTGTCCAGCATGGACCCGCCCAAGGACAAGTTCTTTGTTCTGGCCGGCATTGCATTGAACCAGGATATTGCGCTTCTTGCCATCATCGGCACAGAGATAGAGATGGCGGCCGTCAAAAACAGGGAATTGCGCCAACTGATGGTTGGGCTGGACGTTTCCGACTATCCTTTCCTACGCTATACTTCCAAACTGAACTGCTCCAAAGTAGTTAACAAATCTGTTAGCGAGATGCATTACTGTATTAGTTCCGGTCAGTTTTCGCTTAAAGGAGTTCTGACCGAGGCCCACAAACAGCGGATGATCGTTCATCTCATGTCCTCACGTAGAGTCCCACGTTCTTATAAAGATATTTTGCGTGGAAAAGTACCCACACTGATTGAATTCAAATAATCGTTCAGAGTCCAGTCGTCCGTTTGGTCCCACCAAAGTTCAGTAACGCCTGTTTCGACTGCCTCAACTGTTTTCGTCTGTGCCCGGAGGAGGCCATCAAATTGCCCGTCAGCCTCGACCAAATGATAGCAATGATAAGGAATCGCTCAAAAACGTTCAATGAGGCGCAAAAGACGGTGGTCCTGTATGCCGGGTGATGGAACTGTCCGAGGCTCCTTGTCGCTGTTCCAGAATGTTCCGGCGGAATGAAACCGAAAGCAAACATCCGGCGCGGAGGCCGGATCTACTGTCGATGCGAGTGTAAAGTAGCTCCGGCGTCCCTGCCGGAGTATTCACGGCTTCGTTGTGAAGGAAACTAAAATTTAAGGTCGCATGCCGTGGATGCGTGAAAGGAGCCAATGGGCTAGTCCTCGATAAAGCCGGGCGGCAATTGCTCTTTCTTGGGCGCCGGAGATTGTCCGGCAACGGGGGCCGGTTTTTGGGCAGATGCGTTATCCTCAAAAGTTTCCGGGGCCAGGACGTCAGTTTCCCCCTTGTCGGTCTTGAATTCGAGTCCGTATTCCTGGGCCTTCTCTATGTAGGAGCCTGAACTGAGGCGGACTTCACCGATTATGTTAATCCTGATGGCTGAGGCCCCTATGACCGGGCATTTGTTCTCACACCAGCCGCACCCGGTGCATTTATTGGGCACAACGTGGGGGACGGCGTTCTTTCTGCCTTCGGTCGGCTTGAACACCACTGCGT
>CAZIVV010000082.1:0-2602 GCA_964542775.1 uncultured Desulfomonile sp.
CTCCGTGTCCATGGTGATCATTGTTTCGACATAGGGCCTGTTTTTACCCTCCATAACGTCTTCCGATATGTACATGCTGAAGTTTATCTTATTTTCTATGAGTTGTGGCGTGAAGTTTGTGCCGTCAGTAAGAGTCATGACATCTTTCCTGCGATCGATCATGACCAGATGACCATCTTCGTCGATCATGCCCTGGTCACCAGTTTTCAACCAGCCGTCTTCAATAGTTTTGGCCGTGGCTTCCTCGTTCTTGTAGTAACCGGCAAAAACTGTTGGACCCTTTGTGAGAATTTCTCCCGAATCAGAAATCCTGATTTCCATTTCCGGTATGGGCTTCCCCACCGTGGACAGCTTGATTTCACCATTCCTGTGGGAAACGGCAATTCCCGATGTTTCAGTCTGTCCGTAGATCTGCTTGATGTTTACTCCCAGGGCCTGAAACAGGTTAAAGATTTCGGGGCCCAGTGCGGCGCCTCCGGTATAGACATTTCGAAGACCTCCCAGCCCTAGATAATTCTTGAGTGACCTGAAAACAAGAAAGTAACAAAGCTTGTCAACCAGACCGAGAAGCAACCCGGGACTGCGATTGGCAAGCCTCAGGTCTGCAACCTTATACCCCACCGGCATACATGTCTTATAGAAGAACCTCTTAATCCATGCGGCGTCCTGAATTCTAACCTGGGTTTCAGAGCACATTTTCTCCCAGAAACGTGGTGGGGCAAAAAGTATGTTTGGGCCTATTTCCCTGATGTTCTCCGCCACCGTCTCCGGTTTCTCCGGAAAATTTACCGTGAAGCCTTTCAACAAATGCCACGATACGGCAGTCATCTGCTCTCCCACCCACGGAAGAGGCAGGAAGGACACCTGGTTGTCAGTGTCATGGGCAGGATCAATCCGGTCAAAGTTCTCCGCCATTCTTATCATGTTCCGGTGCGTCAGCATCGCCCCTTTGGGGAGTCCTGTGGTGCCTGAGGTATAGGCGATGAGGGCAACGGTTTCTTCCGTCAATCTGCCTAATCGCTCAGCGAAAAGGTTTGGCTGAGTTTTAGAGAGCGCCCTGCCCATTTCCTGCACATGACTGAATGGGATCAACATAGGGTCATCGTAAAATCTCATCCCCTTCATGTCATCCACTATGACTCGCCTTATCTTGGGGCAGTCCGCACGTATCTCCATAAATTTGTCGGTTTGTTCCTGATCCTCTACGATAAGGAAGGCCGCATCGGAATGATCCAGGATATATTTGACCTGATCTATGTGACTGTCGGGGAAAATTCCGACGGTGGCGCAACCCAGTGACTGAGCGGCCAATTCCGAAAAGAGCCATTCTGGACGATTATCCCCCAGAATGGCTACTTTGTCTGAAGATTCGACGCCTAGGGATAAGAGTCCGAGCGAAAAGTCCCGCACATTTTCCAGGTAGTCACTCCAGGAGAATGACTGCCAGATTCCGAACTCTTTTTCCCTGAGAGCAGCTCTTGCGGAGCCCGCTCCTTGCGCCTTCTCAACCAGGAGATGGGGTAGGGTGTGTCCCATATCTGCCTATTTGTCCTTTTCGAGAGTTATCCAGTCTGAAACGGGTTCGAGTATTTTCTTGGCAACGTTGGCCTTCCACACGCGAGCCACGGGGAACTTGTTGTTCTCATTGGTGTAGGGAGCCGACAATCCTCCGGTCTCAAAACCTTTTAGTGATTGGAGGGCTTTCACCAGACCGTCATAGTTCAGTTGTCCGGCCTTGTCGGCCCTTCTCAGGCATTCCACGAAGATAAGGCCTGTCATGTAACCCTGCATATAAGAGTTGTCCCTGTATGTCACATTCGGATATTTTTTGGCCGAGTATTCCCTGATCTTCTTGATCATCGGGACATCGTCGTTCCACCAGTACATGTAGGGATTCACCGCAAGGTAGCCTTCCGCCAGAGGCCCCAGGTTTTCCAGTATCATCTTGGAAGCTCCCCAGAATGTTCCCATAAACTGTGACTTCATGCCAAAATCGCGGCACTGTTTTATTACCGTGATCACAGGTTCGACTACGAAGCCCTGAAAAATGACGAAATCGGGATTCTTCCGTTTGAGATCCAGAACCTGGGAGGTGACATCAATGGCGCCCACCTGGGCGACTTCTTCGGCCACCAGTTCAAGGTTGAGCTTCTTGCACATTTCACGTCCGAACGGAATGGGATCCTTGCCGAATTCAGTGTCACTGTAAAAGAAAGCCACCTTGGCGCCAGGCTTCTCTTTAGCTATGTATTTGAGCAATATTCCGAACATGTCAGAATAGGTTGGGCCAGAAACAAAGATAGATGGAAAATTGGCGGCGTCAGCCAGTTCACTGGAGAATGAGGTAGAACTGTAGAGAATTTTGTAGCGATCCCTGATTTCCGGAGCCATGGCTTTACCAAGACCGGTGCTTTCGCCATACATTACCATAGGGTTATCCCGGGCCATTATTCGCTTGAATGCCGCAGTCCCGACGTCGAGCTGGTATTGCCCGTCTTCCATGATGTACTTGATCTTTTTGCCGTTGATCCCGCCTTCTTCATTAGCCATCATCAGAGCGTCTTCCAGACCGGCGTTGATGTTTACCCCGGCAAACGCAAAG
>CAZIVV010000083.1:0-19679 GCA_964542775.1 uncultured Desulfomonile sp.
CATTAACAACTTCAGCGCTCCAGGCCCGATCAGGGCTATAATTGCAGACCGGGGAGCAAGAAGAATGCTCATGGTGTCGGCTATCTGGGCAATTACTTCAACCCTTGGAAAGAAAGGGGCCGTAATGTTCGGACCCCTGCAGTTCAGTTTCATGATGACTGCAATGATCGGCGCCGTGTTTCTGAGTATCGGAATGGCGCGGGTGAAATCCGGTTCAGCGCGCCTGGTCTTCAATCATCGTATAGCGGCCACGTTCATGATCGGCGCCATATTCATGGCATTCCAGGAAGTGACCCACTTTCTGGCGGTGAGCATGGCTCCGGTAGCTTACATGATATCAGTAAAGCGGTTAAGTATGGTGATAGGGGTCATCTTTGGCTGGAGATTCTTCGGTGAATCGCACTTGATCAGCAGGTTGACGGGATCACTGATCATGCTGGCGGGGGTTATTTTATTGTCGGGAATTACAGTTTAGAAGAAGATCCGGCGATTTGGTCGCCGGATTAAGCCACCGTGAAATCAAGAGAGATGGATTGTCATAAAGTTCAAAGTAGCCAAGGGGCTCCCCCCCCTTGATTTCGCCGGAAACGGGGGCTTTGAAAGATCGAATGGTTGTATTTAACAATTTTGAACGCAATCTGAATAATCCAAACGACCTGATGACCTTGTAATAAGCAAAAATGGCGCCACTGACCAAAACGGAAAAAAAGCGCCGCTTTGCCTAATATTATTAAACTGTTACAAGCACCATACTGAATAAACCCAGAGAAATAACACCCCAACCCAAAATTCAGAATGAGCGATTTTGTGACACCTTCCATGGCTAGATAGTAATAATGCCTAAATAGGTTAGCGCTACTGTCTTAATTACGCTCATCAGGATCTAATGTTGTATTATTTTCGCTCGACTCAGGTTTGGATTTGAGGTACCGATACAGGGCGTCACGCGAAATGCCCAGTAACTGGCTGGCCCGGGTCCTGTTTCCCGATGAGCGGCGCAAGGCCTCATTGCATGCGCTTACCCGTATGTCACGGACCAGGCCATTGAGGTCCTGACCTTCAGGGAATTTTATTCTGAGGCTCCATGATTCTGAGCCACTGGAGATTGGGGCGGGAAGCGTGAAGACGGATCCCCTTGAGAGCAGCAGACCTCTTTCCAGGACGTTTCTGAGTTCCCTTACGTTGCCGGGCCAATCATACTGTGAGAGCCTTGCCAGGGTTTCGTTTCCAATCTCGGGCACGTTCTGCAGCTGTATTTCCTGAGCGAGCTTGTTTATCATTTCATGGACCAGAATTTCCATGTCTTCCAGACGGTCCCTGAGCGGAGGAATGGTAATGGAAAAGACGTTCAGGCGATAGAACAGCGACCTTTCAAATCGTCCCTGCGCCACTTCCTCCGTGAGGTCCCTGTGGGTTGCTGCCATGATCCTCGCATTAAGCTTTATACTTTTCTCACCACCGACACGCATGAAACTGCGAGTGTCGAGGAAGGTCAAGAGCTTGGTTTGCAGGGTCAAAGACAGTTCACCGATTTCGTTGAGGAGTAGAGTTCCACCTTCGGCAAGCTCGAGCAGGCCGCGTTTCCTGCCTCTAGCGCCAGTAAAGGCGCCCTGTTCATGTCCAAAGAGTTCGGATTCAGCCAGTTCGTGAGGCAGAGCGGCGCAGTTGATGCCCAGAAACGGACCGGACGAACGTTTTGAGCGCTCATGAATCCACCTGGCAACATGATCCTTTCCTGACCCGCTTTCTCCCTCCAGCAGGACTATACTGTCAGTCTGCGCGGCATAGGCGGCCTTCTCCATGGTGGCCCTCATGGTAGCTGAAGGGTAATCCAGCGAGCGGTCATTCAGTAATAGCTGCCTGTTCCGTGTTCCGGTGACATCGCGCACCAGTCCGAGCACCCCCTTTATTTTGCCGTTACTGTCTTTCAGGGGTAGTTTGAATTCATTGAAATAATGCCGCGATCCGTTGATCCAGTAGCTCGTCTCATGATCAACCTTCTCGCCTGCCAGCACTTTGAGGTCCGTGAGCCTTATCTGCTCGGCGGATTGAGCTGAAAAGAAGTCGTCGGCCTTCTTTCCCAGGATTTCCCTGTCCTGCAGGCCGAACAATTTTTCCATCTCCGGGTTGACATAAGTGTATCGAAGCCTGGTGTTCTTAAAAAACACAAGGTCGGCCACAGCCTGAGAGATGGCCCTGAAACGGTCTTTGATGAGTCTTATTTGATCATCCAGCGCCTTTTTCTCCTTTGAGACTGAAACGAGTTTCTCGTGCAGTGACCCAATTTCGGACTTCCAGGAACGCAATTTCCTTTCATGATCCTGCTTCATTTCATCGATCTGGGCATGCGCCAGCTTTAAGTCATCAATATTTTCAACCATTGCCAAAGTCATCAGGGTCTTGCCTGAATAATTTCCCAGAGCGCACTCTGTTACCCTGCCCCACACAGTTTTCCTGTCCTTTGTCAGGAAGCGTTTTTCGTGACATTCGCTCGAAAGACTTTTTTCAGTATCATCTTCGAAGAGTCTTAATTCATGTTGAATGTCATCAGGATGCGTAACGTCCAGGATGGTCAGGTCAGAGAGTTCCTCGCGGCTGTATCCGAGCATTTCACAGAATCGGTCGTTAACATGTGTAAATCGGTAGTCGATTGTGTCGGTGACGGCCAGTGCTGTAGGGCCAAGATCAAATATCGATTCAAGCAGCCTGTCCGATTCGGGTTTCCCTGTGGCGTGATCTTCAGTGGATGGCAGGAGAGTGTCGAAGGCCGAGCCCAAGCCGGTAGCTACAACTTCAAGCAGGGCTTGAAGCTCTGGAGTTAACACTATGGGTTTGGTGTCCGCCATGACAATCAGACCGGAAATCCCCATGGACGATCTGACCGGAACCAGACAAACCGAGGAGAAACCCTCGACACAGCACTTTATCCTTGAAGATTTTACCATCAGGTCTTTACCGCCCGGAGAAAGGTCCGCTTCTGAGTGGGCGCAGAAGATACCCTGCTCAGTGAGCGTAAAAAGATCTTTCCTGCGGTCCTGAGATATTACTGCGCCGCAAAAGCATTTCAGACGAACATCACCGTCCTCCCCACGAAAAACATTTCCATCCGAATCTCTGGAACATATGAAATTGTCTTTTTCCAGAAATCTCTCGGAAAAGCCGCGTGTCACGAAGAATGGATAATCTTCCCCCAGTTTCAGCCGTATTGCAGAGGCCTTAATGTTGAAAAAGTCGATAATCAGGTCGAGCACCCGGCCATAGACTTCAAGGCCCAAATCGCCATTGTTCATGAGTTTCATGAAACTGCTGACAAAACTGATGACTTCCATGGAGCCTGTTCGGGCCTGAACATTTTTCTCAAGACCAGGCCCTGCGGTAGTGTGAGTAATTTTTGACGAGCTTCCGGAATTTTTTGACATGGCCTTAACTCTTTATTAGAAGAGGGTTACAGGGATAACTATCAGATCAAAAAGCCTGAGTGTCGGAGGATTCGGCCGGCGCCCCCAAAAGTTCGCTCCAATCCTTGGAAAACCTGTATACCTGCCCCAGTCCATAAAGTGATACGGTCATGAACACGGTCTGGTCAGGATCTCTGATCTTCTGTGTTATCGGGTCCTGCTCACGTGTCTCGGAATATTTAAGAAGAACGCTCCAGCATTGTGGATGATAATTTAGCCCAACACTAGTAAAATAAGCAAAATTGAATTGATGGGAATACTGGTTCTCAAAGAAAACGTCCAGAGCCGATGTCACCTTCACTTGCACGTTAAGGTTGGTCTGGCGGTTGAGGTCCTCATTGCGATCGTCCTCGGCGAATTGGTGAAGGATCTGAAATGTGTCACCCCTGTGATCCATGACTCCGAGGTTGACGCTATAACTGCGCGCGCGATTCATGACGGGGTCATATTCTGCCTGGGCTTTGAGGTCCAGCAATGAATGCGGTTTGATTGAAAGTTCGGCCTGCATGTTTGTGAGGTGGGACTTTGTGATGGAGCTTTGCCCCAGAGGGTCCATGGGAGTCCTTGTGTTATTGAAATCGTATCCCTGTGACAAGCTGAAAGAGGCAAAATCCATGTATTGGCCGGGACCGAGCCTGCCTGTCCATGCCTGGCGAATTTCCGCGGTAATGAGGCTGACCTGGTCCATACGGTCCGAATCATCGAACACCGGGTATTTGTGAGCGCTCCTGAAGGGTCGGTAAGTCCACACAATCCTCGGCCGTATATTGTGTTTAATCCTTTGAAATCCGAGAGCTGATCCGGAATACACCGAGCTTATATCAGTAAACACATCGGTGTTGATCTGGTAGAGATCCGACCTGAGGGCGTTTACAGAACTGACGCTGATGTTCTGGTCATAGAAATCCGCAGCGTAAGCTTTTGCAAAGTATGTCATGGAAGGTTCGAACTTGAGATACGGTCCGAATGATACCGGCACAGACAGGCGCGAATCCCACTGAAGCCTTGATCCTAGCCATTCCTGATTCATCACAGGGGAATGAAAGTTGTCATATACAAGGCTGGAATTGACATAGAGCGGAACGTAGGGGACCTTCCTGGCAAACAGTGTTCCCGTAAGTATCGGGACGTTCTGGACTGTCAGCGCATTGTCCGGAAGATCGAGATTGTCGAAGTGACGGGCCTCGGCCTGCACAAGGAAATTGTTTGACTGACTGTACAAAATAGCGTTTGATTCCAGATACCTGACTCTCAACCTCTTATCGAACCGACTACCCCATAATTCAAAGTAATTCCTGTCGGAAACCCAGTTGGCGTTGGCTTTAAGCCTCAGGAAGGACAGAAATTCCTGGTCATGGCGCCAGGTGATGAAGAACCGGTGGCTGCCAGGATCAGTTTCAGGACCGTATTTCCAGTCGTATGTATATTCTCCGTAAAAACGTCCCTTCAAATCCTCCCACGGAAAATACCTGAACTCGAGACCGGCCTGAGCGGCTCTGCTGGTGCATATTCGTGGAGTAATAGTCGCATCTACGCTAGGTGATATGTCCAGAAACAGGGGCAACTTCACATCAAAGCCGCGTAAAGAGCTGTTAGCCATCTGCGGCATGAGAAAGCCGGACTGCCTTTGACGTTTGGCGGGATACATCAGCCAGGGAAGATAAAAAACGGGGATATCACGAACATAAAAGAAACCGTGCTTCAGGACTCCGTAGCCTTCCAGTGTTACATCGAGGTCCTTTCCTGTGATTCTCCAGTCAGGGGTAGCTCCGTCACACGTGGTAAAGCTTCCTTCTTCAACCCTGTAATCAGCGTCCCCCTTTTTTTCGAGCTTCTTGCCTTCCAGATAGACATTATGTCGTGATAATAATAACTTACTGTTAAAAAGAACTCCAGTGGAGGAATTGAGATTAATGGTTACCTTTTCGGCCTCTATTACGTCGGCGCCGGACCTGACTATGACACCGCCCATTGCGGTGAGGGCGCCGGTGTTGGCCTCGTAAACAATACTATCGGCTCGAAGACGAGTTCCCCCCTGGCTCAGGCTGACATTTCCACGGGCCGTATAGGTGTTGGTCTGGTAGTTGAACGACAGTCTTTCCGCAGTCATTTGCACAGGCAAATCGGCCGGCAGTATGGTGGCTGACTTACCCGAGCCGTTTGAATTCGGGGTTTGGGCGTGACTTACCCGGGAAGGCGTGAAGACGAGCGTCATCAGGAGCGCTAAAAAAAGCGCATGAAAGGCCTTTACCGTACACTGATCGGTATATGCCTTCTTGCGCTCGATGATCACTCGTCTTTGAGTCCACACAGCTTTCTCACTGATCCAATCATGTATAGCGAGCCGGCCGCCAATATCAGGTCATCGTCACTGGCCATTTCCATGAGCCTCAGGAAACCGTTGTCAACGGTTTCCGCCGAAAATGCTTTTACGCCCAGAGAAGTGAATATTTCGGATAATTCGACTGAATCCAGACTTCTGTCACTCTGAGGCGGCACGCACATGACGGCTTTTGCCATTGGCGCCACAATGCCGGCCAGTTTCCTGTAATTCTTGTCTTTGAGGGCGCCGAACAGCAGTAAAGGTTTTTTATCGGGATACATGCGCTGTATTGAGCTTTTCAGCAGTCTCATGCCTTCAGGCGTATGCGCCCCATCAATGATGACCGCGGGTTTTTCCCTCAACAGTTCCAGGCGGCCCGGGAATCTGGTCTTCGCGAGCGCGGCCCTGATATGAGTCTCGCCTACCGTGAAGCCCTTTTTTGCAAGCTCTTCTATGACCGCAATTGCCACGGATGCGTTTTTTATCTGATGGGCGCCACGCATACCTAAATCGATATTTTTTATCAGAAGGGATCCCGATGAGTAGTCAAAAGACGAAGCCGTTACTCTTTTTCCTCTGAAATCGCGTCCAAAAAGCCTTACTGGGGCATCCATTTCAAGGGCTTTACGGGATATGACATCGAAAGGGACTTTACGTGTGGCGCCTGTAATTACCGGGACGCCTTTTTTGATTATGCCTGCCTTTTCTGTGGCGACAGAGGCAAAACCTGTTCCCAGATAATCTTCATGTTCGAGCGATATGTCAGTTATGACCGATACCAGTGGGTTAATGGTGTTGGTGGCGTCCAGTCTTCCACCAAGCCCTACCTCTATGATGGCTAAGTCCGGATGCGCTTTTTCGATACAGTCAAATGCGACGGCTGTAGTAAATTCAAAGAATGTAGTGCGTTGTGGATCATATAGCAGTCTTAGCCGCTGGGTTGACTCTACAAGGGACTCCCTGGGGACTAGCTGACCGTTTATTCGAATTCGCTCCCTGAAATCGTTCAGGTGCGGCGAAGTATAAAGAGCTGTTGAATAACCGGCCTCGGTCAGCATGTTTGTGATGAATGAAGATGTTGACCCTTTTCCATTGCTACCGGCGACATGGACAGACCTGAATTTGGTCTGCGGGTTACCGATCCTGGCCAGAAGGTCCTGAATATTATCCAGGCCGAGAAGTATCCCGAAACGTTCCAGACTATAGAGAAATTTTACGCTCTCGTCATATTCTCTATCACGATTGCCTTGATCCTGCATCAACGGCTCCATAAAACGGCAGAAAGGTCTTTTACAGCTATCCAGATAGCATATGAGGCCTCCATCGTCAAGATGCAGGTCCCTCCATTTAGCAGTATTTACAAGTAATTAGTTGGAAATTAAAAGGAATCAGAGGGCTTGTGACAGCCTCGAAATCATGGCGTCCCAATGCGAATCGCCTTTATATATGACGAAGCGTCCTCCAAGGCCGGTTAAACCCGTCCTGGTCTTGTCCTGCTTCATTTTGTAACGGCCCGCCAGAATAGCGGCCAGTTCAGATGGTTTTTTCATGTGAACCGTTCCGACTATCCGCATGCCGGGGTTATTCTCGAGTAACGCCGGTATGGTCTCAATCACATCCTTGTCAAACCAGCAATCAAAATAGGCTATTTTGGTCAGTTTGGACCTGAATACCTCTGCGTAAGGGTCATCTGCGGGCGCCTTGCTTAACCACGACCCCACTGAGTCAAGGACCCGCCCCCCTCCGGAGAACCCTGCAAGAGTCAGAGTAGTCTTCTCCTTCTCGATGTTAGGAAAGGCCCTTTTTACTCCCTTGAAGATCCTGTTTATGGTTTTGAAAAGAAGCTCCGGCCGCTCGCCATCCTTGAGAGTAAATGAACTCCAACGTCCCTTGCTTCTGGCCCAGTTGTAGACATAGGGAGTGTCGACAAACCCAACAAAAATGAAAGGCCTGTCCGGTCTCTTGCAGGCAAGGGATTCAAGCTCCTTGCGGAAATCCCGGTAGTAATCCTTGGAGCCCATTCCGTGAAAATACAGGATTATCTCAACCTGATCGGTCTTTCGGAAATCGAAATTTCCAACCAGCCATATATATTTGAGGTCCTCATCCCATGGTGATATGCGCCAGCGCTGGTACGGGATCTCGCCGCCGGAGTCTGATTCAAGAGGTTGTTCTTCATCGAGCCTGTCCACCGATGAACTTTTCGACAGAATCGGAGATTGCGATATCAGCGAGCACGAACAGCCCATCAGCAACACAAGCAGAACAAGCGGTATCAAAAACCCGGCGCTGCTTGGCCGGTGAACATGTGGCAGGCTTTTTCCGCATGATTTACAGGGGCGGGCGAACATAGAGATGGAAATCCTCCAGAATGGGAATTCCCTCCCTGTAACCTCCATTTTAGCAATTAACAGCAGGTGTTGTCAACGACGCCGTACCTTTTTGATCATATTTTGATAAGTCATCTTGAAAGGTATTCTGCCGCAGACCCTGGAATACGTGACTTTTTTCAATGATCGCATGTGTTTCTATTTACTTAGTTCCAATGAGACTGTACACTCGAGTGTTGAAGACGCATCCGGTCAGGCCATCCGGGAAAGATCGGAGCGCAAGCTGACCCCATCAACAGTCAGCTTAAATAATACCGACTGTCAGTGGCTTATGGAACCGAAAGACAACCTGAATCTATCGACCTACAATGCGCTTGATTTTTTCATCGACCAGCGCAAGGCGTTCCTGATCATAATAGGTATCATCAGCGTCCTGTTTGCTTTTTACGCTTTCAGGCTTGAGACCGATCCATCCCTCAAAACGGGCCTGGATAGAACTACCGAAGCTTACAGCCAATATGAAAAATTTCTGGAAACATTTGGAAGTGAGGAATTTACGCTTATTGCGGTAAAGACGCCAAAAGGACTGCAGGATCCCGAGGCGCTACGTCTCATGGATTCACTGACGTCGAAACTCGAGCGTTACACCAAGCTAACCGAGGTCATAAGCCTTTCAAACGTCAAATTGTTCAAACAGAAAGACGGAGTATTCGGCTCATTCCGTTTCCTCGAGAGGTCTGATGGCAATTTGGCGCCTCCTCAATCAGATCAGCTACTCGCTCTGCGTGAGGACTTACCATTGCTGGGCCTATTGTCTTCAAAGGATCTCAGGACCTTCGGCATAGTTGTGAGAATGGACGAGGCCCACAAATACGATTTTCCATCATTTGACAAATTATTGGAGATAGTGGAACAGACCCTTAAGGAATCGAAATTTTCAGGTTTTGAATACAGAATCATAGGTCCTGCGTTCATCAGAGAGGCTATTGTAAATTACAGCATACAGACTGGAGTGGTGTTCGGTGTTCTTTGTATGCTGATAGCGACGATGGTGTCCATTTATGTGTTCAAGAGTTTCCGAGTGACACTGGTAACCAATTTCATACTATCGATATGCGTGCTTTGGGTCCTCGGACTGATGGTTATGTTCGGGATACCGCTTAATTCGACAACTGCCCTGGCGTTTGGTCTGGTGCCCATTGCGACGCTTGAAATTGTTATTCACATGGTTGTGCGCTACCACCAGTTCAATGAAACGACCCAGGACAAGATTGGGGCTATCAAGCTGGCCTTCCGTTGGCTGGCTCGACCCTGTTTCATGTGCGTTGTGACAACAGCAATAGGTTTCGGGACCTTGATGATAAGCTCCACCCCAATGATCCGCCAACTCGGATTCATAATGTCGTTTGGGGTCCTGATAGCTTACGGGCTCGCCATGATAATGACGCCTGCGCTTTTCTCCTATATGAGGAGCCTGGACACTAAAGAGGCGTCTACAGGGTTGCTGGTTGACTGGCTGGACAAGGGGCTCGAAGGACTTGGGAACTTTATATCCCGCCATGCAAAATTCATTGTGATATCCGGAGTAGGAATCACTGCGTTCATGTTTACCGGAGTAACCCGTATAGAAATAGACGCTCAGGTATTCAGAATGCTTAGCGAATCTACAAAAACAGTGCAGGATGTCAGGTTCGTAGAGAATAATCTGACTCCTGTCCACACGCTTGAATTACTGATTACGGCCAAAAAGGACTCTTTCAAGAACCCGGAGTACTGGAAAAATATTGAATCGCTCGAACGTGATCTCTCTGCGATTTCCGAAGTTTCATCGACCGATTCTTTCCTTCATTTGCTCCATTATCTTCACGGCGTGGTTGGGAACTCGAAATCGAGGGATGATCTGTTCGCTGACCCCAGATTAATCCCGCAGTTACTTTTCATGACATCACTCGACGATGAAGGCGCGAAACTCAACAGGAGGTATATTTCCGAAGACTATGACAAGGCGAGAGTCGCCGTTAGCATTTTAAACTCCCAGGATGTTCCCATCGATGACACCATCAGGCAAATCAGGGAAACTGCCACCAAGACCCTTGGGCCTGACCTGGATTTTGTCATCACGGGAGAGTTGGCTCTGGTTTCTGATCAGACGAATACGCTCATAAGTGATCAGTATGAATCAATGATCCTGGCGGCGATTCTTATAGTGGCAATCATGATGCTCCAGATGGAGTCGGTGATTTTGGGATTGATATGCGCTGTTCCAAACGTCCTGCCGGTCGGAGCCGTTTTTGGGATCATGGGATGGTGCGGGATTCCACTGGACATGGTGACCGTTTTTTCGGCGACAGTCGCCGTAGGTATGGCTGATGACAACACGATACATTACATGACCCAGTTAAAAAGAGAGATCGCGTTCAACCCGGGCGCCAACATCGAGACAAACGTTTTCCGGGCTTATCGTTTTACAGCCCGTCAGATGGTGTCCTGGTCACTTGTAATAATATTTGGCTTCCTGGCGCTACTGGTTTCACCTTTTAACCCCGTGGTTTCCTTTGGCATTCTTGGTTGCGCTTCCATTTGCATGGGATTATTCGGAGACCTGATTTTCTTGCCCGCTCTCATTCTGAGTTTCAAACCCATCAGAAACACCATTCAACGATTATGTGAAAAGGGAAGGCCCACACCGGAACCTGTAAACTGATTGTTTTCAGACATAATTTCTAACCGAAGAGGAACTCCGGGCTAATGAGTTCCTCTTAAAGGTGTATAACCTTGACCCGATGAGAACTGGAATTAGCTGGTTACCAAAAAAACTTTTTCAGATCCAAATTTATTGATTTGCTGGAGCAATATTATGCGTAAGACAAAAATAGTGGCTACTCTCGGGCCCGCGACTGAAACGGAACAAAAAATCAGAGGACTGATTGAGGCTGGCGCAGATGCGCTAAGATTCAATTTTTCACACGGAGACCCCCAATGGAAAGCCACACTCTTTGAACGGGCGAAAAAGGTTGCCGGGGAAACTGGCCGGACTGTAGCTTTCATTCAGGATCTTCAGGGACCAAAGGTCCGTGTTGGCGCAATTGCCAGTGAGGGCGTAATGCTGGAAGCGGGCGCCCAGGTAACCATTGCGTCACCTAAAGCCCAGAAGATCCCTGGTAGCATTCCCGTGCGCTATTCCAACCTGGAGCAGGAAGTGGTTCCGGGAGAAGTGATACTGATGGATGACGGCAAGTTGCGATTGCAGGCGCTTTCAGTAGGTTCTTCCGGAGTGCTTTGCGAGGTTCTGGAAGGTGGTCTGCTACTTCCGAATAAAGGGGTCAATTTCCCGCACACCAATCTGTCGTTACCAGGATTGACTGAAAAGGATATCGATGATCTGGAAGTTGGTCTCAAACTTGGCTTTGACGCTGTAGCCCTATCTTTTGTGTCAAGACCCCAGGACGTCCTTAGACTCAGAGATCAGATGCGAAGAATCGGGATTGTAAAACCCATAATCGCAAAACTCGAACGGGCAGCCTGTGTTAATAAGATCCAGGAGATTCTGGAAGTCTCGGACGCCGTAATGGTGGCCAGGGGTGACCTCGGGGTGGAAGTCGATATTAAACGGGTGCCGGCCCTGCAGAAAGAAATCATCAAGGAGGCAAACAGGAAGGGGATTCCAGTAATCACGGCTACCCAGATGCTGGAATCAATGACCAACTCGCTGCTCCCGACCAGAGCTGAAGCGGCCGACGTAGCTAACGCAGTTTTTGATGGAACAGACGCCCTGATGCTATCCGGTGAGACATCAATAGGAAAATACCCCGTCGAAGCTGTCAAAATGATGAGAGATATCGCGGTCGAAGCTGAAGCCTACGAATACGAAAACGTCTGCGATCTATGGACCAGACTGGACCTCACCGGGCATAACATTACCGAAGCGTTGTGTCACACCGCAGTGGTGGCGGCTCACGACATGATTTTGCGCACCATCGTAGCGGTAACAGGCTCGGGAAGGACGGCCAGGCAAATAGCCAGGTATCGCCCGGGAGCCGATGTATACGCCTTCACCTTTGATGAAAGCGTGCAAAATTTCCTGGCGATAAGTCGCGGAATCCAGCCACACCTCGCTAAACACGTCGATGATTTCAACAAGCTCATGGATTCCATCGATGATTATGTCATCAACAACGGAATAGGAGCCAGGGGTGAACTGGTCGCAATAGCAATGGGCTGGCCCATAGGAGTTGGGGAAGTCACAAACATGATGACCATACACAGGATCGGAGAGTACGACACATCACATAATCCAAATCACTGAGTGGGCGACGCTCGTCCCCCCGGGCTCATAAAAAAACGGCCGGATTCCATTCGCGGGTCCAGCCGTTTTTATCTGGTTAAAGAATTTGTTTAACGTGCTCCCCAGTGGTACTTCGTGGAAGGTGGCTCCGGAATTTTTGTCTCCTCGACAACTGGCTCCTCATACGGTTCCTCGTTTATCGGCTCTTTGCGAAGGGCCGCTCCCGCCGGAGCCCCCCACAAATATTTTTTCTCCGGCTTCTGCTCTACACCCTGAACCTTATCTGATTCACTCTTCCTGTAATCCACCGTCAGCAATGGGACTTTCGGCAATTCAGCTATCACGAAATTGGCCCGTATCATGACCGTTGTGGAAGTTATCCCCTTTGGAAAAGCGGGAAACGGCGCTGCCGACTTTATTGCCCTGACAAGGGATTCGTCCATCTCAGACATCCCGGAGCTTCTGGTAAGCTCAACAGACTTCAGCGATCCATCGCGCATTATCTCATACGTGATCGCCACCTTGCCTTTCAGAGCCGAATCGGTTGAATAACTCAGAGGAGTCTTCCATACACGCTGAATAGCGTCCCGGGTTGACATCGCATAGTCATTGGCCACCTTGCTCCGCGTCGATTTGTCAACCACCAGTGTCTCCAAGGGGTAAGATATGGTCTGAGCAAAGCATACAGAGCAAAACATACCCATCAAAAACAGACAGACAAGAATAGAAAGCTTTTTCATGATTGCGCCTTTTCCATACATTTAATTTAACAACCTCGATAACGGTTAACTTTATTAAAATATATACCTATAACTTAATGATAAAATATATCTCCAAACACGAGGCATTGGTATCAACGAAACTATTCTGCGTCAAGATAAAAATGTACTCTCTATACCTTAAGCATCAAAGCTAATGTTCTGGTGGAGTATTTCAGGCTGTGTCATGGTATTCGATGGGTGTGGCGGATTGTTTGAGATATGAATTGTCAAAAGTTGTTGTGAGGTCAGGCGTCCGGAGCTTCCATCCCTGAACGATAGAACTTCCAGACGCCCTGCTTCGCAATGAGGTTGTATCCTATTCGTGTTTCCAGACAGGTTTACGTTTTTCAATGAAAGCGTTTATTCCCTCGTTAGCGTCAAATGACTCCATGAGTTCTTTTAGATACAGCGCTTCCATACGCGGTAGATCCTCCCTGATAGCTCGGAAGAATTGCATTCTGACAGCCTTGTTTCCAATTTTGAGACTTGATGCGCTTTTGGGGACTATGTGGGCTGATATCCATTTGGAGGCCATTTCCCAGGGATCTTCCCCTTCTTCGGCCAACAGGCTCACGAGGCCGGCTTTCCTGGCCTCATTAGCGGTGATGGAACGGCCAGTCAGGGCGAGGTCATCTGCGAGCGCCTGGCCGACTCTCAAGGGAAGCATGACAGATGCTGGCGGCGGAAAGACTCCGAGCACTATTTCGGGTTGACCAAACATGGCGGTCTGATCGGCCACGATGAAATTGCAGAAGAGAGCCAGTTCCATTCCTCCACCGAGGCATTGTCCCCTGACTATGGCCATGGTCGGGATTGCCAGGTCCACCATCTGATAGAACATTCGATGGAAGAATTTCAGCATCATGGCTGCCTTGTCCCTGGTGTGTTCGGGCACACTGGCGCCAAAGGAAAAGTGTTTACCTGAGCCTTCGAATACTATTAGCTTTACGCCCTTGCTACTGGAGATTGCAGTCAGCATGTCCGATATTTCATCGAGCATCCTGGCTTCCAGCACATTAGCCTTGGGGGCGTTAAGTATGACTTTAAGAACAGATCCATCGAAATGTTCTTCCAGCTTAATTAGTGAATAATCCATTTGAGACACCTATTTGAAGAGTGGTAGCCAGAATAAAAAAATGGGTGCGGCAAGCCGCACCCTGAAAATTGAACAGAAACTGAACAGGCCTACTACTGCTGTGGCTTGCCCAATACTTTTTCGTATGTCTCAGGAATTGCCGGGGCGCCTTCCGCTATCATCTGTCTCCATTTGATGAAATCGATGACATCTGTCCCGGTGATCTTCTTCGAGTTGAAGGCGTTGAATCCCAGATAGGCCTCGTAGTTCATGTTGGTCATGAGCCAATGGCGGTTGGGAAGCTTGGCCTGATCCCAGAAGAATTTTTTCTTTGCCCTGATGCCGTCAATAGCCTTGATCAGGCACCCGGGGAACAGATTGGCGAAAGTCCAAACGATTCTGTTGACTTCCTTGTCCAGAAGCTCGAAATCGACCGGCAGCGTTTTCATCATCTCACGGGCCTCTTTAGCGGCCGCCCCTGTCTTGAACTCACCATAGACTATTTCGCCATTGTCAACATAGCTCTCAGTCACTATCAAAGGATTGCGAATGAACTTGTCGCCCTGCTTGAGGACTGGAACCGCCCTGGAGATGAGGTTCTTGGCTTTCATCTTGTAGGCGCTCCACATTTCGCAGCTAATGCAGTTCCACATGGCGTCTTCCATGGACAGGAACCATGGCAGGAAGTCCGAAGAGCCACCATCAGGGCTGGATCCATGACGAGCTCCGGCCTGTCCGAATATGGCGAGGTCACTTGAAATAGCCAGGTCACAGGCCATACCGATTTCCTGACCACCAGCTACTCGCATACCGTTTACGCGGCAGATCACCGGTTTCTTGCAGTTCAGAATGGCGTCTACCATTCCATTGAACAGGTCCATGTATTCGCCGTACTCGTTTGGTCTCATGCTATAGTATTCGGCGTATTCCTTGGTATTGCCGCCTGTGCAGAACGCTTTGTCGCCAGTTCCGGTAAAAACGGCGGCAACGACTGAGCGGTCAGCGCTCGCTGCGCCAAAGCCAGCGATTACGCCCTTGACCATTTCGGTCGTGTAGGAATTGTACTGCTTGGGATTGTTCAGACGGATCCAGGCCACGTAAAGCCCAGGAATCTCTTTACCATCGGGGCTTGTCAATGGCTTCTTCTCGTAAACTGTGCAGGGAGCCTCGGTTCCCCAATGCTCCGGTCCTATCAGGATGTGATTCTTGGATCCATTGTCTCTGGGCATCCACTCAAGCGTCATGTCGACCTCCGGGTTTGATTTTATCAGTTCGTGATACAAGTCAAGGACTTGCATATTGGGTTATGTTTTTTTAAATTAACCCCAGCAATCTCATTTCACTGGTTCAAAGGCATAAAACACTCTAGGTATTTGAACCACTTCTCGCCCAACTTCCTGTGGCACAGGATCTACGTCAAAAACGGCCAGTTTAACCTGATCACCAGACTTCAATTCTCCAGCCGCGCAATTGATGATCCTCACAAAAAAGGTTCTCTTTCCCTGAAGATCCACCAAGGCGTGAATTAGCGGTGGCTTTCCAAAACCCAGAGGAACCCCTACGGACTCCTCAGTAACATCGATGACAGTTCCGACCGTGGGCCAATCCACCCATTCCATCTCGTCACTATAACATTCGGGACACATTACTCTGGGAGGGAAAGGCTCGGCCCCGCATCCCTTGCACTTAGTGGTAGTGAACCTGCCTTCCCGCAGAAATTCATAAAATGGAGTTACCTGATTAAATTCCTTGGACTGTTGCGGAAACAGATCCATGGTGACCATGTATTTCCCGTCTAGTATAGATATACCTGGGGTGCTCATCTGACCTCCTTACCATAAACCAGGACGGTGTGAGCTGCGATAAAACCGCTCAGATTGTGAGTAAGCCCGAAGGTGGCGTTTGGAACCTGCTGTACAGCGTCACCACGTAGCTGTTTCATCACTTCTATTCCCTGGCGAATACCTGTTCCACCAAAAGGATGACCACAGCCAAGCAACCCACCATCAGTATTGGTTGGAATCTTACCGCCGAAATCGTTCTGACCGTCGGCCACAAAGAAACCACCTTCACCTTTTTTACAGAAACCCAAGTCTTCCATCTCGATTATTTCTGAAATGGTGAAGCAGTCATGAGTCATGGCCACATCTATTTCATCGGCGCTGACCCTGGATTTCATGTAGGCCTGAGCTCCTGCTATTTTGAGAGCTTCCCAGGTGGTCCAGTTCGGCATGTTGGCCGACATGTTGTTGACAGTAGCCTGTCCTGTGCCAAGGAGGTAAACCAAGGGCTTATCAGTCATTTCTTTGGCTTTTTCCTCGGTAGCGATGACCAGGGCTGCAGCGCCGTCGGTTATCGGACAGCAATCATAGAGGGTAAGCGGGGGAACTATCATTCTACCGCTCATTACTTCTTCCATGGTCACTGGTGTCTGAAACTGGGCCTTTGGATTCAACGAGGAATTCCTGCGATTCTTGACGGAAATGACTCCCAGGTGTTCCTTCTTGGTTCCATACTCCTTCATGTGCTGTTTGGCGACCATTGCAAAAACAGGCGGCGGCAATCCTAAACCCTGGCCACCATCCCAATCATGGTCTACACTGGCGAGTTCGCTGTAAAACACTTCCCACTTTTGAGGAGTATAGAGCTTTTCCCCTCCAGCTACCATTACCACATCAGCCTGGCCGGACTTCACCATGCCGTAGGCAAGAATGATGGCGGAACTCCCACTGGCGCACAATAACTCAACGCGCGCGCAGATATTCCTGGGCTTGATGCCCGCATACTCAGCAACAAGCGGCGCCAGATGAGTTTGATAAGAAGTTCGCTCAGTGTAAGCTGAAGCTACCAAAAGTCCGTCAATGTCTTTGGGGTTCATCAATGGGTTGTCATCATAGCAGGCTTTAGCGGCTTCCTGGAAAAAGTCCCGCTGACTACCATCTCTAACCCCCCACTTGGACATCCCCCCTGCAACGACGCACACGTTACGTTCCATGGGTGTTAACCTCCGGGTGCAAAGTCAGGTCTGTTTTGTATAAAGGTAGATGAATCTTAACAGCCACTTGTTGTCGGATTGATCTATTTAAAACAGAAGCGTTCGGTCGCCTGACGCAGCTACGACCAAATCATTTCCATACTACTTCGTTTCCGGGAGCTTACGCAACTTATTTTTGTAGTCTATAGTGAATTTTTGATCGCCTCCTTATTTTCCCCTACGGCTGTTGTCGGCCATAACAGGCTGAAAACAATTAATTGATCAAGAATGGTCTCAAGAGAGGCCGTGTCTCTGGTTTCAGTTATATGAATTCAGGAGCAGCAAACGCCATTAGACGCGCGATGTTCGATCCATGCATGGAAAGTCAGCTCAATTGCGCCATTAATACTCCCGAATTGTTGATTCCTCTTAACATTGTGTTGTTAATGTGTTTTAATTAAGGTTTACACAAAGTAGCTCAAATTGAACTACCGCTTGAATTTGAAGTCTAGTTGGAGGAGATGATGAAACTTTCGAAACGTGTGACCGACACTCCACCATATTTGTTTCACCTGATAGACGAGAAACGCAAGGCTGCTCAGGCAAAAGGCATGGACGTAATATCACTGGCAATAGGTGACCCTGATTTACCTACACCGGGTTTCGTGCTTGATTTGATGGACGAGGAGATGCGCGATCCGCGCAATCATCAGTATCCGAGTTACAAGGGAGAGTCTGATTTTTGCCAGAATGTCGCGACCTGGTTTTTTAAGAGGTTTGGGACGACGATTGATCCATCAAGTGAGATAATGGCTACTATTGGAGGAAAAGACGCTGTTTCGCATCTTCCTTTCGTTTTTCTTGATCCTGGAGACACGGCTCTGGTCACTGATCCAGGTTACCCCGTATACGAGGCTGCAGTGGGTTTTACGGGCGGCCGGATCTTTAGGGTCCCGTTGATAGAAGACAAGGGTTTTCTGCCTGATCTGGACTCTATACCGGGTGAGGTCGCAGACAGGGCAAATATCTTCTTTGTAAACTATCCTAATAATCCTACAGCGGCAGTCGCAGATGAAGAATTCTTTGAGAAGCTGATAGCCTTTGCCACAAAGCACGACCTGGTGGTGCTGGCGGATAACGCGTATTCAGAGGTTTACTTCGAACCCGAGGACAAGCCGATCAGCATCATGAACATAAAAGGCGCCAAAGAACGCTCGATTGAGATGCATTCTTTTTCGAAGACCTTTAACATGACTGGCTGGAGAATAGGCTTTGTAGTGGGCGGTAAGGAACTCATTCAGGCTTTTTTGACCCTGAAGTCTAACTTTGACTCCGGTGTTTTTATGGCCATACAGAGAGCCGCTTCCAGAGCTTTGAACCACCCGGAGGCCGAAAAATTCAACATGGAGCGGACAGAAATATTTCGCGTGAGGCGTGAGATTATTGCCAGAGCGCTGGACGCCACGGGCTTAAGATATCAAAAACCACGCGCCAGTTACTATTTCTGGGTTCATATCCCCGCGAACTATTCGTCATCCGTTGACTTTTGCGCTGATCTTCTTGAAAAGCAGGGTCTGGTGGTAACTCCGGGGGTTGGTTATGGACCTAGTGGAGAAAACTTCTTCCGAATCTCCATGACCTCTCCTGATGCCAAGATTGAGGAAGGTATGAAGCGACTCAAGGAATTCATGAAGTAGGACATAATTGTTGTGAACTGCGGTTCTGGCGCTTTTACTGATACGGCTGCTTATAACTCCCGAAAAAGGTTTTAACGATGAAAGCGACTCTGGTTTTATCTGATGGCACGACGTTTGTGGGTGAATCATTGGGGGCGTCTGGTGAAAGGATCGGTGAAGTGGTCTTCAACACGTCAATCACCGGCTACCAGGAGATATTGACCGATCCCTCTTATCGCGGTCAGATAGTCTCAATGACTTATCCTCACATTGGAAACACGGGGGTAAATTTCGAGGACAATGAATCCGTGAGGCCTTTTTTGTCAGGGTTTATAGTCAAGGATTACTGCTCCAGGCCCAGCAACTGGCGAAAGAATGAAGATCTGCAGGATTTTCTCAAAAAACACGGAATAATTGGCATACAGGGCATTGACACTCGCAAGCTCACGAGAAACCTGAGAGAAACAGGCGCCAAAAAGGGGATAATTTCAACGGAAGATCATGACACACGTAGCCTGCGGAAAAAGGTTGCGATTTTTCCCGATATTGAAGGTTTCGATTTAGTTAGTGAAGTCACATGTCATGAACCGTATGACTGGACGCAAGGCTCCTGGAGGTGGAACAGCCCTGTGGTGAGTTCGAAGAGCCTGTTCAGTGTCGCTGTAATAGACTGTGGTGTCAAAGAAAACATTTTGCGGTTGCTGGTTGATTCAGGAGCGCGCGTCAGGGTTTTTCCCGCATTTGCTTCACTGGATGAGATCATGGCATTCAATCCGGATGGAATCTTCTTATCGAAC
>CAZIVV010000084.1:0-30176 GCA_964542775.1 uncultured Desulfomonile sp.
AAAAAACAAGAACATTGTATACTCCCCAATCGCAAATATGGGAGAGTTCGTGACCATATTCAAAGAAGGTGTGTGGTCACTTATGCTTCCGATAATCATCTTCGCCGGTATTTTTTCCGGGATGTTTACCGCTAACGAGGCCGCGGTCATTGCATGCGTCTACGCTATCATAGTTGAGCTGTTCATCCATAAGTCGATGAACTTCACTCAGTTGAAAAAAGTAACCATCTCATCTGCGGTAACTTCGGCCACTCTGCTCATAATTGTCGCAGGGGCAAGCTGCTTCGGACGTTTACTCACACTTGAAAACATTCCGCCAAAAATCACTGAGGCGGTGTTGTCTACCATACAATCTCCAATAGTGTTCCTTATGGCCATGAACATTTTACTGCTTGTTATTGGAATGTTCATGGACATCATCTCGGCCACCCTTATTCTAGGGCCGGTTTTCCTCCCGATGCTTCATTCGTTCAACATTGATCCACTGCATTTTGGACTTGTTATGACTGTGAACCTCGCCATCGGCTATTGCACGCCTCCAGTAGGAGTAAGTCTTTATATCACAGGGTCGATGGTTAATAAGGATTTAGTCTGGGTGACAAAAGCATGCCTGCCATTCATGATAATCCAGATCAGCGTGCTTTTGGCCATGACATACATGCCAGACGTGGTGCTCTGGCTTCCCAGGATGATGGGATACGTTCAGTAGCGGTCCTGAATTAACAGAGGTATTTCGTTAATAAGGCGAGCTGATAATATAGAGTTGAGTGGCTAGGAGCTATTTCGGTTTTATTCCAAAACGCAAGTGTCTGAATTTGAGATGGTCTTCAGCTGACACACGAGACCCGATTTTTATCATCATGATATTTTCGGGTCTCAGCGCTATGTTGGGTTCATTAGTGTAAACTTCCCTGAGTCCCAGCTTTCCATAGAGCTGTTTCATCATGTTACGGTACTGCCCTGCAGTCATGTTTTTGCCTTCCAGATCCCAGTGCCACGAATAGCCACACATATACGTTATCCTGTCTTCAAAAAAATCATCATTCATGGTCTGCCTCAGGAGCCTGTAGGCCAGATTCAATCCGCGGAAGTCGCGGGATAGCTCCAGAGCTGCCAGTTCATACATGAGTTTACCCAGAATGCTCCACCTGTCGTTTGGCTCTGGATACGAACCTACGCAATAGCCCACAATTACATCCGGTTCGTTAATGGCAAGAGTAACGCGTCCATCTTCTCGGGCAGCGTATTTCTTAAAAGAATCGACAGTCTTGATAATAGAAGAATAGTGAGAGAAGTGTCCCAATCCGGAATCCATTTTTAGTGAGTCAAACAGCTCCTGCGGACATTTTGACCTGACGGCAATTCGGCCTCGATCCGAATCGAGAATAAAGTCGGACTGTTCAGGCGCCTCACCATTCTCATTGAACGGATTTCCGGTCAAAAATCGCTCCAGTCGGTTGTCAGATCTCGCGCCATAATGATTAGATCACGATATTCACCATTCTTGTCTTTTATGTAATCCTTGAGGATACCTTCGTGCTTGAAATCCAGTTTCAGGGCAGCAATTATCCCCGCATCCTCAACACCGGATACGAACTCTGCGAAAAGCTTCTCGAGTCCCATATCCATGGCTGTCTTGATACAGTCCAGAATCATCCAGCTACCCAGTCTTTGAGATCGAAACGCAGGATGAACAGTCACGCGTAGATGTCCGACGTGCTCTATGCAGCGAGCCAAATAAAAATGAAGACGTATGTTGGCGATGATTTTTCCGTCTTCTTCGCGAACAGCCACAATCGGCAGCATTTTTGTGAAGTCCAGTCTCTTGATCCAGCGATTTAGTGTCTCAGGTTCATCCAGTTTGTCGCGCAGGAACCACCGCTCTTCTTTTGGTATTTCGGAATAAAACAGGTTAAGCGCCTCTTCATCCGACTCAACAACGGGGCGTAGCAAAACAGAAGTTCCATCTTTAGTGACGATCGCCTTGGGATAATCCTCTAACATTTTCTATCTCCTAGAAATATCCTCTATGGTTCTAAACTGGCCCACTGTCAACAGCTACAGCCAATCCCTCCGAAAAAGCTTTCTCGATCAATCTTAAGAGGCGAGACTCACTGAGCAGTACATTTCTGGCTACATCAGCACGCATAAGTTTAGGCCGATTGTCCAGATCAGCCTCACCATACGGGAAAAGTTTTTGAATAATAAGCGTCAGATGGTTCACATGGATTTCCCGAAGCCTGTAACATGCAACTGATTTACTGCAATTAAACATTCAATATATAACAATCATAGCGATACTGTCATACAAATTATGGAAATTACACAAAGCTTTTTGAACAGTAAAAAAGCCATCGATCAGCAGAGGTTCCGCTGATCGATGGCTTGATGTCAATTTGCGCGCTCAGGCAGGCCGTCTGTATCAACGGCTTTTCCGAGTGTCTCTTCTTCTATCCTAGCTGTTGAGGATTGCGTCTATTTCTTTCTGGTCGCAGTCCATGACGTAGGGGATTCCAGATACGCTTGAAGCTTCCCTGGTCAAGGAGACTATGTCGTTACGGTCGATGTAGGGAAGAGCAAATTTCCTGGCGCCCGCCATAAGCTGCTGTAATCCCTGTTTCAGGCGGTCGATGTAAGAATATACGCCGATGGCGCCAGCGGGAAGATTCTTGAAATCATCTCCGAATCTCTCCTTGAGATGAGAGGCTACCGCAAACAGTCCAAGATATCCCTCTTCAGCGGTCTTGCCCTCAGATTCCATTTTTTCGGCAGTTTGCTTACCATTCGTTTTTCCGACCATCGCCGCTGTCAACAAGGCCCGGCCAAGACAAATCGCCTTAACATAAGGAGCGCCTAACGCTAGGGCCTTGAAAATATGATCTTCCAGCGAGAGTCCACCGGCAATGGCTATAGGTGGAATGTATGCGCCTTTTGCGCGCAGTTTCTCGCACATGTCATAAGTCATGCTCTCCAGATATACTGTTGGGATGCCCCATTCATTCATCATGCGCCACGGACTCATACCCGTTCCACCGCCTGCTCCATCAATAGTCAGGAGGTCAATTTTCGCGTTCGACGCAAATTTTATGGCCCGCGCCAAATCCGCCGGCCTGTACGCTCCTGTCTTCAGAGTCACATACTTGGCGCCTATCTTTCGAAGACGATCAACTTCACTGTAGAAGCCGTCTTCAGTAACCATGCCGAGTCTGGAATGCCTCTCGAAATCAGATATTCCACCTTTTTCAAATGCGCGCTTCGCGCTTTCCTGCGTCGGATCAGGGAGGACTATGTATCCCCTGCTCTTGAGTTGAAGCGCCCTTTCCATTGTGGAGAGTTTGACCTCGCCACCGATGTCCTTGGCGCCCTGTCCCCACTTCAATTCAAATATTTCTATGCCGAGTTTTTCAATTGCATACTCAGGAACACCCAGCTTTGTGTCTTCGACGTTGGCCTGTACGATTACCCCACCCTTGCCCTGATACCATCTGTTAAAGGCGTTTATCCTTCTCTCCATCTCAGGAGATCTAACTATGCGGCCATCCTTGATCTCAGCTTCCTTGTCCATGCCGCAAATGTTTTCACCAGCCACTACCATGACACCGGATATGGCGGCGCCCACTGCAATTTCTTCCCAGTTCACACGCGCTATGTATGTTGAGCCGACTGCTCCGGTAAAAACGGGAAAATCCATCTTTATCCCGCCATCACCGCCCACTGCCGTCGAACAGTCAACTACGGGGAAGGTGGCAAGATCCGAATCCGCCTCAACGCCAACCGCTCCAACACAAGTCCCCTGAATATTGAAATGCGAGAAATCAACAGGATAGTCCTTGTCCGCTCCCGCCGTTATCTTGCCAAAAGGCTGAGGATATATGGTTTCTCTGCCACGTATGGCGGATCGTCCAATCTCACATGGACCAGGACACCCGTCAAGACAAGTGACACATATTCCAGATATTGGAGCCGGTTCTACCCTGGTTTTGGTTTTGGTCGCTGCACTGCGATTGGGTTTGCTGTAGGACATATTTTTCCTCCATTGACTCATTTCCAGAGATGGGATTGCAGAGCGAGTTCGTCTTGCTCATTTTTTTACTTTGGAATCCAAGGCGGGCACATTCAGGTTAGCCACACTAATTGGAAAGCCGAAAAACATTAGCGTGAGTAATACATCATGTCAAGGGTTTAATTTGGGATGATAGATTTTTGAAGCTTTATTATTAACACTTAAAAGTGTCACGCTGAGTCACTTACCACTCGCGGATTCATGCGCCTGTGCAGGCCCGATTCCTCGAACGGGCCCTGAACTGCTTCGTTTATGATATCGCGCTATTTCACAAGCACAACTGCTTAGCGCGTCAAAACTATAAATATTGGAGGATCGACGATCAGGGGGTATTATGTTCAAGGAAGTTTTGTGAATTCTATAAGCTCCTGGATTCCTCAATCACGAGACATCATTAGACCCTGTTTTTGATCCGTTATTGAAAGGAGAGTTGTCGGCATGACACTTAATGAAATTACAATAATGGTATTAGGCTTATTTTTTCTAGTTCTTGTTTCAGTTGGGATAACAGGCGTGACCGGCAAATTATTCAGGCCATCAACTTTGCGATTCCTTCGACAATCTGGTTTCAGGAACTTTCTTAACGGCAATTTCCTTCATTTTTACGTATACGCGAGATGGACGAAGCGGTACATATCAACTGCTCTTCGTTATTATATTCCAAAAGTCTCGTTGGAATCCCGGAAAAGAATAGCGAAGAATTATCATTCCAAAACATTGACCCTGGATCAGGCCAGGAAAGTGGTCAACCTGAATCATGACATTGACGTGAGGGACGCCGAAAAGGTCATCCCCTATCCGATGGCTCGCGACATCATACTTTCAGCTCCACCCCAAATGGCCCTGTATGATTGTCCCTGCAGGGAGGGTCAGGAGAATCCTTGCCAACCGATACAGGTATGCATGTTATTCGGAGAGCCTATAGTCAGTTTTATTCTGGAACATCATCCTCATAAAAGTCGTCGTCTGACAAGAGAGGAGGCTCTTCGTGTTTTGGAGGAGGAGCATGAACGTGGTCATGTCCATACTGCATGGTTCAAGAATGTGTGTCTGAACCGGTTTTTCGCAATCTGCAATTGCTGTAAATGTTGCTGTGGAGCAATGATTTCAATGATGAGACACGGCGTTCCCATGATTCTTCCATCAGGATTCGTCGCCACAATCGACGGTGATGCATGCGTCGGCTGTGGAACCTGTGAACGCAGTTGCCAGTTCGAGGCAGTAACCTTCGATCAGACACCTGAGGTAGTTTGGGAGAAATGTATGGGATGCGGAGTCTGTGTGGACAAATGTCCCCAGCAGGCAATCAGTCTATCTGCTGACCCAAAAAAGGGGGTTCCTCTGGAAATTGACACTATGTAGGCCAAGAACGTGACACTACGAGGTAAATGATGTATACATGAACCGTTTTCAAATTTTGATGAAGGGTTTTCAAACTGAAACAGGGAGCCAGCGGAATGCAGTCTAAATCTGTCGATGATAGTAGGGTTGTCATGGCCATCCAGATGAATCCTGAGCATGCAAACCCTGTTGGGAATGTTCATGGCGGAGTGATAATGCATTACGTGGACACAGCTGCTGGTGTGGCAGCGATAAGACACTCCCGACAAAATGCTGTAACAGCGTCGATAGACAGGCTGGACTTCCATTTTCCTGTCTATGTTGGTGATTTGCTAATTCTAAAAGCGAGCGTAAACCTCGTGGGAAAGTCCTCTATGGAGGTTGGAGTCAGGGTTGAAGCTGAGAACTTAAGGACAGGAGAAATCCGACACACGGCTTCTGCTTATCTGACCTTTGTGGCTCTGGGCAATGAGGGAAAACCATCTGTGGTGCCCGGACTTTTGCTGGATTCGGATGAAGACAGGCGGCGGAACTGTGAAGCGGAAACACGCAAAAAGCTTCGCCTGGCGGAAAAAGCCAGGGAAAAATGCAGCACAGCCAGCAATTCCTGATAACCGCTTTTTCGTAAATAGGCTCAGGCTCAGGTGAGCCCGAATAAATGAAACAAGGTCTCGGGTCAGGCACTATGGATCAGGAACCTTCCAAACTTGCCGATGTTGAGTTCTACTCTGGATACAAGCCTGGCTTGATCGGAGAAATTACAAGACTCCACGCTGTCTACTATTACGAACACTGGGGCTTCCATTTGAATTTTGAGACCCAGGTGGCCACTGAACTGAGCAACTTCTGTTTAAAGTTCAATCCGGATTTCGATGGCTTATGGTCGGCCTACGATGCGGAAGGATTTGTGGGGTCGGTAGCCATTGATGGGGCGCTGCGCAACGAAGCCGGAGCCCGCCTGAGGTGGTTCATAGTGCTACCCGAATTCCAGGGTAAAGGAATTGGACGCTCTCTTTTCAGGATGGCGATGGATTCATGTTACGATAAAAAATTTCCCAGGGTATTTTTATGGACATTCAAAGGCCTCGAGGCAGCCCGATCTCTTTATGAAAGTGAAGGCTTCCGTATTTCAGAGGATCACGTGTCAGATGGATGGGGAAGCAAAATAATTGAACAGAAATTTGCGCTCGATATCAAAGAATCAGTTTGAGTCTTATACGGCTCCGGATTCTATGCTAAATTAATTCGCCTTATATTCCAATACTATGACTAACAAAGGTAGTCTATTTTCTTTCCATGGTAATTTTGATTGCTGTTCCCACACCAACTCCATAAGCTTCGGATGCGTTCCCCATCGGCAAGGCTATTTCAAGTAAATCAAAACTGTTTATCAAAGCTACCGGCTCCTCAGGATTTGATTGGCTGTAACAGTTCACAAGCCCACTGATTTTTATTGGCCCGCACTTGATCTCAAGTTGAAAACCTTCGACGTGCTTCCTGTTTATGTTACTGACAAGATTGCCAAACCTGTCTATATGAAGTATGATTCCCAGGGTTTGTCGATCACTAAAAACAGGCGAAGGCGTTTCTAGTTCCATAAGGTCATTCACCATCGGGCCAATCTCAGCAAATTTTTCACCCAGCGACAATCGAGCCGCCGCTGGAGCGAATATGTCCCTGCCATGGAAAGTATTGCTAACATGAAGCGCCATGAAATTCGGATTTTCAATGGACCTCGCCTCGAAAGCGCCAAAATCCCTCAATATCAATGAAAATAATCCATTGTCGGGTCCTACAAGGTAAGAGTCTCCCAAGCGAATTGCTAATCGTCGATGCTTCCCACCGACTCCTGGATCAACTACTGCCATGTGTATGCATGGAAAAGCGAAACGTCCTACTACTCCCTTGAGCGCTAAAGCTCCACCTACTATGGAGAATGGATCGATATCATGGGTGATGTCCAGGAGATTTACATTTGGGTTAATGCTAAGAATGACACCTTTAACCTGCCCAACAAAACCATCACAGGTTCCAAAGTCTGTCGTCAAGGTGATTACGGATTTCATTTTAACATCCTTGGTTCAACAACTCGGGAAATGCGGATTTTGGACTTTCTGGCCTGTTTTGATTGACATGGCTCATGCTAGCTGGTTTACTCGATAAATCAAGGGGAATGTTCATAGAACAGGCTGAGCTTTGTAACCTTGTCCTGGAGAAACGTGATTTGTGAGTCATGGTAAACTCAGAGCAGTTTTGAAGGCGATCAGCGATCTGCTTTTCCCACCCGTTTGTGTTTTTTGTGGGATTGAACATGTAAGCGCAGATTCTGAAATGTGTGAAAAATGTGCCAGAGATGTGGTCTGGGTTGATGACCCGATTTGCCAGCGGTGCGGGATTCCCACGCCAGGATTAAATCAGGGCGGTCAAAAGTTATGCGGCAAGTGTCTGCAGGATCTACCACCTTTCGATAAGGCGCGTTTTTCAGTTTTCTATTCTAGCGTTATACGCCGTGGAATACTTCACTTCAAGTTTTACAATTCCCTGTTTTATGCGGAAGCTCTCTCGAGATTCCTGGAGAGAACTTTCAGGGATCATTTTAGTGAAGAAGACCTGGATGCGATCATTCCGATACCTGTCCATGACAAGCGTTTGTTGAAAAGAGGATACAACCAGTGCGAAATCCTTTCAACAAAACTTGGCGCAAAGGTAGGCGTTCCTGTCATGACAAACACTCTTCTGAAAAAACGTAACACTGTCCCTCAGACTCAGTTAAAGAGAAGGCAAAGAGTAGACAACGTCAAGGGTTCATTTTCGGTCAATAATACAGCTAGCATAAAAGGAAAGAGGCTTCTTGTCCTGGATGATGTTTTCACTACCGGCTCTACGCTTACCGAAGCGTCTCTAGCGCTAAAACGTCATGGCGCTTCATCGGTACAGGCCCTGGTTCTGTGCTTGAGACACGAATCGGTTGAAAAGCAGGACAAACCTGACACAAGTGTCTATTCAGACATTTTTTATGTTGGAGGTAAACGCGAATAGGAGGACATGTCATGGGCCTTAAAACACCTCAGGAATATGAGGAGAGCGTCAAACAACTTAAACCTCGTGTTTTCATGAATGGTAAACTGGTCGAGAACATACTGGAGAATCCTAATACAAGAACCGTTTTTGAATCGAACCGGGCCAGTTATGGGTGGGCTCTTGATGAGCGTTACTCGGAAACAATGTCATGCTTCTCCCCTCTGGTACAGGAAAAGGTCAACAGATATACTCACGTGAGTTCCAGTGTTGACGACCTGGTCAAAAAGGCCCATGCCGGAACCTTCACAGCGGAAACCCTGGGGACATGCATTTACAGATGCGCCGGCTACGACGCTTTTCATGCTCTTGCTTCTACCACCTGGGAAATGGACAGGGATCTGGGAACAGAATATCATGGACGATTTATTGATTATCTGAAATACGTTCAGAAAAATGATCTTGCAGTCGCAGGGGCCTTGACCGAGCCACGTGGCCATAGGATGAAACGGGCCGTTGACTGGCCAGACCCCTATCTGTCACTCAAGATTGTCGACAGGAACGACAAAGGCATCATAGTCAGGGGCGCCAAGATCAACATTAGCGGCGCATACGCCTGTCACGAATTGGCAGTACTACCGCAAGGGGCCAGAACAGCTGATGAAAAAGACTATGCATTGGCTTTTGCAACACCGACCGACGCGAAGGGAATCACTTACGTCTGCCAGTATTCACCGTTTTCAGCCGAACGAGAGCTTGCCGATGACCCTTATGAATTAGGAAATCCTGTTTTTGGCCAGAGAGAAACCGCCATGGTCATTTTTGACGATGTTTTTGTGCCTTGGGAAAGAGTTTTCCACTGTGGTGAGACTGACTACTCCCTGAGTATTGTTACCCGTTTTGCCAAAACTCACAGGATGACCTGCGGCGGCACATGCAAAGTCGGTTTCATGAACCAGATTATTGGAGCTTGCAAACTAATCCAGGAGTATAAGGGCCTGGAAGATGTTCCTCACATAAATGACCAATTGACAGAGATGGTCGTGCTCAGGGAAACCGGCAGGGCGTGTGGTTTGGCTGCGGCTCGCCTTGGAGCCGAGGAACCTGCAGGATCTGGAGTTTATTTGCCGGACGAACTAATGGGTAACGTTTCCAAACTGAACATTTGCGATGCTTTCTGGCGTGTAATGGCGCTGGCCGGTGATATAGGCGGAGGGCTTGTTGTTACAATGCCTTCCCTCAAGGAACTTAAAAACCCGGAAGTCAGTAATTTCGTAGAAGAATTCTATAGTTTCGGTTCAGACCAGCCCACCGAAAACATCATGAAAGTTCATAAGCTGCTACAGAACTGGACAGCGGGTCAACATGGTGTCGGAACATGGCACGGAGCCGGACCTGTGATGGCGCAGAAAATAATGATTCAGAGAACCGTCAACTTTGATCACGAAAAAGAACTGGTCAAAAATACCCTAAAACTTAAGGAAAAAGAAGAGGCCGGTCAGGCCTGACGATATTTTTCAGTAACTGAAAAAGGCGATGCGCCAAATTACATTCGCATCGCCTGATACCCGTCTTTTCCCTGTTACTTTCCTTGCTGCTCGGAGAACTTGTAGACAGCATCCAGAGCAACATAAGGACTGACTTGCGAACCATATTGTGAAATCGGATACCGTATGCCTTTCCTGTAGAGGATTTCAAGGTTTTTCAGTATTCGGGCGCACTCTTCAACCGGTAGTCCAATAGCAAGTTCATCATCCGTCGCATGCCCAAAACGTCTTTCCCCGTAGCAAGGTATTGATAGAGCAGGAACCTTCTCAACGAAACACCTACCAATTACATCCGAGCACGATGTTTCACCCACAGAATAAAAAGTCATGCGCTCATATTTGTCATACTGAATTGCGTTCACAAGCAGAGACATTTGAGCTGGATTGCCGTAGAGCAGGACCATGTCAGGCACGAAAGGATCATAGGCTGTAGGCGCAAGAGAAAAAGCCCTGAATTTGCCGAAGGGAATTCTCTGGATCACTCGCTCACATTTTGCAGCGTCATCCCTGGATTCGACCCATACCTTGCTCCGCATTTCCCCACTGGTTACAAAATCTGATAATTCTGAAAGGCCGAGCACGCTTGCGCATCCCTGGGTAACCAGATCATCAGCCACTCCGCCCACAGTCCAGTCAAACGTTCTTACAATTGTGATCATCTGACACAGTGAAAGTTTTTCCTGAGGCCGCCTCAACCACTTGTTTTCATTTAGAGCTTCCGGATCTTCATACAATTTGAGACCTACTGGAAAGGTCTTGAGTCGCAACAACCTTTCCATGTCTCGCGTCCAAGCAGACCACTTGATAGTTTCCATGCTTATTAAGACCCCTTTTTTGCCTGTAACCCGGAAATAATCTGTCCGGACTGTTACAACGAACTATGCACGGTGTTCAAGCGAATATTTCCCGCTAAAAATGGCCCGGGCCAAATCGGTGTCACTCCTGACTTCAGAGTCGAACACGGTCACGCATGTTCCCACTGCGTCAGCGCTGTGAGCGTCGCTTCCTGCGATTTTTATGAGCCCCATCATGTCAGCAACCTGACGAGCGAACTCATTCTCTTCCTCAGTCACTTTTCCGTTGATAATCTCCAGTCCATGCACATGTGCGAACGTTGGATTGTCTCTCGCGTCCTCAATGCTCATCTGAAGCATGCCGAAGCCAAAGAGCAGAAAGCCCCTGAAAGGGTGGGCCGCTATGGCGACTGCTCCGGAAGCCTCCACTCTTTGCTTGAGCTGCTCAGGCGTCAGCATTCCTTCTGGCTCATCATCCATGCCAAACACAAGGATATCGCCTCCGGTTGTCGTGATTTCAATTCCCCTGAACACTGCTATTCCGTATTTCTGACTAAGGTCATCAGCTTGCTGCGGTGTCCAGATCCTGTTGTGCTCGGTGACACAGACGCCGTCCAGTCTGGCGTCTAGCGCTGCCTTCATCATATCGTCAGGACTCATGACGCTACAGGTCGATCCAAGAGTCGTATGAATGTGCAAGTCCAGTCTCATTTGTGGGCCTTCATTTTAATTTATTTTTAAGTATTTGCTTAGATTAGGGTTTCGTTTCAGGAAGTCTTCAACAAAATGTTTCCTGTCCAACTGGGGATTTTGGGTCAAAGAGTCTGTCAATTCACGCGAGAGTTCGGCCCTGACAAGAGTATGCAGACAATCAACAATCAGGATGGCCATGTGGCGACAACCATTGCGACCGATATCCTTCTTGATCTTTCCGTCTAACTCCGAATCGATCAGCCACCCTTCACAATTCCTGAAAAACTTCTCGGCCAGAAGACACCGGTCAGTCGTGAACCTCTTCATTCTTGTTCGAATTCTCTGTATCCTGAGTTCCGGCCAATACACAGAAATCTCGCACTGCATCGCATAGAGTTCGTCTTCGAGAACACCGCTTACTATACGATGATCCGGTCCCTGTTTCTGAACCCCGCAGCTTTTTAATCGGGAGTATTTTGGCATTGAAGAATTTCTCAATAGAATCCTCCGTTTCTTGACGAGTTACAATATGAGTCTAGTCGAGTCCCTTAAACGCCGCGCAGCTATCTTTCAGACGGGGATTGGCGGCCAGTTTACGTATCATCTCCAAGCCAATAACCCTGTCATTAAGCTCGGTGACTGAATCATCTCCATGGGATTGCGGCTGCGTTCCACCAAGCTCGGTCGCTTTTCTCAACTCAGGAACCGTGATGGCGTTAACCAGCATTTCCATGGCTTCGAGTAAAAGCTCTGCGACACGATCTGATCCGGAAGGACCTCCGACTATTTCACGGACTATTTTTGTCATTCCCGGTCCCACCCTCACACCTATGAGTTTCTGTGCGGCTTGTGTCAGGTCCGGCACTACTCCGAACACGTCTCGAGTTACATCAAGAGTGGCAGATCTGATATCGAGGGCAGGTGTCTTGACATCGAGGATTATTGTGGATGAAAAAATACTGTCATCGGCCCTCAAGGTTATACGCCATAGTCCGGGCTCGATCTCTTCTACCACTGTAAGGTTGTGAAACTGAAAATCCAGTATCAAAGCGCCCCCTTTTGGATATGAAAGAAAGTTGATCAGGATAATGAATTTTGTGAACTTCAACCCAAGCCTATTTTACGGTTAACTTTCGAACTACACCGCAAAAATGTCAAGCTCTTTCAAGAAGAAACTGCAGTAATTCTGACCTTCACAGAATCTGATTCATTGTGATCAAGAACGAGCTCGTTGCCATCAGCAAGCACAATTGACCATTGCGCCTGATTTTTGCCACGAGGGCCTACCCGGACACTCACCCCGGGTTTCAACCCTTCTGCCCCCAGTTTCCCTGGCGCTTCAAGTATTTTGCCCGTCATTCCCTCGCGAAGGTAACTCAGACTGCAAACCCCACCAACCGAGCAATGAGAGGAACTTTGAGGAATCAGCGCTCCATGCGGATCGTAAATCGGGTGGCCCAACAGATCGTCGAGATAATCAACCGACTCCGCATCATTGACGTGTTCGAGCTTGTGAGCCCTGGCGTGGATTTCCGAGTTGGAGACCAACCCAACATGACTCATGTATGCCTCCCATAGCCTGTGAGCCCTGAGAATGCGTTTTGCCTCCTTTACGCCTTCGTCGGTCAGGGTCACCATATGGTCACTTAACTCAAGAAGCCCATCACGCGACATCTTTTTCAAGGCTTTGACAAAAGAGGATTTGGCATAAGAAATCTTTTGATGTAGTTGATCCACACTGACTGATCTGTCCAATCGGCTCGCTTCAACAAGCACATCTTCAACAAGTTGCTGCGGCAAGGCCTGCCTTACCCTGAGCCACCGGGCGAGCAAGCCGTAATTTGGCGCAAAAATCAGGACTACTATGAACTGCATGGAACAAAACAGCATTATTGCCCCGCCACCTGATGAGTCAAGCCACATGCTCAGATAAAGCCCGCCCAGGACGCTCGTAACTCCAAAAATTGAAGCCAGAATCATCATCCGGTCAAGCCTGTCACTCAACAGATAAGCTGAAGCCGCTGGAGTTATGAGTAGCCCGACCACCAGAATAACCCCAACCATACTGACTGCGCTAACAACAACCAGGGACACGCATGTTGTCAAAGTATATTCTATAAGAGCTACCGGCATTCCAATTGAAGCCGCCATGACAGGATCGAAACTGGTGAGTTGAAACTGCCTGAAAAACAGAACTATTACAGACAGAACAACACCCGCTGAGATGGCCGCAACCCACAGATCAGAATCAGCAACGCCGAGCACATCCCCCATGATGAAATGCATGAGGTCAATGTGGATGTAGCCCCTGAAGACAGAAACGAGGACCACTCCCCCGGCAAATACTCCAGTGTACATGATACCAATGGCAGTGTCGTCTTTTATTCTGGATACTCTGGACACGAAACCAATCGACGCTACAGTGACCAGTGCAGCGATAAGTGACCCAATCAGCATTGCCGGAGCATGGGCCTCCGTGTTGAACAGTATCTTCATGAACAGGTATCCGCCTGCGACGCCAGCTATCATGGCGTGGGAAAGCGCATCCCCCAGAAAAGCCATCCGCCTCAGGATTACCAGACAGCCAACTACGCTACAAACAATGGCCGCAATTGATCCACCAATGAGAGCCTTCTGAAAAAAAATCTCCCGCATGGGTTGGGTCAAGGCGTTGTAAATGGCATCAATCACGACATTCCTCCGCCTTTTCCATCCCGGAAAATACCTTTAATTTCCCTTCATACACCTCACTGAGCAACTCCTGATTCAGGACCTGCTGCGGAGTACCATAGGCGTAAAGCCTCTGCTTTATGAGCATGAGTCTGTCAAAATATTCTGCCGCAGTAGCAAGGTCGTGATGTACTACCACCAAAGTCCTGCCTGTCGCCTTGGCTCGCTCCAGCACATCCAGTATTGCTCTCTCAGTGGCGGCGTCAACTCCCGCAAATGGCTCATCAAGAAGCAGAATATCGGACCCTTGAGCTAGAGCCCGCGCCATGAAAACCCGCTGTTGCTGGCCTCCCGAAAGCCTGCCTATCTGCCTTGTTTTAAAATCAGACATCCTGACCATTTCCAGAGCCTGATCAACAATCTCATGATCTTTTGGCCCTGGATCCTTCCACCACCGTATGCTCGGATATCGGCCCATCATAGCCACTTCATAAACCGTTATAGGGTAATCCCAATCGACAGCGCCCCTTTGCGGAACATACGCAAGGCGACCCTTGGCCTCGTCAACAGGCTTTCCGAGCAGTCGCACCGAGCCCAGGTCGGGTTTGACAAAACCCAGGATTGATTTTACCAGCGTGGACTTACCGGCTCCGTTTGGACCTATGATACCCACGAGAAGACCCTGCTCTACTGTGACGTTGATGTTTAGCAACGCTGGCCTGGGGCCAAAGCTCACTGTAAGATTTTCGACTTCGATAGCGGGGATTTGCCTGGGTTCAGTGGCCATCCTTATTCCTCGCTGACTGACCGGGCACAACATCCAGTCGAATGGTCGATACCAGTTTCTCCCCGTTATCCACCCAGAATGTCTTATCGATCAGTTTCTCATGCGACCTGAATAGTTGAACCCTCATGGCTCCCGCCGTTGCTTGGGAATAGTGTGATGGATTGGCTTCCAGTAGAAATTCATTAGCTCCTGTCTTCACACCATCCACATTCTCTATGACCACAGCGCTGCCTGCTTCAAATCCATTTTCAGATCGGACCAATTCCGAACCATTGAGTTTAACCGAGAATGCGTCCCCCGATCCAGAGCCCTGTTTTGAAACAAATGGATCTTTCTTTGTGTTGAATGTGGTTGTAATGATCAGTTTATAGATTTCAGGACTTTTTTCGACCTGGATTTGCGGTGAGGTATCAATAGTCTCACGGGAATCCATGTAACAATAGAGTCCGCCAACCAGGACAACCCAAATGATGATTGCGGCTAATGGTCTCATTACAGATCACGCCTCATTTCAGACCACCCACTATTGTCAGGACATTTTCCCGCATCATACCGATGTAGGTTTCTCCAGCTGTTCCCTCTGATCCCATGGAGTCAGAGAAAAGCTCTCCTCCGATTTTTACTCCGGCCTCGCGAGCTATCTCACGAATCAGCTTCGGATTAACGCTGTTCTCCACAAAAACAGCCTTTACTCCCATGTTCTTAATCGACTGGACTACGGTTTTGAAGCGAGTCGGCGTCATGCCAGCTCCAATTTCAGAGCCCGTGGACCAACCTATCGGAGCCTCATTTTTAAACCCGTATTCGAGCGCAAAGTAATTGAAGGCATCGTGGCTGGTAACAAGAATCCTTTGTGATACAGGAATCACGTGAACCATCTGGCGGATCCAGGAATCGAGAGACCTTAGTTCGGCCAGATAAAGCCTCGACCTGGCTTTCAGTTCCCATTCAAGCGAAGGGTCCAGTGAAGAAATCCCTATTGTTATATTCCTGACATAAATGGCGGCATTCTCCGGTGAAAACCATGCATGTGGGTCAGTCGTTATTTTGCCGTCAGTCTCAAGTTCCAGCGGTTTAACCCCGTCTGATGCAGTGACGACAGATTTGCCAGCATCACGTGCAAGAGTCGCCATCCAGTTCTTTCCCTCCAGATTCAGGCCATTCTGAATGCATAATACCGAATGGACGGCCATCTGGGCGTCTCTCGGGGTAGGCATGTACGTGTGAGGATCAGCTCCTGGAGCAAGAACACACTTCACATCAAACGAATCCCCTACTATGTTTCTTGTAAAATCGGCAAGTTGAGTCGTAGAACACAGAATTGTGGGCTTTCCGGATTGGCCCCTGGAAGAGGCCAGAGCGCAACAGTAATCAGCGCTCAGTATAAAGAGAGCCTGCAAGAAGACCAATTGGATCAATATACGCCGAACTGGTAACATGTCATTTTCCAGAAATGGTCACACGGTAATAAAACAGGAATTGTTCATGAAACGAGGTTTTGATAGATAATTCTAAGACCAATACAAATCAGTACTGTCCCGCCAAGCCTTTCCGCCCATTCCCCGAGATGCGCGCCGGCCTTCTTACCCAACCTGGTTCCTATAAAGGTCATCAGGAGAGCGGCAATGCCGATCACAGCCGCAGGTCCCCATATTGTCATGCCAATAAGACTGAACGAAACACCAATGGCAAGAGCGTCCAGACTTGTAGCTATTGATAGCCCAACTAAACTCCAGCCTCTTGTCGGGTCATAGTCCTTGACCCTGTCCTCCGAGTCCTTGGACTCAACTATCATCTTGATTCCGAGACCGGTCAAAATAGCAAACGCAATCCAGTCATTTACTCCATACATGTGCTCCGATATCGCCGCCCCACCGAACCAGCCTATCAAAGTCATCAAAGCCTGAAAAAGGCCAAAATGCCATGTAAGCCTGAACGTGTGTCTCAGAGTCACCTCCTCCAACCCTCCAGACACAGCAGCAGATACCGCAAACGCGTCCGCTCCCAACGCTATCGCAGTAATAAAAAGAGTGATATTATCCAATAGTGGATGTCTCCTGAGGGTGAGAGTTCAAATTACCTCCTCATGTTTACATTACGACTCGAGGATCGTCAAGCAATCCCATTGACCCTGAATTCCAGGCAAATTAGTCAAATCATTTCAACTCGGGGAGTCATGAAACCTTATCTCAGGATCTCAATTATTCCACACGATTATGAGGCCTCAGAATCAGATGAATAAAGTTAACATAGTCAGCTCAAGAAATTTTTGATCGCATGAACGACAATAATGGAAAAAATTATAGAGAAAGCCCTTACAAGAACGTTAGTCCTGAAAATGAAATTTTTCCGAGAGAACATTTCCGTTACCTTTGGAAACATGAAGAAAAACATTTCTGGTTTCGGGCCAGATGCAAATTGATAGCTTGGGCAATAGAGACCTACTTTCCTGACACTGACTGCTTAATCGAATTAGGTTGTGGTAACGGAGTAGTCCTGAGCTACCTCGAGAAAAGATTTCATGGGATTCAGTTCATCGGAGCTGACATGTTCATCGAGGGTTTGCTTCCTGCGAGTCGCCGTCTGGCAAGATCGCAACTGATTCAGATGGACATTCTGAACCCCGCCATTAAAGCGAGGTTCGATGTTGTTGGGATGTTTGACGTTCTTGAGCACATTGATGATGACGACCAGGCGCTGGTAAAGCTTCTCGATTTCCTGAAACCCGGAGGTGGGGCAATCATCACTGTTCCACAGCACCCTTTCCTTTGGAGCGCCTCGGACAATGTTGCCTGCCACAAGAGACGATATTCGAGGAAAGATTTGTTTGAGAAATTGTCTGAAGCCGGTTTTAAAACTCTTCGGATTGCTTCCTTCATTTCGTTTCTGTTACCTTTTCTCTTGCTGTCAAGGTGGAAGGCCAAGGTTGGCGATGAAAATCCGATACTGCGAGAATTCAGGATTCCACATAACTTTAACGTCGCTTTTGGGAAAATCTGCGATCTGGAACTCTTCCTAATGAAGAAAGGTTTGACAATGCCATTTGGTGGCTCTCTTGTGGCGATAGCGCAGAAACCATTCCACCGGTGACGCTTTCGCCGGCTGAGGAGCGTTAGCGGAGTCCAAATCCGGATGAATCAGACAAAAAGAGCGCCTGCGCCAAGATAAATGCGCATCCAGAGAACTTTGGATTCGCCACTGACCTGAAGAAGCAATATAATCCCTTTAGTTTCTAGACTTGACCAAAAAGCCATAATCCTGTTAGTCTATTGATCGGTTCAGACACTAACGGAACACGGTGTAAATCCGTGGCGGTCCCGCCGCTGTAATCGGTGACAAATCCCAATTATCCACTGACCGGTTTTAACCTGACGGGAAGGATGGGAGGAGGAAGACCCGGAAGCCAGAAGACGAGTGTTTGATCTCGGGGTAGACCAATGGAAAAGGTAGCCCCTGCCTCTTTTTTCGAGGCAGGGGCTTTTTATTTGAGGAATCATGAAAGCCGTAATTCTGAGGAAAGTTGGAGAGCTTGGACTTGAGCAAATTCCTGAACCGACGCCTAACAAAGGCCAGGTAAGTGTTCGAGTGGCCCGTTGCGCCCTGTGTCGAACGGACGCCAAAATGTGGTCTCAGGGACACAGGGATTTAATCCTTCCGCGGGCACTGGGGCATGAGATTTGCGGAACAAGACTGGACTCCGGCGAACGTGTAGTAGTGTGGCCCGCAGAGGCATGCCATACTTGCCCTCAGTGTGTCCGCGGAGCAGAAAATCTCTGCGACAGACTGAGGATTCTGGGCTTCAACTCTGATGGTGGGTTCTCCGAGAAAATTGTCGCTCAGGAATCATCTCTTATAAGTATCCCCTATTCTCTCCCGGATCGTGTCGCATGTCTGGCCGAACCTCTCGCATGCGCAATTAATGCTCTTGAACAAACCACTGCTGACGCCGGTGATAGAATTCTGATTTTCGGAGGCGGCAGCCTGGGTCTCTTGTTGGCGATTGCTTCAAAATCCATTGGAGCCCACCCCACAGTCATAGAGACAAATCCTGTCAAAATATCAAAGAGTAAGACTCTAAGGGAACTTCTGGATTTCCCGATCCTCTACTCGGTTGACAATGGTGTCTACGACATAGCCATAAACGCATGTCCATCCTCGGATACTTTGGCTCAGGGTGTTCAGAAGATTGTAAAGGGTGGAAGATTTTGCCTTTTCAGCGGCTTGAAAGGGGATGAGACGTTTTCGGCCATAATACTGAATGAAATTCACTACAGACAACTTCAGGTTGTCGGAGCTTATGGATGCGCCCGTTCTCACATGAAAAAGGCCATAAGCGTGTTGGACAGATATCAGAATACCGCGGACCTGCTTATTGAACGCGAAATCGGGCTGGAAGATGTGCAAGATGGGTTGAACGACATTCTTGCCGGAAACGTTCTCAGGATTGTCGTGGTGTTTGAGTGGTCCGACAACGACTAAATATGAGTGCTGCGCCCATTAAATTCGAGGAGAGACAGACATGTCTGAAAACAGGAAAAGAGAATTTGGACGCCTCATTTCTGCCGTAGCCCTGGGAAGGCGTCTCACGCGAGAGGAGTCTTGTGAAGCTTACCGTCAAGTCATTATGAATGAACAACCTGAGCTTCAACAGGGAGCTTTTCTACTGGCTCACATTGCCAGGGGTCCATCAACAGAGGAACTCGGAGGCGCATGGCAGGCCATGGACCTTTACGACACAGCTAAGATCCGCATCGATACGGATGCTCCGGTTTGTGACATCGTTGGAACGGGATCAGACAAGCTCAAAACTGTTAATTGCTCAACTCCCGCGGCGCTCATAGCAGCGGCAGCCGGTTTGACTGTGGCCAAAAAAGGGGCCAGGCTTGTTACAGGGGTCTCCGGAGCGTCTGACATTCTTGAGATCATGGGGGTCAATCTGGACGCTCCGCTAGTCCAGGCAGAGAAGTGTCTTCAGAAACACGGGATTTGTTATCTGCCCGGAGAGGCGTTTCTGAAATCTGGCTGGGCTCGACTGATAAAATCCATGCGTTTTACTTCAGCGTTCAATATCATCGGTCCGATCACCAGGCCCTGCGGACAGACAAATTGCATTGTTGTCGGAGCATATTCCAGGGCCATTTGTGTCCAGCTTATTTCAGTGCTCAGAGAAATCGGTATGCCTAAAGCGTTGGCCCCGTATGGTATGATATTAGGCCATGACAAGACTGAGGGCATGGATGAATTCTCACCGTGTGGACCGACTCAGGTGGCGCAGCTGGATGATAACGCAATAACCTCTTACGAGGTGACCCCTACTGATTTTGGAATCGACAGGATCGATTTCAGGCATATTGCAAGCCGGGAAACCGCCGAAGCTAACGCGAAAGCGATCCTTGAAGTCCTGTCTGGTGATTACGACAGCCCACTGGCCCACTTCTTCTGCATGAATGCAGCGTCAGCCCTCTATGTTTCGGGCCTCGCAAGGAACTACGCTCAGGGCTTCTCGATGTCCATGGAAGCTCTGGCAGCCGGAAAGGCTCTTGAAAAATTAAATGAACTGATTGAATTTCAAGGTTGTGATAACAATCCTATTTATCCAATCAAGCGATGAAGACTCATTAAACCTGAATCAACCATTCTGGAGACAGAGAAAAAACAATCTGATAGACATCGACATCAGACTCCAGGTTTGCTCGGGTTGACAGTCAATGACATGCTGACATTGACATCTGATCTGAATAAATGAACACTGTCCTGATTTCGCATTCAGTCCGGAGGAACTTTTATGGACTTGCCCTGCTCAACCGATTTCTCCCGACGGAAACTTATTCCGTCGAGCGCGGCAGACCCCGGTTCGCTGTCGGGTTTTCTGAGCAGCGGAGCCAGACTTGAGTCCACGGTTATCAAAGGAATAACGGTCACTAAGTATATAAAGGAATTCTGGACGCCCCGACAGAGACAGGGTTCGTCTATTCATGAGATATCTTATAGGGCATGTTTCAAACCTCAATTGCCGCGTTTTTTCATAGAGCTTTTTTCAGGCATGGATTCAATCATCTATGACCCCTTCAGCGGCAGGGGAACCACGGTAATCGAAGCAGGGATTCTTGGGCACAAGATAGTTTCGAACGACGCTAGTCCTCTTACATTAATACTTACTCGCCCCCGTTTCGCTCCTCCTGACCAGGCCGACATCGAAAGCAGGATCTCATCAATAGCGATCGACGGCTCTTTAAGGTCTGACATCGATCTGTCCATGTTTTTTCATGACAATACTCTACAGGAAATCCTGTCACTCAAAAAATACCTTTATGATCGAGCGTTGTCGGGAGAAGAAGATGATGTTGATCGGTGGATATCAATGGTCGCTACCAACAGGCTGACCGGTCATTCGAAGGGTTTTTTCTCTGTCTACACTTTACCGCCGAATCAGGCAGTTTCTCCTGAGAGCCAGAAAAGAATCAACAAACGCAGAAAACAGGAGCCGGAATATCGAAATACTAAAGATATCATTATCAGGAAAACAAAATCTCTGTTGAGAACATTGACTGTGGAACATTTGGATAACCTCAAGAATGCCGGACGGTCTGCCATTTTTCTGAATCGTGAAGCCTCCGATACTCCTGAAATTGAATCCCAAAAAATTCAACTGACTGTCACCTCGCCGCCTTTTCTTGATGTTGTCCAGTATTCAAAAGATAACTGGTTGAGGTTATGGTTCAATTCGTTGGATCCAGTGAAATCGTCAGCAAACATAACAATGGCCAGGACTGTTCAGGAGTGGTCTGCAGTAATGGCGTCCGTTTTCAGGGAATTATACCGGATAACAAAGCATGGAGGATGGTTAGCATTTGAAGTCGGTGAGGTCAAAAACCAAACGATAAACCTGGATGAGCATGTTGCGCCACTCGGAATTGACGCAGGATTTGAATGCCTCGGAATATTAATTAACTCTCAGGAATTCTCCAAAACATCAAATATTTGGGGTGTTAAAAACATGACTTCAGGAACAAACACTAACAGAATAGTTTTGTTCAGGAAACCCTGAAGCTTATTCTGTGCCCAGTTGTTTGGACTGGATCACCCGGACTGCAAAAAAGGCCTGTCCGTTTTCGTTCTCAAAAATTGCAGAGTTCTTTTTCCATTCAGCATAATAATTCCAGTCGATATGGTGAACCACAACTCTCAAAGAATCTCGATCTTCACATCCTGTGCCCTCTGCCAACAGATAATGTCTGACTTTGCCATCCGGAGGATCAAAGAACCGGAAAGCCAAACCTTTTCCGAGAAAATGCCAGAAACCAGGGATCTTGTTATCTGTTGAACCCATCGATTCTTTTCCCTTTTCAAAGCATATTGTTCCGCCGTTGATAGCCAATCTGGATGAAATAACTCTGGCAAATTCGTGCTCGGCCAGACCTCTGGGATTTGATGCAAAAAAAGTCCTCGTAGTACTTGCAGTCAAAAATACAGCCAGGAGCAACATCAGAGGCAGGGCGGTCCTCAGAAGTCTGCATGAAGAGCCCTTAAAACAGGGTCGAGACAGAACCGATTCCATTCCCCATGAACTGGCGCTCAGGAATGAGAGCAGCGGCAATGCCGGATAGTTCTCGCAACGCTGGTATTTTGCGAAAGCAAAAGGAACGTAAAAGCAAACAGCCGTCATCAGCAACAAAAGGACCGGTCTTCTACGCCCCCAAAACAGGCACATGACCACCCAAATAAGGCATGGGATCAAGTACCATTTCATGCCCAGGCTGTTGTAGTAGTAGTGAATGTTCTGTATCAGCGTCTCTGGGGAGAATTCTACGGAGTAATGGGAGGTTGCCTGCCTTGCAAGGGAAAATAACAAAAGCAAACCGGCCAACGTCATTGGAATCATCCGGTAAAAAATCGACATCTTGCCTGTGTCCTTTTGAATCGGGTTCCACATGACTGACTGGGTCATGAAAACTGGCAAAACAAAAAAAACAAACACGTTGCAACCCAGTCCCAACAGAAAAATAATCGTAATAAAGGTCCAGCTTTTGAAATCAGCCTGGATATAACCTCTTTTCATCAAGGCTCCAAGAACCAGAATCAAAAAAATAGAAAAATGGCCCATGATGTGTTGAGAATTGGAAATCCAAGAGAGATTCACAATGCTGGGGATCATTACCATATACATTGTAGCTGAAATCAAGGATACGCTGAGGGAAGCTCCGAGGAGTCTCATCCAGATACCCCACAGCAGGCTACAACAAATCATGATGGACATGTTCACGAAAAAGAAAGCCTGGGCGTCACGCCCAAACAGTTTAAGGATAACCCACCAGTAAAGGTCTCTGGACACCGGGCGACCAAAATTGGTTGCAGGGTTCAGCATGTCTTGAACGCTGACACAGCCGTAACGGAATAGAAAACCAAAATCATCCTGAAAAAACCAGCTTCGACTTATCATCATGGCATGAAACACAAAGCCGATTGTCAAGATTATTCCACTAATTAAAATTGTGAGCTTTGAATCGAGATCTGAACCAAAAAGCTGGAAAATTTTCAAATCCCCCCTCGCTGAATAAGGTTGAGTCCTGAAAAAGCAGTTTTAGAGAAGAAATACAGGAAAGTAAGCCGATGCTTGGCCTCATTTCCTGACAGTGAATGATCATCGGTTGGCTAGGCCGAATTTCTGTGCCTGTGTGGTGTCCACTTTCCCCATTTTGACTCAAAAATCTCCAGATTGGCGTCAAACTGCTTTTTCTTGGCTATGGCCCCCAGGGTGTCCAGGGTTGCCGAAAGCCTGTGATGAACAAATACATCCTCCGCTATCCCTATACTGTAACCGGCCTGGCGGACCCTCATGCAATAGTCATCATCCTCAAAAAAACCAATGTTGAACGCCTCGTCCAATTCACCGATTTCATCGAACACAGACCTCTGCAGGGCCACACAGAAAAAGGCCAGATTATCACAATAGAAAATTTGTCTGTCACGCTTTTCGGTATACCTCTTTGCGACGTTTGCCATTTCAGCCATGTCCGAATAGTGGACGTCAATCTTGGCTTCGTTTCCTATTGCATTAGTGACCGGACCGACCAATCCCAGGGAATGATTCTGCCTGAGGGGTCTAATCAGCTTATTCAACCAACCATCAGTAACGTAGGTATCGTTATTCAATAAAACCAGATATTCCCCGCAAGAAAACCTGACCCCCAAATTATTCCCGGCTGAAAAACCGATGTTTTCGGGGCTGGTCACCACCTTGACCCACTGCCTGTCCTGACTGAATTGTTCCAGAAACTCGTCAGTCCCGTCCACCGATGCGTTATCAACTACGATCAATTCCCAATTGGGATAGGATGTAAATCTCTCCAGGCTGTAAACGCAGGATCTGGTAAAGGCAAGATTGTTGTGACAAAGCACAATCACACTGACTTTCGGATAGCAGCTTTGAATTACTTTATCGAAATCGTCGACTCGAGACTGCCATGTTTGTCCCGATGCCCATCTCTGTCTCAGCCGTGACTTTTCGGCGTCATCTTTCTCAAGCATAGCTTCCCGCAATCTCTGAAGAAATTCTTCTCCTGTTTGGGCCACGTGAACAAGAGAACTATCCAGGCCGGCGAGTTCCGGCAGATTGGTCGCTACCACCGGCTTGCCTGCGCTAAGGTATTCATAAAGCTTTACCGGATCGGTGTGCTCGATCAACCTGTTCAGTCTGAAAGGTATGACACAAACATCGAAAGCATAGAGATGATACGTGAGAAGTGAATAAGGCGCCTCACCCAACAGTCTAACATTCTCACACTTCATCAATTTACCCACATCTGCATGGGCATAAGACCCGACCAGCACAAAGTCCCACTCCGGATTCTCCGAAGCCGCCTGACAAATCAGGTCTGAATCAAACCATTCCGAAATTGCGCCGATGTAGCCTACAACCGGTCTGTCAGTACGGGATAATACTTTTTCAGGACGTACAGAAAAGAAATCAAAGTCAGCTGCGTTTCTTATGACAACATTAGAACTGAAGTTTTCTAAATGGCTGGAAAGCCTTTCAGACGTAGTTGTCACCGAGTCTGCAATCGATAGCAACTCTCTCTCCATCTCAGGCAATGATTTGCCGATGTTCGAAAATCCCTCGTGAAAATCAATGCAGTCATAAATGATGTTCAGTTTCCCAAAGCGACGCAACACGCTGACCCAGAACGGAAACTGCACTACGGCCACGGAAGGATTATTCCCCAAGCTTTTCAGAAAGCAGTCAAAAGCGTCACATACCCAGTCAGCCTGTCCGGGATTAAACTGGCCTGAATAAATGACAGGATGCGGATCCGGACATGAAACCTGGCAGATGTAAACATTAGGACATGGTGATTCAATTATTTTAAAACCCGGATTATCGGAATTAGAAAAAATTGTCGATAGGTAGAAAACACGGTAACCCTTTTGACCTAGTCCCTCAGATATGTGTTGTGGCCGCTGAATCCTGAAGTTCCAGTCAATTATCGGGAACACAAATATGTCAATACCCCTTTCTCCGATCGGAACAATCTCGCAAAGTGTTGAAGAAGAATCACATGAACCTTCTTTTTCGGAATCAAACAGAATTTCTGCCCGAGATGACTGAAGTTGCGAGCCCCTTTGAAAATCCTGCCATGCCTGAGCCGTGCTGCTTCCTGGAAAAACATTACAAACCAGTCCGTAGTATGATTGCCTGAGCGCGGACCTGACCGGACCAGGGGTCATCCTTGCGAATTTTTTAGCCAATTCAAGGATTCTCTGGAAAGCTGCGCCCTGAAAACCTGGGTGAATGTCCACGCCTGAAGCCCACGGGCCATTGCCAGGTTCCCGGATATAGACAGACTCTTCTCTTTTACAAAAGCTTAATGATTTTAGAATTCCGATAGTCAGGGACCGAATCCAAAACCCGGAAAGTGATAACCAACGACTGCCTCCAAATAATTTCCGGATTGATGTCCCGAAGATCCTAACTGGAATGGTGATGTTCCATGACACCGAGCCATAAATTTCCTGGAGAGTTTTCTCCTTTTCCTCCAGGGCCCTCGCAAGACTGACATAGTCTTCTTCGGCGATCCTCGCGCGATCCTCCACTGTAGAAGTTTCCATCTATCCCCCCGCCTGAAATCAGGTCTTAGTATAATCTATCTTCAAAAACCAGGTTGGTTCTGACCTCATATAAGTGGAGAGAGATCTCTCCATGAAACATATTCCGGCTCAGGACCCAGAAAGCATTTCATGCCCCCGGTCAAAGTCTTTTGATATTCGAGAACTAATGCGGCTATCCTCAATTTCAGATTCGTCAGGCTGTTCAAACGATTCCGACAACTGGATTTCTATCGGGTCTATGACCTGTGATACGCCATGATAGGTCAGGCACTCATCAATCCTGGATTCCCGATCCTCAAGATTGTTTGAGGCCATATTATCCAGTAGATCCAGTCTTCCCTTACATTTATGCAGTTCATCTATTGCATCAATGTAATTTCCTTCCGAGAATATGGATTCCGGAGTATTCTTTCCCGTTACCACTCTTTGAAACAGTTGTTCTTGCCGCAGCCAGCCATTGACATCCCCCGCCCGCACACTGAAGTTTTTCAGGTTACAAAGAGACCTGACTAACTCGCCCACAGTTTCTGACACAGACGACGTGAATACTCCCAGCACGCACCCCAGTACACCTCTTGTAACCACAAAACCTAGCGGCAAACGACCATCAAGTCGCCATTCGTTGTCTATGATGTGAAGCCCACGGGAATTCTCGATCAAATTAAAAGGGACACAATCCACGAGGGCTCCATCTATTGTCAACTCTGACAGATCCGTAGGCTCAGTTCGATCAGTCGATTCCTGCAGACTGCCCACATCAGACCGGTCTAACAAGAGATCAAACCATGGCGCCAATGCTCTGGCCATTTCGTCGGCAGATCCTCTGGAATGACTGACCTTTATGAAACGCCAATAAAGGAGATCGCCACAGACATATTCCGATTTTTCCGGTTCCAGGGCTAAGGACATGTTTTGAAATTTGCGCTTAACAGACGGATAATTTTTGAAAAGCCGGTTTTTCTCCACCAGGATACTGCTGTCGGCCCTGGAAATGGCTGTTTCTGTCGCGAATTCAGGTCGTCTTTGAACCGCAAAACTCCATGCAATCTGGCGAGATTCTGGCAAGGGCTGGTCGTACTTCCGGGCCATTATGAGGAATGAATTGCTGAATTGCTGCAATAGCCCGTTCTTGTGCAGTGACCGTAAAACCAGCGCCTCATTAAACAAACGGTAAGGTGATCCAGAGTAATCTCTTCCCGGGTATCTCAACAGTAAATCCGGTATGTTAAAATCCCGTATCCGGAAGGCGGATTCATGTATGATAGTGGAAGGCAGTTTGTAGTCTGGAAAAGGATAATAGAATGATTGCCTGCTAAAGCCTGCCATTCCTAATTCTCCGGAAAGCTCACACTTACCAGGAGTCTTTGGAGTTTTGTCTGTATACAGATCCTGCAAACCGTAAAAAGGCACACCTACATGGTCTTCAGAGCATCCATTGAAATATTTCAGTCCAAGTCTGTTCTCAATGGCGACCACCAGTTTTCCTTTGTAAGACAAATGATGGGAAGCAATTTTCAAATATTTCTGCATCGGATTTGGATCTCTGCAATAAAGACTAGCGTATTCCAGGACGCCTACCAGCAGAACCCAGTCGAACTTTTCTGCAATTTGAAATTCTAAAAGATCCTCGAGGTAAACTCTGACGTTCGGCAAATCCTTGCATCGCTCAGCTGTAATCCGGGCTCGCTTTCTTCCTCCTTCCACTGCGACGACCTGAGCCCCTGTTTCTCCGAGATAACGGGTAATGGCTCCACATCCGCATCCGAGTTCCAGGACTTTTGCTCCCGGCTTGATATTTAATGGACGCACCAGACAGTGCCGGGAACGACTCAAATGATATTCTGAAGACCAGTCACCGATTCCCTGAAACAATTCTTCGGAAAAGACACTTTTGTCGGTGGCGTTCCTTATCAGCTCATACAGGCGGTTCTCTTCGTCAACACCGTCTGAGTAGTCAATCCCTCCGAAATCCGCTCTGCGCCAAAATAAATTATTGCCGTCGTAAAAGTAATCCGGATTCATTGCAACAACTCTACCGCCATTCCAAAATCCGCCAGGCCAACCGACTGGCAACCAGGATTTTCTACAACTATGTGTATTGAGTCATACCGTCTATCCAGGGGGATAATTTCGCCCAGAATGTCAACCGCTACCCCGACCGACATCATATAGTCACCGGACCCAAGGTTTTGATTCAAAACCATGACCACCTTTGTCATTTCACCAGCCTCAACCGGCTTCTTTAGAGGACCACCCCGTAAATCACGCGAATTACTGCCATAAACTATCACGCCATCCGGGGTCTTGATTGTCAGGCCGTAAATAGGAAATGAGAAGGATTTGTGAAATACTACTGTAAGCGCCAGGAAAATTTTGATACCGGATCTGATGACATTCTTGTGGCCGGATCCATCGCTGTAAATCATGAAATCCAGTATCTCCGCCTCACGGTTTCCCCAGCGAAATTCATGCCTGTTGTAGCCGGCCCGGTCTTCGAATCCGCGACCGTCCAAATCCGTTAAAATTCCTGGAACATTGGATGAACGGCGCCCTCCCGCATTCACTAAATTCTGGGGACTATCGGGCGTGCCGAACATCAGTTCCATATAAAGATTGACCACATCTCCGGGATGACCAGTGGCGAGAATATTGCCTCTATCCAGCAGGATGGCTCGCGAGCAACGGCGGGTAATATCTTCAACGGAATGAGTCACAAACAGGATCGTTGTTCCACGATCAACAATCTCTTCGAATTTTCGGAAACATTTTGCCTGGAATTTTACATCACCTACAGCCAGAGCCTCATCAACCAGTAGAACATCCGGCTGAACGCTTACAGCTACGGCAAACGCCAGTCGCACATACATTCCACTAGAATAGGTCTTTACCGGCTGATGTATAAAATCGCCTATATCAGCGAATTCCAGTATTGAGGTGTAGAGCTCTCTAATTTCATTTTCAGATAATCCCAGTATTGACGCATTCATGTAAACATTGTCATGGCCGGTAAATTCTGGATTGAAACCCGAACCAAGCTCCAGTAGAGCCGCTATCCGTCCGCTTGTATGACAGGACCCTTCAGTCGGTGAAATAGTACCGCACAGGAGTTGTAACAGGGTGCTCTTGCCGGAACCGTTACGACCGACTACACCTACTGTTTCACCCCTGTTAACCTGTAACGTAACATCCCTGAGAGCCCAGAATTCCCTGAAATAAGGCCTGTCTTCCAAAGGTAGCCACCGTGACAGCATTGAACGTATTGGCTGCTTCAGGCGATCTTGTGGATTCATCCAGAGTCTATAGGATTTACCAAGATTTAACGCCTGTATCACGGCCGAAGAATCAGCATACGAGTCGCTGACCCCATGCGGATCACACCCTGATAGCCCCACTGAATCTGAATGGTTTTTCTGAGATGAAGAAACTTTACCGAATGGCTGCAAAGTCCATGACATGACGCTCTTGCCCCCCGTCAGAGCAAAAAGTTACCAACTTGTGGCCCTATGATTGTTGATCCCTCAGGAAAAATCAACAATTTTTTTTTACTGACTTGACTGAAATAAGTTAGTTGTAACTAAATTCCAGTCTCCTCAAGTAGTTACCAACACTATCCCGCACACACAGACTCCAATTACAATATCTTACTGAATGTAAGCGTGAGACTTATTCAGGCTTTGGAGGACCTGCATCCTGATGCCGAAAAAAGTTTTTGTTAATAGGCTATGTGGGGCCTTTTACCTCGAATGCGTTTTGACTTGTCAGAGATGAACCCCTATAATCGGATTAGTTGATAATTGTTTTTGTAACCATCGGGGGGCTTTCAACAATGAGTAATCCTTTCATGGAACCACGAATCACATCTCTCGAAATAAGTATGGCAGATCTCAAGGAAATCGTAGCGGAAACTTCCCGCCAGATGGCTGAAAATTCACGCGAAATCAGGGAAATGCAGGATAAGTCAGATAGGGAATCTGCCAAATTCCGGGCGGATATGAATAAGATGCAAGAAAAGTCCGATCGCGAATTTGCCAGGTTTCAAAAGGAAATGAGAGAATTTAAAGACGAGATGAGGGAGGAGAGGCGACAACACAACCTCGAGATGGGGCGTATCGCCAACAAGCAGGGACGGATGGCTGAGGACCTGGTCGCTCCAAGTA
>CAZIVV010000085.1:0-3064 GCA_964542775.1 uncultured Desulfomonile sp.
GAAAACCTTATCGACGGCAAATGCCCGGACTTGGCTACAGCCTGTAAAACGGGCAGGACCTTGGCTGGAGTAATCGCCATGAGTGAGGTAAAACCGTGCTCATTCCAGAATGTCTGGATGCCAGAGGTGTAGTAACGCTCCAGTTCTGTTAGAGTTGGTTCATCAGGAACATCAGCCTGGGCATCCGCCAAAGCCCCTGTAGGCTCACCGTTGCTGTCCAACACTACAGATCCTCCCCGTGGCAGTTTCGTCATACCTTTTTTTACCCCAAGGATTTCCAGGGCCCTGGAGTTGGCTATGGCCAGATGGGCCCCATTAGCCAACAACAAAGGATTGTCAGGAGAGACAACATCCAGTTCAGCCTTTTTGGGCAACCGTTTATCGGCAAATTTATTCTCGCTGGCAGAAACACACGCAACGAAAACCCATTTGCCCTTTGGAGTGTTTTTGATCCATGACGCTATGTTAGAGAGAGCCTGACTCACTGTCTTTGTCCCGGGATATCGGCAATCCACCCAGTCTTTCTTCAAGTAAACAGTCTCCATGGGGTGGCAGTGAGCGTCAATTAACCCAGGCAAGGCAGTCTTCCCCTCCAGATCGATCATCTTTGTAGAGGAACCCCCAAGCTTCTTTATGTCGTCAGTTTGACCCAACGCGGCTATCTTACCGTCCTTCACAGCCACAGCTGAAACCCTTGTGCCCGCTTTGTCCATGGTGACGAAATTGCCATTAAAGAATATGGCGTCCATGTGGCCTATCTCTGATGCGCAAAGTGAGCCTGGCGGTCCAAAAAGCACAATTAGCGCCCAAACTATGGTCACCAAACAAGTAAGCCTGGCCAGCATATGAATCCCTCTCTAAGTTTCGAATGACATGTAACAAAACAAGATTGATCCTGACAGGAAACAATCTTCCTGAACAGTTAATCATGATCATTTTCTAAAACGAGTGTAAGATCAAGTGTAAAAGTTCCAGTGAAATGGAGCGTGATTTAATCCTGTTTCGAGCCTTTCAAAAGATCATCTGGGTTACTTCATGACGGCCACCGGAACACTGCCGGTTAGTCATGGTTTCTGAAATGGAGCTTAGTCCAACACATCCACGATGGTTCAGAAAGTTATCGCTGCGTTGAGACCTCCTCCGAGGGAATATTGAGTCATGGTGAGATCGGAGACTACTCCGGTTCTGGTGATGTTACCGGCAACAAACCCTACATCTGAATTGCCCTTCAGCGAGGACATAGCGCCGATAAACCAAAGGCTTAGGGAAGCAGGGGATTTCATTGGCAGAAAAAATTCTCCCGTCGCAGAAACAAGGTATCCGGGCTGATTCAGATTATAACTCAAATCAGACATTATCGGTGTGATCGTCCTACAGTCCAGGCGTCCTGAAGAAGTCATAAGTGGGCTGTAGATCACTGCTGCCCTGCAGAGGCCGGCTTCCATGTACTGAAGTCCAATGAAAGGAGCCCAGTTTTTCATAAGAAAATCCTGCGTGGCGGTAGGATTCCCTGGACGTCCCAAAATGGTCATATCATCATAGCGCATGGATGTATATTGCCAGAGGCTGCTTAACAATAGCGAACCACCTCCCCAGTTACCCAATGAAACTCCACATTGTATTGTCCAACATTCCAGGTTTGAACCTGTAAAATCTATTTCCGGTGCAAATCCAAACGGCCCTAGAGAAAATGGCAACTTTCCAACTTCCCTGAATGAACCAGGAAGAAAGCCACCGGCCGAACCAAAAATGGTGAGGTCTCGACTGATTATGGCATTCAGACCAATTGTTCCTGTCCAGAAGTTGAAATTCTTGAGGGAGACATCCGAAGTGCCTATAGCAAGGTGGGCAATCGGATCGTTGGGAATCGGATCAAATTCCACGTTTACAGGAATGCCCATATTTACTGCGTTTAACTGATAACCCACTTGAAAATAGGTATTTAGTAGCACCTTCGGAAAGGTGAAGCCCAGATTGTCAGAGGAACTCAACATTCCCGTGACAGGCCTGCTGTCTACCGAACATGATTCATTGCCAGGTATTCCCGGAATCCATGATTGCCCCATCAACCCGCTTGGGATTGACAATATGCATAATACAAATGCCAGCAACATTTTGCGCATTTGCAAATTCCTCTAATCTTGCACACTGACGACATTGAACGTATCTTGCGATCCTACAAACTAACCAAAGGAAACAACTATTTCAACATAAAAGTAGTGTCAATTTCACAAGAGCCATGTTGTCAGCTCAGGCCCACACGTAGTTCATGAAAATTAAACAATATCAATAGTGTCTCAACGTTTAGTTAAATAGATTCAGTTGGTTATGGATTCAGAAATTCTGTTCGACGATCCATTTTTTGAGTGTTAGTGGCATTCATGTCAAGACGTATATTCGGCAGTGAAATGTCGAAAAAGGTCATCAGGGCTTTTTGTTGCTCAGACAACACTGCCTATTGTTCAGGGCTTGGAAGAAGCGATTCTCTGAGCATTCGGTAGGCTTTTGCTGAAACGGACGTAAAACGAACCAGCGCTTCATGTCCATTTTCGAGCGGTGTGACGGAGATTATCTTCCCATAGATCTCGGCGTCCAATTCTGCCGATGATTCGGGGTTACAGAGCATCCGCAGGTCTTCCCACTTGGCGACATCTTCAAAGAATATCACTTTGGCCGACATCATGGAGGCGTGGGTCATAACTGCCGATCTGCCGGTCCCTGTGAGAATCTTCTGATCCATCCCGAAGACCGAAAGAGTGACAACTTGGGTCAACTGAACCAGAGTTTCATCTCTATCCGGGGCCTTGGCCGCATGCGTTCCCTTGATTGCCTTCACGTCATAGAGTTTTACCTTGCCCGGCACACCCTTCATCTCAACTTCGACGACGTCTTTGATCTCCAGTTTCTCCGAAAGCGATATGTACGTCGCCTCGCTGATGAGAATCTGCCCCCCCACGGTGAAGGATTCCACTCTACCCGTAAAGTTGACCTGGGACCCGACGGCCCCGTATTTGGTCCGTCTCTCAGAACCTATGTTGCCGACTATCACTTCACCGGTGTTGAC